>CAYSER010000016.1:0-21276 GCA_964430205.1 uncultured Candidatus Peribacteria bacterium | reverse complement strand
TTGGCTTAGAACCAAGTGCCTTACGGTGTGCAGGTTCGAGTCCTGTCCCCGGTAATTCATTCATTTTAGGTTGAAAACCTGTTCTGGATTATTATAGCTAACTTCATTGAAAAAATAACTGATATTCCGAGGTAGCTCAGTCGGTAGAGCAAGTGGCTGTTAACCACTGGGTCGTGGGTTCGAGTCCCTCCCTCGGAGTTTGATCATCATTTATACTTTGTATATATTCCCTATGCCAATCACTAAATCAGCAAAGAAAGCAGCTAATAGATCTCTCGTACTCCAGAAGAGGAATACAGAATTTAAGCTCAGAATGAAAATGGCTATCAAAAAACTCTTGAAAAGCTTACATAAGAATGAATCGCTTGGTCAAGAAGAGCTTGCTAAGGTATATAAATATATCGACAAGTGCCAAAAGGTCGGCATCATCAAGAAGAATACCGCCGCAAGGAAGAAGTCCAGAGTAGCAAAAGCATTCGCTAAGAAGACCGCATAGCGATGCTGGTATGCCGACTTAGCTCAACTGGCAGAGCAATCGCCTTGTAAGCGATAGGTTATCGGTTCGATTCCGATAGTCGGCTAATGTGCTTTGGAGTGGTAGTTCAGCCGGTTAGAACGCCCGCCTGTCACGCGGGAGGTCGAGGGTTCGAGTCCCTTCCATTCCGCCATGTATACCATCATGGTCTCATCGTCTAACGGTTAGGACACGGGACTTTCAATCCTGCAATCGGGGTTCGATTCCCCGTGGGACCGATTATATGGGTGATTAGCTCAGTTGGCTAGAGCATCTGCCTTACAAGCAGAGGGTCATAGGTTCGAGTCCTATATCACCCACCATAACCATATTATGATTATAAGCAGAGGGTCATAGGCCCGCCCCGTAGTCCTACGGGGTTCAGTCCTCTATCACCCACCATCAAAAAATAATTTCTAATTTTCAATTTTCAAACATGTCGTTTAGAAATTAGAAATTGAACATTAAGAATTGTTCCATGGGTCTATAGCTCAGTTGGTTAGAGCAGTCGGCTCATAACCGATTGGTCGCTGGTTCGAGTCCAGCTAGGCCCAAATAAAAATTCAGAATTAAGCATGTAGAATTCAGAACAAAATATCTTACCATTAGTTCTGCATTCTGAATTGTACACATTCTACATTAGATATGCGGGTGTAACTCAATTGGCTAGAGTGCCTGCCTTCCAAGCAGACTGTTGCGGGTTCGAGTCCCGTCACCCGCTCCATCATGGAGCAAAAAATCCTCGGACATAGAGAGCACTTTACCGGCTCTTTTTTTTGTTCCGAAAATATACCGACCAATCTATATGTTCTTATTCTTATATCTCTGATTGAAGATCTCCTCGATATAGAATCATTCCTCAGGTATTTCCAATATCTCTTTTAATGCTGCTCTTGTCTCAGGATCGATTACTGATTCGTTGAGCTTGAGCAAGGTCAATAACTGTTCTCTAGGCTTATCATTTCCGAAGAACATATGCAGAGCATTATGTTTATCTCTTTCTATTGTCGTTCTATTCTCTTTGATATGTATATTATACTGCCTTCTTTTATCCTGCGCGAAGATGTGATGAATGGACCATTTCTGCATGACGCTCCCGTTATCATGTAAAATGATATGTCCGTTACCCTATACATTCCTTTATGGAAAACAATGATATGTAGCATAAAAAAAAGAACTGAATCATTATGACTCAGTCCTCTTGATTGATATATATATTTTCTTATTGGCTCAAGCTTTCTCCGAATTGGACGGTCTCAGGAGTAGGGTTGTCGATATTCGGATTCGGTCAGGTCCTGAATGGGAAATCTTCTGGGATATAATATCCTTTGATCTGACTCAGGCATTTCAAGACGTTCGTCTGCCGATTGATAGGACTTGATGCATAGATCTTTCCGTCCTTATTTCCGTATCTTGAAAGCTGATTGATAGTGTGATAGTTTCCCAGGGCCGCATTGTTCAATGTCACTGGAATAGCTCTCGCTCCTGCATATGCAGAGTAAAATCATACCCTGTCTCATCTGTCGTTGTTTCCCACATTACCGATATTGTTGTTCGTGCTTAAATAATGCCCTAAGGTACTTTCCGCGAATGCAATGCAGATCACTACGTCTTTGTCGATATTCGTTCCTTTCACGACATCTTCCCGGAAGGTTGGCTGCCTATATACCCCCACACCATACCTCCAGAGGAATTGTTTCTCTCTGTCAAGCAAGGTATCTCCTGTCATCAATTCGAGATTTGTTATGTCGATAGGTCTTACGTATTTATCTCTCAGGTATTTGATCTGATATCCTTCTGGTAACGCCTCTTTCTCTTTTACGATGCTAGCATCCAAGAGATCGAAAGGATCCATCGCTATACCATCCTTGAAAATCTCGAAGGTAATATTTGCTCCTTTGGAGATGAATCCCGCACCCCTTGTTCAAGGCTCTCATCAGCTATATCATAATAATTGCCCTCTTCTCACGATATCTCCCGGCTTGACGACGGTCTTATTGAGATATTGATAGATAGTAACATATCCATCGGTGTGTACTAGCATCGCTCGATTGATACCTATCTCTTCATTGTCTGCGACGAAATAGACGATTCCGTTGCGTGCTGCATATACCGGAGTCGATTGTACGGCTTTGATCTGTATTCCCACTTGAGGGACACCGTATTCTTTTTGGAATGCCATATCTCAGAAGTATGTCTGGATCTCTTCTATAGGGTAGAGCGGCCAAGCAAATGGATATGCTTGATTGTCTTCTTCAAGCTTATTCAATAGTGGTAGCTTCTTCTCCATATCGAAATCTACGTTGTATACTCATTTTTTGATCCCCTTAACGAATTCGATGGTCTTGTCATACACTCATTTCGTGCTTTCAAAGAAGTTCTCCAATGTCAGTTTTCTTTGTGCTGCATCTTTCTGATAGAGTTTCATGAATTGGAGTAAATAATTCTTTTTCTGCTGCAATTTCTCTATTTCAATCTGATATTGTGCTATCGCTTCTTTCGTCTTGGTCTTGAGATCATTGAGTTTTTTCATCGTATCAAGCTGCGATTGCTCATTTTCTTGGAAATCACCCATCAGGTTGTTGAGCTGGGACATCATCGATTGTACCATATTATCATTAGCTAGCGTCACTGGGATGTTTTCTGAATTCACTAGGAGCTTCAGCTCGTCGATTTTATTATCTTCCTGATCATAGAGCTTATTGTCCAATTTATAGATAAAATTCGCAAAATCCTCAATATATTCTTTTGTATCTTCCATACCTGACCTTGATGACTGGATATCCTTGTAGGTAAGTACCATGAGTTTCTTGTATGCCTCGATTTTCTGGAGCTGCTCGTTTATCGTATCTGTCGTCTGGTTGATGGTCTGGATGACATTTACGATCTCTTTCCTTGTAGTCCTGTATTTGTCTGAAATGGTGTTGTCTCATGATCTTTCCTTTGCGTCCAATGCAAAGAGCTCTTCTACGACTTTATCCAAATCCGATTTTAGGCTTTGGAGGTTGTTCGTGGCATTTTGTATATCAAAATCGCTTCCGACATCGCTTTCAGTGCTTGTCGTCTGTGTGCTTGTTGTCTCTGTGCTTGTTGTCTGGGCGATAGTGATGCTAAATCATCCTATAAGCATCAACATTCCTGCTATAAATACCTTCTTTTTCATAGTATCCGGCAAATGATATAAATCTTTATAAGTATATTCCAAGGACGAAAAATAACCAAAAAAACACATCCATGATGTGTTGTTATCCTTGACAATATTTTATAAAAACAACTTTTTTGTTAACTTTCCCCCTCTTTTTTCTGACGTTTATTGCTTTGTGATATCAGACGCATCGAATTTTCTGATGAAAAATGGCATGAGCAACAGCATGATCCCAAAAAAGAAGAAAGTTATCTTATTCCCCAATCCTTTGCCCATAAAATCCGTAGCGATCATGATTATGTATATCATAATACTGGTTATGATCCCATATGCGACCGATCAATACTCTTTCTTGTGATCATCTCCGATATGGAAGAAGTATCTTCATTCTAGGAGGTTGATAGCTATTCATGCAAAGATTCCGCAGAGAAATCAGAATATGTTCAGCGTGCTGTAGTATTCGTATCTCATGATGATATGAGGGAAATAGATCGTGCCCAATCAGAAGATCATGGTAAAGAGCATAGCAAGCAATTTCCTCTTTCTTTTGAATAATACGGAAATCAGGTGTCCTAAGATTATTCCTGTAAAGGATATTAGCAATACTTGGATTGAGCTCTTCGGTGTCTTTTCGAAGACATCGACTCAGAATTCCAACATTTTTTGTGCGATGGCGGTCGAAATCGCCCGTAATGTCCCTATCGGTACCAATAGCCGAATGTATTTCTTAGCGATACTCCGGATGCTTGGAAACATGTGCTTCAGCTTCTTGGAAAACGGTTCTGTCTTGGAATGCGTATCATAATCCATCATCATGGTAAGGGCATTGGATACTACCAAGACACTGATGATGATCTGGAATCCGTTTGTTCATCGTCTTTTGAATATGCTCAATCCAAGATAGCTTCCTATCAGCATTCAGATCAATACCGCTATGTTCGTCAATCCATTGATTTTCGCCTCGCTAGCTGCGGACTTCTGTATCTCTATACTCAGCAGTATTGACTTGATCACTAATCGTAGGCTGAAAGCGAATCCGATTCAGCTCACCAAGAGGACAAATACCGGATACGGATAATAGCCGAGCGCATTGCCAATGGCTAGACAGAATATCGCTAGGAGTCATGCGGAAAATACGATGGTCTTCTTGCGAAATGCATATGCTAGCGACGATCATATGAGATATGCTATCATTCCTCATAGGCTCAGATATCCTGTTATCTCTTCTAGACTTATGCTAACATCCTTGAGATATGATCGCAAGAAGAATTTCAGCGTAGCGATAAAGAGGCTCCGCAAAAACGTAATGATGATGAATATTATGAGATTCTTATTCTTCATTCCTCGGATTATGATAAAAATGCTTTCCTGTATGACTCCGTCACTCTTTCGTATGCGTTGTCTTCTAGTCGGGTGCGGTCTTCTGATGCTTTGTCGCTCTGGATATGCACTCCTATGTCCGGTAGGAGATGGAAATGTAGATGGTTTATGGATTTGCCGATCTTCGGATCGTTCACTAAGCCATCCCTTAATAACAGGCTTACGTCCTTGTGCTTGGTATGTAGCTTGCTTGCTCGCTTATCCACTAGCTTATAGAGTTCGGCATGCTCGGCATGTGTCAGTGTCGCTAGGATATTTACATGTCTTTTGGGTACGATCAGGATATGATGCTTAACATATTGTGCACGGGCAGGGAGTATCATAAAATGCTTGCTCTCTTCTATGATGTGTTCCGGTCTTTCGTGACAAAACGGGCAGGTATGGGTTTTCTCGAATCTCTTTACCATGGTGATATATCTCATATTCCTCTCAATAGCTAAAAAAGCTTTTTCACTATAAAAAAATATAGTATGAATGCAAATTATCTTCTGTATGACGATCCTATGCGATGGCAATGATCTTGTCCCATATGTCCATCTCCTGGATTTGTTGGCTGTGCGTGATAGTATAGAGCTTCATATCCCTCTGTTTCACGAAATCCTCAAGCATATCAGCGACTTTTCCTACCGTATCTGCATCGAGATTGTTGATGGTCTCATCAAGGAACAGGATAGGGGAGTTGATGTATGATGAGATAGCAAGCATCCATACGAGTTTCAGGATTATCCTTTGTCCTCAACTCAAGCTTTTGGTATCTCTCATGCCTTTGGTATCTATGATTCTCGCTTCCAATTCAACCTTCTCTGCATCATTCCTGAGCTGCAGGTTGATCTGATAATCAACCACTTGTGCAAGATAGTTATTTATGATATCATTCAATATCGGCAGATGATCCTGCAATACCAGTAGCAATAGCTCCTTAGAGAATATGGTATAGAGATTCCCGAGCATGGTTTCCTGTTCAGCCAATTTCTGGCTTTCCAATTGTTGTTCTTTGAAATCATTCACCAGCGTTTCCATATCATAATAGCATTGCTTCATGGCGAGATGATTCTTTTCGATAGCCCTGATCATAGCGCTATCCATCTTTTCTTTCTGTTTCCCTAATATCTTCCGTTCCTCTTCTTTCTTGCCTATCGTCTCAAGCTCTCCTTCGCGTTGCTTTGTGATTTCTTCTTTCTGGACGATCTCTCTTTCGATGCTGATTTTCCGTTCTCCTACTTGTTTGCTTTGCTCTTCCATCTCGAGGATAGCTCTTTCCAGCCTTTTCGCTTCCTTGTCCTCTTCCATATACTCAACATAGTGTTTCCCGATCTCTTTGTACGCTATTTCGTCCAGGATGCTTTTTATCTGTTCAATATGCGTTTCGGCTTGTTGCCTCTCTTCATCCAATGCTTTCTTCCCTGTTCATTCATTCGTAGGTTTGTTGGATTCCCATGTACCCAGATCTCTTTGCATAGATTGCATCTCTTCTTCCAATGCTTTCTGTTGTGCGATGATATCATCCTTTTGATGCTCCAGCTGATCGAATGTCTTCTTGTTGATGATCTTGATGAATGGGCAAGGTTCCTGAATTCTTTCGCATGAGAACGTCGCTTGGAGTTCGATATGTTTCTCGAGTTCACCAAGTGTGGCCATCATTTTCTTGATCTGATTCTCTTTGTCGCCTATCTTCTCTCTCTTATGCTTTTTTTCCGTTTCCCGCTTATCGATCATATTCTTTTCCATGAGCTCGATATTGGCTATCTGAAGCTGAATATTTTTTATCGTTTCGCTTCACTTCTTTCCTTGATGGATAAGCTCTTGCACGAATAGATATGCTTGCGCTACTGAGATATCCTCTTCATCTTCGGCATCAATATCAATTCATGATCCCTTGCTATATTCCCATATAGCCTTCTTGGCGATATGACGCTCATGATCGATCTGTCTTGTGATGATCTCTTGTCTCTGGCGCTTCAGCTCCTCGATCTTTGTCATATCGATAGCATCGATCTTTTTCTGCAATGCATCGATGCTCAGCGTGAGATCATTCTCTTTCTTTTGTATCTCTTTGACTTTTCATTGGGTCTCTGTTATGACTTTCTGGATCGTCTCCATCTGGTTATCGATTTTTTGCTCTTCTGTCTTTTTCTTATCAATCAGATCGTGAAGGTCACCTTCCCATTGAAGAGGAAAGTCTTTGAGGGAGAAATCTCCTATCTGGACCTTCTCTTCCACCATTCCTCGCTCTTCGAAATAGCGTTCGTATGCTTCCGTGTCGATTTCTTTTTTTACCATATCCTTTGTGCTATCGAACAGCAATAGATAGCTTTTGATCCCGCTTTTCAGCTTCTCATTGAATCTGGAGATATCTGTCGTGGCTTTGATCTTGTATCGGATCTCTCTTTTTTTGTCTGCAAGCACCTCCTTGGCTTCATCGATACCCATGAGATTGAAGACATTCTTGAGTATCGTAAGCCTATCCAATGGCGTAAGTTCAAAAATATTATCGGAATCCTGCATCAGGAAGATCGTGTTCATGATCACTTCTCTCGGAGGAAGGAAGGTTTGTAGGTTCTGTTGGAGATCTGTCTCATTCTTGAATGCTATATCTTCGAGTTTCGCTCCTGGATATCTCTTGATCAGTTGTTCTATGTCGACATCATTTTTCAGAGGAGCATATTCCGTGAAATCTGGAAGCTTTCATTCCACGGTATAAAGCTTCGATTCGCAGGTGTCTTTCGATTTGCCTTTTTTGATCATTCTCGTGATGAAATAGAGGGTATGGTCCACTTCACAGATGATCTTGATATATCCATCCTTGGATTTGGAATTCAGGATATTCCTTGAGCTATATTTGTATAATCCGTAGATCGGTCCATCAAAGAATAAAAAGCTCTTTCCTGATCAGATCGGCGCCTTGATGAGCATCTTTCAGCTATTGAAAAAAACGCTCAAGAGCCTGTCTTGGAATGGTCAGATATTCTTATATGATACGGCTATGAGATTAAGCACTTCGCATTGATTATGCAATAAATATATTTTTCGGCAAGCTTATGGTAATTTTCCTGGTTTTCAAGAAAAAATCTTGGATATATTTTATGATATGTCAATTCTTTCTCTTTCTTCAATCCTCTGATTTTTGGGTTTTATTTCTTCTTCGGGTATAATGAGACTATGTTTATTTCCTCTACGCTCGATATGTATTGACTCCATGAGCATTCCATCAATCTATCGCCGAAACGCTGATTTTTCCGTGAGATAAGGACGTTCGCCATCTTTTTCAGCGCTGTTTTCGTGATCATACTGGTGCTTACCAACCTAGAGCTTTTTGCTTATAATTTTCGCGCTTTGTTCGAGTCTGAGATCCATCCAACCGCTCCCATAGCCACTTCTCAAATCTCTGAAAATAATTCTATCTCGACTATCGTCGATACTGCACAGAAAAACGATACCGAGATACAAGGATTGCTCAAACATTATCAACAGACCGCTGATGTGAATACGCTTGCTCCTTCCACCGAAGAGACGCTGCAGTCTCATCTCATGGATTATAATTTTTCTTTCAATACCGTGCCTCCTGTGGATAGGCTTATCGTGCCATCGCTTTGACTGGATGTCCCTATCGTCACGACGGAGAATATGCAGCCTGTGGATTTTGCCAAGGCCAATTTTGATGATGCGCTCAATTCGTGAATCGTGAAATATCCGACCACACCAGCACCTGGTGAAGAAGGGAACACCTTATTGTTCGGACATACGAGCTATGTCGTCCGGAAGACCAATCCATACGGGACTATCTTCAAGGATATCCCTAAGCTCAGAGATAGCACTTTGATCCAGATATTATGGAAAGGAAATATGTATGAGTATAAGGTCATCGATCTGTTCGTCGTTTCACCAAAACAGGTCAATGCTCAATATATGACCTATCAGAATGCCTGAGGAAGCTATATCACCCTTATGTGATGCTATCCATTATGAACGGATAACAAGAGAATCATGGTCGTAGCTAAACTCATTGATTAATTCAGAATGTAGAATGCAGAATTTAGAATGAAGGTATTTGTCTTTTTATGAGCTATTGTAATTTTGTAGGAAAAGAGTATAGGTAGGGCAATCGAAATATAGTTTTCATCATGGACTTTCTTCGAGGGTCTTTTTTGTTTTATACATATAAGCTAATTATCAATGGCTATCAGAAATATCGCCATCATTGCTCATGTCGATCATGGAAAAACCAGCTTGGTCGATAAACTGCTTACGCAGTCGGGGACGATGAAAATGGCAGAGGATCAGAATCTTATCATGGATAATAATGATCAGGAAAGGGAAAGAGGAATCACTATCTATTCCAAAAATACGTCCGTCAATTACCAAGGCGATGTTATCAATATCATCGATACTCCGGGGCATGCTGATTTCGGTAGTGAAGTAGAGAGGGTCTTGAAAATGGTCGACAGTGTCTTGCTGCTTGTCGATGCTTATGAATGACCTATGCCGCAGACGAAATTCGTTCTTAAGAAATCTTTGGAGCTCGGTCTCAAACCGATCGTTGTCATCAACAAGATCGACAAAGATACTGCAAGACCTACTTGGGTGATCAACCAATTGTTTGATCTCTTCTTTTCGCTTTGAGCGACAGATGAACAGGCGGATTTCCCTATCATCTACTGTAGCGCCAAAGGTGGATATGCGTTCGATGATATGAAAGATTTTGAAGATGCTAGAGAACATGGGAACATCTTACCGATTTTTGATATGATAGAAAAATTCGTCCAACCTGCAGCAGATTATCCTGACAGACCGTTCCGTATGCAGATTGTGAATCTCGGCTATGATGATTTCATCGGAAGGCTCGGTATCGGAAGGGTCTATGAATGAACGGCAAAACCCTGACAGGAAGTGGTGATTTTTGATAATGCAGGGAACAAGAGGAAAGGAAAGATTACCAAGATATTCACTACGCTTTGACTCTCCAGAGTGGAAACGCAAGAGGCGCAATGCGGCGACATCATCACCATCGCGGGCATCCCGAATATCTATGTAGGGGAGACGGTCGGCGTAGAATGATGTGAACCGTTTCCGCCGATCAAAGTGGATGCACCTACCTTGACTATGGATTTTCTCGTCAATGATTCTCCGTTCGCCGGCAAAGAAGGGAAATTGGTTACCTCCAAGAATATCCAGGAAAGATTACACAAAGAACTGCAGACCAATGTCTGATTGGAAATCGATTTCGATAAATGAGGGAATAGGTTCGCGGTTTCCGGTAGGGGAGAGCTTCATCTTTCCGTACTTATCGAGACCATGAGAAGGGAATGATTCGAACTTCAGGTCTCTGCACCGCAAGTCATCTTCAAAGAAGAAAATTGAAAGAAGCTTGAACCGATAGAGCAGGTCATCATCAATGTCGATGATGCTTTGTCCGGAACCATTATCGATATGGTAGCCAAGAAAAAATGACAAATGACGAATATGAATTCGGTGAATGGCATCACTACGTTGGAATTCGAAGTGCCTACCAGAGGACTGCTCGGATTCAGATCGCAATTCATCCTTGTCACCAAAGGCGAAGGTATCATGTATAGCTCATTCTCCCATTACGGACCATACAAGGGCGATATCCCAAAGAGGACAACCGGGTCTATGATCAGTATCGAAAACGGCAAATGCATGAAATACAGTATCCGGAAACTGCAGGAAAGAGGCAAGATCTTCATTCTTCCTCAGGCTGCGATGTACGAAGGAATGATCGTAGGCGAAAGCGCGAAACCGGGCGATATGACAGTCAATTTGACGAAGAATAAGCAACAGACCAATGTTAGGGAAAGCGGCAACGATGAAGCGATGAGACTAGAACCTATCATTCCGTTGACGTTAGAAGATTCGTTGGCCTATATCAGTACTGACGAATATGTAGAGGTAACTCCGAAAAATATCAGATTGAGAAAGATCTATCTGACAGATTCAGAAAGGAAAAAACATGGAGCGAAAGGATAAAAAAAAGCCCGTACGGGCTTTTTTTAATTGTTTGATCAACCTTGAATAAACAGCTGTAATGCCTCTTTTGGTATTATTTGTCATAATACCTCCATAAACAAACCACCTTTGGATATTTGTCTAATGGCTGTCTTAGAAAGATTTATTCCAGCTTTGGGTGCTAATGTGGTTAGTCATTTCGCAAAAGACATTCGTATACCTCAGCCAAGAGATATAAAATCTATTGGATCCACTAAAGGTTTCTCAAGCCCTATGTTCCTTGTAATTGTCTGAAATCTTACTATGTTTCAATTTATGTCCTTGATAGGGAATTGTATAACTTCTGATGGATTATCGTTCCTTATATACATCGCTTCGTATCTAACTATCTTTCATTTACCATCTTCCACTGGTATATAATATACCGTACTATTCTTTATGTCAGGAATAATATTTTTCTCTTTCAAATATGTGATAAATTCTGTATCTTTGATCGGTTCTTTAATTGCTGGTTTTTGTACGTTTGTTTCTTTCCGATTTTTTTCCCAATCTCGTGCTCTTATGTATTCTTTTCCTGTTAAATCATAGATATTTGTATATCTAGCAGGTTTCCCTCATACCCATTCCCCATTCATAAAAATTGATTTGTGCAATTTTCATGCTTCATCTTTTACCATAAACATTCATTCTTTCCATAAATATATTCAATCTTTTATTCTTTCTTTTGGACTTATTGATTTTTGCAATTCATTAAGCTCTTTTTTCGTTGAAGGAAAAACTTGACTAAGTTCTTCGTTTTTATTTATTTGAATTTCATTTTCGTTTATTTGCATGTTATCATTTTGTTCAATTCATGACATTTTTTATGGTATATATCATAAAACCATTATAATTATAATGGTAAAATTGTATTTTGCAATTTTTGAAAAATTATTACAGATTCCTTCCTGTTAGTGATTGTGCTGCTGCGTTTGGAACATGTGTGCGTGTTCTGGTGCCGTATCCGGTGCGAGCAAGAGCACTTCTGAATTTCCGAAATGGAATCCTGTAAGGACGTCTTTTCGATCCAAATCATAATAGGCGGTATAGAGCATCTTGCCGAAATCCCCATGGGTCGCTATCAGGACATTCCCATCTTTATGCTTATCTTGGATATAGGCCAATGCTTTCTTTGCCCTTTCGATCAATTGCGGAAAGGTCTCTGCACCTTGCGGCGAGAGAAAATAGGTGATAGTATCTGTCTTGATGATATCTGAGCCACATAGCTTTTCGATGTCTTTTATCGATTTACCCGTCATCACTCAGAAATCGCGTTCTATAAGGAGGTCCAGTTTTTCTGGTTTGCTGATATGCAGGTGATCCGTGATGATCTCTCCCGTACGATATGCTCTTTGCAATGGCGAGCTATATACCTTATCTATATGGATATTCATTGACTTCAATTCTTCCGCTAATTGCAGCGCTTGATTTTCACCAATCTCCGTCAATGGCATATCGCGATGTCCATTGAGTATGCCTTCCGCGTTATCTTCGTTCTGTCCATGTCTTATGATGTATATATTCGTCATGTCTTTTCTCTATCCATAAAAAATCATCTCTAGCATTTTGGCTGATTGAAGGGTTTCATAATTAATAGGCTTTTGCGAAAACGACTCTTCTCTTGCTCGGTTTCCCGGTGAGGATGCATTTCCCTTCTTCGTCTTCCAGATCAAAAGGCAATGAACGTACGGTCGCTGCTGTCTCTTCCTTGATCTTGTCGGCTGTCTCTACCGTTCCATCCCGATGCGCCAAGACGAATCCTTGCTGTATTTTCTCTTTGAACTCTTCGTAGGTGTTTACCACGAATGTGTGTTCTTCTCTGAATGCCTTGTTCTTCTTGTAGAGATTGTTCTGTGTCTTATACAGATATTGATCGATATGGAGGTCGACATCCTCTATCTTTATAGATAATTTTTCGCCAGACTCTCTTTTGAATATTTCTATAGTCCCATTTGCGATATCTTTTGCACCTACGGTAATCCTGATAGGTACGCCCTTGAGCTCGTATTCGTTGAATTTCCATCCAGCTGATTTGTTGCTGTCTTCATCGATTTTCCGTCTGAGCGGTAGGGAATCCTTGAAATATTTCGAAGGGAAATTGAGCCTAGTTGTCTCGAATCTTTCAACTAGCGGCTGTATGTAGTCTTTGATCTGTTGCAATTCTTCTTTTGTCTTGAAGATAGGAACTATCACGACATGGAGAGGTGCCAATGCTGGTGGCAATACTAATCCGTTATCATCTGAATGCGCCATGATCAATCATCAGATCAATCTGGTCGATACTCACCATGAGGTGGCATATACATATTCTAACTCATTCTTTTCATTCGTGAATTTCACATCGAAGGCTTTCGCAAAATTCTGTCCAAGATTGTGGCTTGTACCTGTCTGCAATGCTTTACCATCCTGGGTAATAGACTCAAATCCGTAGCTGACTACCGCTCAAGCGAATTTGTCATGTTCTGGTTTGTATCCTATCAGCGGGGAGAGTGCCATGAAGTTCTCAGCGAAATCCCTGTAGACATCAAGCATTTTCCTCGCTTCCGTGTCTGCTTCCTCTGCACTGGCATGAGCGGTGTGTCACTCTTGCCGAAGGAATTCTCAGCTTCTTAGGAACAATCTTGTCCTCATCTCCCGTCTCACGACATTTGCTCGTTGATTGATGAGCAATGGTAGATCGCGATATGAATGAATCCGATCTTTGTAGCTATTCCGGATAATCGTTTCTGATGTCGGTCTGACGATTAATTCTTCTTCGAGTTTCGCTTCAGGATCCACTACTATGCCTTTCCCGCTAGGGTCATTCATCAACCTATAATGCGTTACGACTGCACATTCCTTTGCGAAATGCTCTACATGCTCAGCCTCTCTGCTTAGGAAAGATTTCGGTATGAATATCGGAAAGTATGCATTCACATGTCCGGTATTCTTGAACATCCTATCCAAGATATCCCTGATGTTTTCCCGTAGTGCATATCCGTACGGTTTGATCACCATACATCATCTAACTGCTGAATTTTCAGCTAATTCCTGAGCTAATTGATTGTACCATTCACTGTAATCCTGGCTGCGTGGCGTAAGTTTTGTCATATATGTCGTGAAATGTTAAAATGCTGAAATGATGAGCCAATTGAGTGTTGCACTCCTGAACATTGCATCGTGATTTTTTTATGGAAAAGGGCATAATTATCAAGACTATTGCTCAGAGATTTCTGTGGAAGCGATAAAAAAAAGTCCGGCTGTCCGGACTCTTTTATGATTACGATTGCTTTGATATTACTTTTTCCTCTTCAAGAAGAATCCTGTGACGAATAAGAGGCCTAACACGATCAAAAGCATACCTCCCAAAAATTGTCTCATGTAATAGATTCCGAAAATCAACAAGATGATACCGATGATGGTGAAGATCTTCTCTTCGGTGCTTGATACTTCCCGTCGTACTCCGATCTTGCTACCGATCTCATTGCTTTCATTTTTTATGACCTTAGCCTCTTTTTCCAAATCCTTAGCGAAAGATTTAGCTTTGGTCTCTACAGTGTTGACTAGCTTTTTAGGAGCAACAGCTTTTTTGACAGGTTTTTTTGCTGGCATTACGCGAATATGTAAAGGTATAAAAGGTTGCATACAATATAGATAATGATACGGTGTTTGCAAGTGAAATGTAATGATCCCTTTGGAATGTAATGAGCATTATTCCCTGTTTGCCGGTGGGCGGGACGTAACGATATCGTGATGTAATGAGTCGTAATGCCCGTTACACACAGTTTATCATGCGACGACCTATAGTCTGATTTCCATCTTTGAAAGCGGTTGTTTTACTGCCATCTTATTCTTGGACCTTATGAACAGCCCAAGCGAGATTATCCTTCTCACTATGCTTATTTCTTCCAAGAGCTGTGTGTCGACATATTTGTGTGAATAGAGCGGTAGATGCTTTAGATGTAGGGAATCGCCCTCTTCTTTGCCGCGTTTAGTGAATTTCTGGAGCTCGAGATAGATATGCTCGCTGACAAATGGTGCGAATGGAGCACATATTTTCATATAGCTCTGTAAGACCTCGAAGAGCGTATGGAATGCCGAATCCTTATCTTGATCCATTCCTGATGCTCGGAATCTTCTTCTTGATCTCCTGATGAACCGGTTGTTGAGTTTCTCTATGAATCCCAATACGAGCTTTGCACTGGTATCCAGGAAATATTTCTCCATCTCCTGTTCGACTTGGATGCCTAGATTATGGAGCTCGGCAAGTATCCATTTATCTAATTCATTGTCTATGGCGTATGTCGGTAGCTTAACCGCTTCAAGCTTCTGCAAGGATGCTTTGGCGTGGTAGATCTCTGGCCGAAGTTCATTGAAGTTGATGTCATGTGAGATGATAAGGATGTTCTTACCTGTTCATCCTTGGAGTATATCCTTGTATATCCCTATGGTGTCCATCGTTTCTCCTGATCGTAATCTTTCGTCAGGACTGATGATGATATCCTTGTTTCTGTATGCTTTCATGATGTCCGCAATCCTTTCAGCTGTCTGCATTCCTCTTTTCGCTGTGCTGACATAGATCACATCCGGATCCATCCTTAGGATATTGCCGATGAATCACTGCTCCTGCATTGCTTGGACGCCATCTTCGGTGAGTACGTCGTCTTTTGCTAATCCTGTGGCTTTTCCATGCCTCATGAAGTAGAGTGAGGTATTATCTGTAGTCCGTTTGTCTACACTCGCGTAGGTTTCGAAGAATTTGTACGCATTCATTATGGCGACCGTAAAATCCTTGTAAATCTGATCCACTCCTTTTTCGCTGAATCTCACCGGCTCAGCTTTGACTCATGGTGATGCGAGTAGGTATAATCTGTATGCGTCTGTTCAATATTTTGAGAATAAATATTCTGGATCTGGATAATTCTTCAATTTTTTTGCCATCTTTTTGCCATCTTCCGCAAGGACGAGTCCGTTGATGATAACGTTATTGAACGAATTCTTTTTCATGACCGCATTGCCGCAGACGTGCATGCCCCTGAATCGTCCTCTCGTCTGATCCAATCCCTCGATGATGAAATCGGCTGGGTAGATCAGAGGTTTGGTGCTATGGGTATCCGTGTATCCTGCCTGGCCAAACGGCATCGATCATGATTCGAATCGGCAGTCCATCACTTCAGGGATCCTGCGATATTCGTTCTTTCACTTCTTGAATCGATAATTGTCTACGTACGGTTTGTGGAGGTCCATCTCCATCATTCTGTCGTTATCCCGATAACGGGTGCTGATCTGCCCATTCTTTGGCGTGTACTCATATTTTTTCGTCAGATAGTCGAAATACTTGAATGTCTGATGCATGATGGTGACCGTGTCTTTGTGCGTGATGCTGATGACGGTCTTGGTTGCGAATTTCGTATTGATATCGATCGTATACGCTTTGCATCTCGCTATGACTTCATTCATGGACTCTCCTTCAGGACTCAATCTTTCATCGGTAGGCTTACTGATCGATAATCCTTCGGGATATATCTTGCCCTGGTGTTCAGGCAGGATGATATCAGTTGATCTGAAATCGACGTACAATCTGTCATTTATTTTGAAAAGTTTTTCTGCCTTTGGATCTTGGAGGTATCCTATGATCTTCTTTTCATCCCGTAGCTTTTGGTAGTTTCTTTGTATCTCTGCATATTTAGCTTCGATATCCTTTATCGTATCGGCAAAGACCTCTTGGATAAAGGGAAGTATCGTTTGCAATGATCTTGTCAATGGGCTTACGATGATGACCCGATCGTCATCCTTGATATCTTTCAGCTTTTTGCTTATCTCCTCAGCTTGTTTGATTCCATTCTTATTGAGCTCTGTCTTGCTGTAGCTATCATGCGTGCGGGTCTCATTATAGACCGTCTCTCCGTGTCTTATGATGATATTCTTGGTGATGTTCTTGGATCCTGTCCTTGTCGCTTGATAAATCTCTTCCAATGTTCCGCAGACGATGATGTCTTCAGGATCTTTGGTGTTCTCCCATACAGGGATCGGTGATCCTCGATATCTATTCCTTGCTAGGTTCCGATCCGGAGCCGTTTTGAGAACGTCGATAAATCTTTTTTTTACGCTTTCTGGCACGAATCCTATTTCTTCCGCATGCGGTACCGTCAATGGCGTCAATGAAGGTTCCTTGATGAACCGGCTCGTCAATGCTTTGGAGATCAACGGTGTATCGCATCTCCGGCAGTGAGGATAGGAGTGTTCATACGATCTTTGTCCGATGAGCCTTTTTTGCTCTTTGAGGTACTGGATGATCTCCTTGTTGGCATCATATACCCTGATACCTTTTCGTTCAGGTACCTCATCCGTGAATTCTCCATATTCGTTCACCGGAAGGAAGAGCCGATTTTTAGAATCATCCCTTGGCAGGAATTGCGCCACTGCATTGTAATCTTCTACGCCGAATGCCGGTGCTATATGAACCACTCAGGTACCATCTTCCGTGCTTACGAATTCTCATTCGATGATCGTGAAGAATTGGTCCTTATATTTTTTATCTATCTTGCTCTTGCTGATATGCTCGAAAAGCGGTCCGTATTTCAATCCGATCATGGATTCTCCCTGGATGGTGTTGACCAATATATATTCTTCAGGTTTCCTGTAATATTGTTTCAGGAGATTCTCAGCCAGGACGAAATATTCCTTGGCTCCTGGATCATATACTGTTGCATAACGGATATGTTTGCCTACTGCTAGAAACATATTGCTCGGCAACGTCCGAGGTGTTGTCGTCCGTGCGAGGATGCTCATTTGTGCTTCAGGCGCTACCTTTTCGAAAATCCTATGATGATAGAGGTAGAGGTCATAGAATTGGTTCATGATTTCGAAGGCATCATCGATGATGGTATTCTCTATCTTTACGGCGAAACCGAGTGCGTTATCGGAATCGATAATTTCCGCCCGCACCATCTGAGGCAATTTCTCCGGCTCCATCAATTTCGGCTCGCCTTCGATCTCTATTTCGAACATGTTGAGATTGATGAGTCCTCAATAGATAATCTCCTTTATGCTTCAGAGCAGCGATGCTTTGGTCACGTTAACTCCAAGCTCTTCCTTGATCTCTTTTTCGATCGTCTGTTCTAGCGTATCTCATTTGTCCACTTTTCCTCCGGGGCATACGTATTTCTGACCTTTCATATGATAATTCATAAAGATTTTCCCATCGCGCTTTATGATACAATCCACGACCTCCAAGAATCCATCCTTTGTGACTTCATGCGTCTCTGTGTCTTTGAAATATTTATGATCAGGATTCCGCTGAAGCGGGAACTTGATGGTAATTGCTGGATCTTGCCTATCCTTGTATCCGTCATTCACTTCCGCATTAGACAATGATGTCGCACAGCTCGGGCACATCCATTGGACATTGAATCCTTTGTAGAGCAGATTCTGATTGTAGATATTCTTGATGACCCGTATTATCGATTCCATGAAATCGAGATTCATCGTGTAATAGGCGTGATCCATATCCGCCCATCTTCCGATCCGATCGCCGAATGTCCTTCGTTCATCGCTCGTATTGCTGACGTATTTCCTGCATTCTTCGACAAATCTCTCCACTCATATCTTTTCCTCTATATCTTTTTTTCCATCGATGCCTAACGCTTGCTCGACCGCTTTTTCAACCGGCAATCCATGGCAGTCTCGTCATCGGTCCCTATTCACTTTATATCCTTTCATGGTCTTGTATCTCAGGATCGCATCTTTCATCGCCCCGACCAAACCATGCCCGAAATGAGGCGTCCCTGATGCAAAAGGAGGTCCGTCATAGGTTATGGATTGAAATTTCTCTGATCTCTGATCAAGCGATTGCTCGAAGATCTTATGTTTTTTCCGATACGCATTGAGCTGCTGATTCAGTTCTTTCTGGTTCATACCTGTAATTCTACTTAACGATAAAACGATGAAACGCTTAAACGACAAAACGAATAAACTGCGTCTTGTGATTGAATAGTGAATATAGCAAAACCTGCCATGCTTTCAAGTCGAAGGGGGTGATTTTCGGAAATCATATTGTAATCTCTCCCTATTTTGTTAGCCTGTTCCTGATAACAAAAAAATACTGAAAAACATAAACATATATTTCGTACAAATTTTAATACATTCGGATGCTATGAAACATGAACACATCGATGTGCAGTATGCGAATCTCGTAAGAGAGATCCTCGCCGCACCAAAAAAAGAAAACAGGACAGGCGTAGATACCTATGCTATCGCTTGTTGGTCCATCAGGCATGATATGGCCGATGGGTTTCCTCTCCTCACTACCAAAAAGATGGGGATGAAGACTATCGCCGCTGAATTGGAATGCTTTATCAAAGGCCTCAATTCCAAAAAAGATTTTCATGACAGGAATTGTCATATCCGGGATGAACGAGCAAATCCTCAGAAAGTTGCCTATGGGAATGACGAAGAAAGCAAGGCAAGGATGTTTGCCGAGAATGACCTATGAAGGATTTATGGTGTGCAATGGAGGGATTTCAAAAAATACGTCAAGAATTATGATACATGAATGTTTACGGAGGAATCGATAGATCAATTGAAAAACGCGATTACGGTGTTGAAACACGATCCTTTCGGATCTCCAGGCAGAAGGATCATAGTCAATGCTTGGAATCCTGCAGAATTGGATCAGATGGCGCTACCGCCATGTCACTATTCCCGGCAGGCCATCGTCACCTTGAATCATAAGGGAGAGAAGGTATTGAACCTCACCCGGAATCAACGGTCCGTGGATACTATGCTCTGACTGCCGTATAATATCGCAAGCTATGCGCTTCTCTTGCTCCTTCTTGCCAAGGAAGCGAATATGATCCCCTGAATACTGATGTGATCGCTCGGCGATGTGCATATCTATGAAAATCATGTCGCGTGAGCAAAAGAGCAGATTTCCCGTGACCCCAAGCCTTTGCCAAAACTCGAGATACCTAATTTCACATCGATATTCGATTGGAAATATACGGATTTCGAACTAACCGGGTATGATCCTCATCCTAAGATCGAATTCGAGATTGCCGTATAATCTGAATGATAAAAGCTCCTGTACTACTTGTCTTGGATATTTTTTATCGCTTGATTTATTTTATTTTTTTGATATATTATATTCTCAAAATATAAAAATAACACCTAATAAAAACAAACGCTATGAATTATCATGACATGAAAAAAATCAATCCGTTTGATGCAGAATATCATAAATTATTGAAGCATATTCTCAGAGACGGAACAAAAAAGGGTGATCGTACCGGAACAGGCACCCTTGATACGTTCGGATATCAGATGAGATTCGATCTCAGTCGTGGCTTCCCATTATTGACCACTAAGAAGCTTCACATGAGATCCATCATCTACGAATTGCTATGGTTCCTTAATGGCGGCACCAACATCAAATATCTGAACGACAACAAGGTCAGTATCTGGGATGAATGGGCGGATAAACACGGGGATCTCGGTCCTGTGTATGGCTATCAGTGGCGCTCTTGGCCTGATTATGATGGCGGTCATATCGATCAGATCATGAAAGCTTTGACCATGATCAAGACTAATCCCAATTCTCGTCAGAATCTCGTCTGTTCATGGAATGTCGCTCAGCTCTCTCAGATGGCTTTACCGCCATGTCACTGCCTTTTCCAATTCAACGTGACTGATGGACGGTTGAGCCTACAGCTCTATCAACGGAGCTGTGACACATTTTTGGGCGTTCCCTTCAATATCGCTTCGTATGCTCTTCTGCTGATGATGATAGCACAGGTGTGCAACCTTCAGCCTGGGGAGTTCATCTGGACCGGAGGTAGCGTACATCTCTATCTCAACCATCTTGAACAAGCGAAGCTTCAACTGACTCGTGACCCGAAGATGCCGCCTGTCATGAAGATCAATCCTGAGGTGAAGGATATCTTCAGCTTTGCATATGAGGATTTTGAATTGCAGGGATACGATCCCCATCCCCGTATCAAAGCAGATATCTCTGTATAATAACGATCCCCGGGTATTTCCGGGGATTTTTTTATGATTGCTTTCTTCCGACAAAACGCTACACACATATGTCTTAAATTATAGGCTAACAAGGTACCACGTCACAGGTCACTTTTACCCTTCAAAACTCTCAAAACCTTTTACCATTCTAAACACTGTCTTATGAACATCTTGGTCCTCAATGCATGAAGCTCATCCCTGAAATATCAGCTTTTCGATATGGATAGGGGAGTCGCTA
>CAYSER010000015.1:0-22689 GCA_964430205.1 uncultured Candidatus Peribacteria bacterium | reverse complement strand
TGACCTTATCTTTGATGAGCACGGTGAATCCGGCAGTTTCGCCCAATAAGAGCGGCGATTTCGATGAAACCTTTATGGTGATATCATGGAGATTTACGAAATGTTGTGAAATATCGCTGAGGTTATCCAGGGAGAGATTCACCTCTTTGGTCACGAGCTGTTGGGTTGTTGGAGTGGGTTGTTGTACAGGTTCTGGTGTGGGTTCTTGTATCTGGGTGCCTGTTTGCTGTGCGATTGGCTCTGTCGGAGCGGTATGTACTGGTGTTGTCGATGGCACTTCTTGGGTAGGAGATACGGATGATCATGGAGAAACAGGTGGATTTGGCTGTAGAGATGTTTCCGTATCAGATAATGTCCCTGTACTGGTTACTGCACCGGTATCCGTTTGATCTATGGTAGTCTCAGGAATGGCGGTTTTTGAATTGTAGATATAGCATTTCACTTGCGCTGTCGAAAGATCCTCTCGGCGATCTGACATGCTTCATCTTGCTACCCATGCCATATCCCTGACGATGATCTTGTTGCGTGACCTATCGTAGTGGAGTACTTTGCCGACGTGTCAGTATGCTCAGAATTTGCCTCATGCTTCATAGACGATGAGTGCTCATTGAGCGGGGGATAAGCCGATCTTATATCATGTCTCTGCTGCATTCTTGCATCGATCAACCGCATTCCCTCACCATGTCCTCTGTTGGGTTGTACTATCGATATAAGGGAAAAACTCAGGCGATATCCTAGCAGCGCCGTAGGTACAATATCATTTGGCGAACGTATTTTCGATATCAAGATCCATCGTCCGGACGGAAATGATGTTTCATTTCTTGAGAGAGAGTGAAGGATCCTTCATGGCGTCCAGGAGTGCTTCTGCCACTTCCGAACTATTATTCCTATATACCTCTTGATTGAGCCCAGTGAGGTCTGAGAATCAGAACGATGAGAGCGTGATGATGACGACGATGATGAGTTCTAGACTATGGAAAAGATGATGATTAAGGAAATGGGTGATATGCAGTATCTTATGTGCATGCCTATGGAAATGCTTGATCGCATGATGACGCAATCTCTGATGAAGCGGAAGTCTCTTGGTCACTTTTGTTCTCATATCAAACCTATGCTAAAACGAGGAAACGTTTCGACGCATAAACGATGGATAAAGAGAGATATGTCATCGTTTAGTTCTTATTCCTATTATATGTGCGGGCCTGATTTTTGTCAAATTTTGAGGGACTTTTTTTGGGGGGAAGATGAAGGAAAGCGATATTCGTGTGCGAAAATTTGCAAAAAAAATATTTCTGTATATAATCGAATAATCTTTTCTTTTATCTTGTGCATCAAAGGTATGATCAAGAAAATAGACAATGAGCTTCAGATGAGTCAAAAAAAGATCGTCTATATGGGTTCAGCTATCGTGCTTGCGCTGCTTCTCGTGTTCCTTCTCTATTAGATAGCTATGATACGGTACATAGATTGCATGCTAAGCTATGGCAAAGTGCCAGCTCATCTAGGCATATTTACAGTAGCGTGGGTTGTACTCTCTGTAGCTGGAGGAATCCGAAGCATTTTCCTGAGCAGACAGCGATGGAAGATCATCTATGTAGAGAAAAGGATCCAAGGTCCTCGATGGAAACCCCATAATAGCAAAAAATAATCTTATAGTATAGGTATGAACAAGAAACTCCGGGTTCTGGAGTTTTTTTATTTGCATTGATAGAGTAAAACACTACCCTGAGAGCATACAGGATTCTTTACCAAGAGGAGAAGGATGAATAGACATATATGTTTTGTACTAGATTATTATCTTCCCCATAGAGGCTGATCGGAAACGGTATTTGAAGCTATCATTTCACGTTTGCTTACGAAATGATATACCGTGACGATTCTGACAAGCCGTTTCGATGCTACATTGCCTGCCTATGAGGGCAAAGAGAACCTTCATATCCATAGGGTCGGGAAGACTAGGATAAGTTTTATGGCGCATGCATTAGTGCAGGGCATCAGCATACTCAAGAACCATCCGGATATCGGGGTGATCCATACGAGTACGTATGGAGGAGCTATCCCTGCATCTATTCTCGGTAAGCTGTTCCACAAAAGGGTCATCCTTACCGTGCATGAGATATTCTGAAAGCTGTGGATGAAGTACAAATGATGGCGGAAGGGGTGGATATACAAGCTATTCGAAAGCATGATCTTCCGATTTCCTTATGATACCTATCATTGCGTATCCCAGTATACCATGAATGCGCTGAGGATTGCATATGGCGTCAAAGACAAGAAAATTATTATGATACACAATGGCGTCGATACCAACTTCCGGAATCCTGCAGAAGTAGCGCTTTCGGATATCAAGGCATGGAGGAATGAATATGGTCGGAGCAATCGTTTCATAATTACGTATTACGGACATGCAGGCAGATCGAAATGATTGGATTATATGGTTCAGGCACTCCCGGAACTCGTCATGGTAGATCCGAAACTCCTGTTCGTCTTCAATCTGATCGATTCTAGAAGGACTCAGGAGATCAAGGAGCTCATCAAATCATACCATCTCTGATCGTCTGTACAGATGTTCGATGGATTGGACAAAGATGATCTGCGCACATTGATAGCGAGTTCAGATATGATTGTCGCACCTTCCTTGTCTGAAGGGTTCGGATCAGTACATACGGAAAGCGTCGCTATGGGGAAACCATTGTTGACGACATACATCGCATCTATACCGGAAGTCGTTCGAGGCAACGTGAAATTTATCGCACCAGGATCTAGGAGGGAGATCGTCCAAGCAATCCTGGAGCGTGATCAACGGATAGGGAATCAGGAAAACTTTATAGCGACAAAGGAATTCTCCTGGAATGCTACGGTCAAAGAGATTATAAAACTCTACCGCTAAAAAATATAAGGGAATGTCATTGCGAGGAATAAAATAATGAAGTACTCCAGCGTAAGAGAGGAGTCGCTTCATCGAAACATTCGCAATGATATTTTTTTACTGTTAGTTTTTTTTGTTGCATGGTAGATGAAGTATTCGATGGCATCTAGGCTATCGAAATGTTTTTTTGCTTTGAAAATAGAGCACGGAATAGACACAATACAACTTGCTTTTTTAAGGAAAAATGATGTGGTATATTATAGAAGAAACGCCAGAAAAACCGCCAAGAGATGTTGAAATTGAAAGCTTGAATGCTATAGTTCAGGTGAACGGTTTCAGGTAGCATGCCTGAAATCAAAAATTTCTAGTGAAGAACTGATGAATCCCCAGATTTTTATCATTTGTCAGAGATCATGGCAGATCAGATTCCGCAAGCGATTCCACCGCAAAACATCCCTCATGGTATACCCCCTACGGGAAGCCCTCTTCAGCAGGCCCAACAACCAGCGCCTCAATATCCCTTCCAGCAGGCGCCTGTGCAACAGCCTCCGGTCCGTCCTCAGCAGACCGCTAATATTACGAAGCCTACCTCCAGGATATCTATCAGGACTATCTTGATAGGGTGTGGAGTGCTCTTTATGTTCGTAGTAGGAGGATTGGCATTGGTCTTCTATAACTTGATAAATAATCCGACCCAACTGACGAGCGTAGGATTGGATCCGACGACTACTAAGACGTTGCTTCAGACATTCTCCGTGATCTTCTTCGGATTGCTGACATTCCTCGGTATCGGTCTTCTGGTGACGAATCTTTACCGCCTGATCACCGTCAAAAATAAGTCCAAGATCGGCTATGTTATAGGGACGTTCTTTTGACTCATGCTCTTCATCTTCGCTATCGTGCTGTGAGCGAGGGTGATTACCATGGTCAGGGATTTCTCCGTAGACAATATCCTCGATAGCGATAAGTTGATCATGCCATACCTCCAGATGAAAGATGGCACCAAATACACGCGCAATACTCCAGGGCTGAAGCTCATAGCACCTGCTACTATCTTTTATACGCTCAATACCAACTATTTCAATGCGCAGATCGTCCCAGGCTTAGGACAGGTGACGTTCACTGAGATCCTTTTGGATTGCTGAAATGGGCAGGAACCGTTGAAATTGAATTTGACGACCTCGCAATTCGAATCTTATTGTGTCTATTTCAAGAAGGGAGAGTATCAGCTCAGCATCAATACGACCTATACAAATCTCTTGACTCAAGTGACGGAGACGAAGACGTTCTCTGGATGATCCATCGTATTCGATTCGGAGATCACCATCGCTCCTACTAAGCAAGATCTTGCGTTTAACGATGCAAATACAGAGATGCTCGTGGGCAAGGCGCCAGCCAAGGTGATGTTCGATGCTAGTTCAGTATTCAAGGATCTCGGGCTCACTGAATATTCCATCGTGTGGGATTTCAATGGCGATAACACGAGCGATAAACAGAATATCGTAGCGACTACGTATATCTACAATGAGGCGAAACTCTACAATGTGTTCGTCAGCTTCCCTAATCTGAATAATTATATCTACACGTTCCCAGTAAGAGTGGAACAGTCCGACGTGCCGATCTGTGAAGTCGTTGTCACCAAAGGCGATAATAAATCATACTCCGTTACGACGAATTTCTTTGACAAGAATGTGAAGATCGTCAACTATCAGTTCGATATCCTAGATAGGAACAAGAAGGATACATCGATCGATACGATAAAGAACGATAATGGGATCTTTACGTATCAGTTCCCGAGTGCATGATTGTATGCTATCCAGAGCACCTTCATTACGGAGGATGATAAGCAAGGACAATGCGAGAGCGAAGATATCCAAGTAGGGGTGAGCGATTTTCAGGTAGGATACGACACCTACTACAAGACGCCGGAATCGCCGAAAATCCAGAAGGTAGGCAATCAGGGTGCCGTATCTCTGGTGAGCGGAGAGCTGGTCCTGACTGAGATACCTACCATCATCCAGATTAAGATCAATCAGATAACGCCGAATACGCCGACTGCGATCAAGAAGGTCTATCTTGATGGCAAACAGATCATCTCTACCGATGGAAAGACGTTCGAATTTACCATAGAAGATACTGCAGATCATACGGTGTTTCTCGTTATAGAGGACAAACTGAGTTGAGCGAAGTCAGAAATCTCTGTTCCGATCAAGGTGAATAGGGCTGATATCATAGGAAAACTCATCGTAACTCCTGATACCGTAGGCATGGATCCTTTTACGGTGAAGTTCGATGCATCGACAACAATAGTCCATGATACAGGCGATGAACTAGTATCATTCACGCGGGATTTCGGTGACGGCACATGATCGCTGATCAAGAATTCTTCCGAATCCATAGTTTCCCATACCTATAGATACGACACCAAGACCAATATCGGGACCTATCATCCTATCGTGACGATCAAAACCAAGAAAGGCCGTGAGGTCACCGTATCTCCTGAAAACGATATCATCGTGAAAAGAGCGATCCAGAAGCTCAATATTAGTATACCGGATTATCCAGCCCAGATAGCTAATGTCGGAGACAGAATAGGATTTATGATAGAATTCAATGGCTTACCTTCCGAGATACGTTGGGAGTTTTGAGATGGGAAGAATATGACGTGCAATACCAGACAGGAATGTGCATCGATTACGCATGTATATGCACAGCCATGAACATACTTGGTGAGATCGGCGGTGGTTTACCAGGATCAGCCGACCGTGGAGGGGACCATAACGATCAAGATAAAATAACGACCTCTTTATATCCTATGGACACGATGATGAAGAAGTTTCTTTGAGCGAGTGCTATCACGATAGCGATCATATGATTTGCACACGGCGCCAACATTGCCAATGTCTCACTGGATTTTTGCACAACCACAAGCAGTACGGTCGAATATCACCTGGATCCTGGCGTAGAGACAGGAATCTGTTATTCGATAACCAACAATGGTGATGCTCCAGTCAAAGTGAAAGTAGGATTCGTTGATGGGACATTCACCAATGATCAGCAGCAGAATAAAGCGTGTCTTGGTGATAACGATATCGGGAATTTCGGAAAATACGTGACGCAGAGCGGATATGAGATAGCGCTCAACGCATGAGAAACAGCTAAAAAGGATGCAAAACTTTTGTATGCCACAGGCATGAATGGCCTATTTCATGGATGTATCGTATATTCATTGGTGGAAGATAAGCCAAATACGATATCATGATTTACGATCATCATGCGCAAAGCTAAGTTTATCGATGTATTTCTGGGGAATCCCCAACCACCCCTGCATATCACAGGAATAGTATTGGAGGATTTCTCCAAAGCGGACGGAGAGAATATCTCCAGAGATCCGAAAGTTAGGATCTATAAGGATGCTACTGATGGTACGTATATCGTAGAGATCAAGGTCAAGAATATCTCTCCCACAGATCAGGAGGTGATGATCACTGGAGAGATCTCGAATATCCTATGATACCATGATGCATTCGTAGAGACACGCAAGATGCTCAGCGGAGAATCCCTTATCATCACAAAGAATATCGGTGCTGTCCAACCCTATGATCTGAAGATAAAATTCACGGTAAACAATACGCCGTTCGATTTCGATACTCCCGCGCAAGTGAATGGAACCTTTGAGAAAGAGGCGATCATAGGGAAAGGGAAAGTTATCTGATATCTTGTCCTCATGGCGATCATTCTTTTCCGAGGCGTGAGTTCGCTGCTGATGAGAGAAAAGAGGAAAAGAAAGAAGATGCCCCATCATCCACATCATGAGTGACATCCGCATCATCCCGAACATCAGC
Source organism: uncultured Candidatus Peribacteria bacterium (assembly GCA_964430205.1). Lineage (GTDB taxonomy): Bacteria > Patescibacteriota > Gracilibacteria > Absconditabacterales > Absconditicoccaceae > CAJBLF01. The sequence continues at coordinate 15,975 of CAYSER010000015.1, read as the reverse complement.
ATCATCCCGAACATCAGCATCATCCCGAGCATAAACATCATCCCGAGCATAAACATCATAGATAATCACGCCAAGTCGTCCGGAACAAAAAAAACTACCTAGCCTAGGTAGTTTTTTTCTATCATACCCCCGTTTTGGTAGATAGGTTCGTCTCCTACGCCATGCGTAGGAACAAGATTTTTCGATTTGATAATCGTATAATAAGTATACAGACAACATTCGTATTTGTCAAATTTTCGAAGACTTTTTTTAGTTGAAAATCAAAGGGCGTTTCGCTATAACAATATCGATTTATATCCACGTTAATGATGACCGATTTTGTACAAGAGATCAAACGCCTCCAGAAGTTGTCCTGCATAACGCTTTCTCAGGGAGAAGAGGAAAAGCTCTGAAATCAGCTCCAGGAGATTATCGCATTCCTCGGACAGCTGCTCGGATCAAACAACCATCATGCGACTGAGGGGAAATTGACCTTGAGGACGATCAAGGGGACACATCCCAATACAGACACCGAAAGATTGCTCAAGAATGTGAAACATCCTATCGTAAATAATGCTATCGTGATCAAGTCTGTTCTTGACTAGGAAGATAAGGTTGAAAGGCTGTATTCATATAAGTTTCCCTTGAATTGGAGGGGAAAATTCCTATACAAGACCCGAAAGAAATTTTTTTTATAAGGAAAAATGTAGGAATGCTACATTGTCCCAATGACTAATTGACTAATTGCTGTTATCTAGCAATTCAATAGGTAAGTAATTCAACAGTTTATCATTTTATTATTTTATTGTTAAATGAGTATGGCCCAGCGAAAAGAACTGATTCATGTGAGGAATATCGGTATCATGGCCCACATTGATGCAGGGAAAACCACTTTTACCGAAAGGGTACTTTTTTATACAGGAAAAAAGCACAAGATCTGAGAGACTCATGATGGAGAGGCAGATATGGATCGGATGGAACAAGAAAAAGAGAGAGGAATCACCATCACTTCCGCTGCTACTACGTGTTTCCGGCATGATAGTCAAGTAAATATCATCGATACCCCAGGGCACGTGGACTTTACGGTCGAGGTAGAGAGATCATTGAGAGTGTTGGACGGCGCAGTAGCGCTATTGGATGGATCTCAAGGAGTAGAACCACAGACAGAGACCGTTCGGAGACAAGCGGACAAATACGGTGTCCCAAGGATCATTTTCGTAAACAAGATGGATAAGCTTGGAGCTGATTTCTACATGTCGGTAGATTCAGTGAAGTCGAGGATTACCGATAAGGGCGTTGCAATCGAACTCCCTGTAGGACAAGCTGACGAATTCAAAGCAGTCATCTCATTGCTTACCATGAAAATGTATACGTTCGTAGGAGAAAAGGGTATAGAAGTCCATGAAGAAGAGATACCTGCTGATATGCTAGAAAAAGCGAAACAATATAGGGAAGAAATGATCGATAAAGTATCTATGTTCGACGATGAATTGGCTGAGAAATTCCTCGCAGGGGAAGAGATATCTCTAGAGCTCATCAAGAGAGCAATCAGAAAAGGGACAACAACCAATGAATTGTATCCTATCATGTGTGGATCAGCATTGGGGAATAAAGGTGTGCAATTGGCTTTGGATGCAGTCATCGATTTCTTGCCTTCTCCATTGGACAGAGGAACCATGAAAGGAACCGATCCAGATGATGAAACGAAAATCTTGGAAAGAAAAGCTGATGATAAGGAGCCAGTAGCCGCTATCGCATTCAAGATCGCTACCGATCCATTCGTAGGTACTTTGACGTTTGTAAGAGTATATTCAGGTACGATAAAGACAGGAGATACGTTGCTCAATCCTATCACGAGACAGAGAGAAAGAGTAGGAAGGTTGTTGCTTATGCACGCCAACAAGAGAGAGGAGATTGATGAGATTCACGCAGGTCATATCTGTGCGTTCTTGGGACTCAAAGATACGAGGACCGGACACACCCTATGCGATATGAAAGATCCTATCATACTTGAAAAGATGGAGTTCCCAGCTCCGGTCATCGATATCGCTATCGAACCTAAATCCAAGGCCGATCAGGAGAAGATGGGTATCGCCCTTTCCAAGCTTGCATACGAAGATCCTTCATTCAAATATTATTCTGATCCAGAAAGCAATCAGACCATCATTGCAGGAATGGGAGAGTTACATTTGGAAATCATCGTAGATAGATTGAAGAGAGAGCATAAGGTGGAGGTAAATACCGGTAAACCACAGGTAGCATACAGGGAAACTATCATGAACAACGCTAATGGAGAAGGTATCTTCAAAAGGCAGACAGGAGGTAGAGGTCAATTCGGTCACGTCTTGCTAAGGCTCGAAAAGAACATGGAGAAGGAATATGAATTCAAGGATGAAGTGACAGGAGGAACCATCCCTAAGGAGTTTATTCCAGCTATAGATAAGGGTGCTAAGGAAACAGTTGCACAAGGAGTGTTGGCTGGATTCCCTATCATCAACGTAAGAGTTGTTCCCTATGACGGATCCTATCATGATGTGGATTCCTCAGAAATCGCGTTCAAGATCGCTACCTATAGGGCGTTCAAAGATGCCTTCATGAAAGCAAACCCAGTGCTTCTCGAACCAGTGATGGATGTAGAAGTGGTTACGCCTGAAGACTATGTCGGAGACGTGATGGGAGATCTTTCATCTAGAAGAGGAATGATCCAAGGTCAGGACAAGAGAGGAAATGCAGCCGTTATCAAGGCAAAAGTTCCTTTGGCAGAGATGTTCGGATATACGACTGATCTGAGATCAAATACCCAAGGAAGAGCGCAATCATCTATGCACTTCGCATCATATGAAAGAGTCCCTGAAAATGTTGCCAAGAAGATCATCGAAGAGAGATCAGGCAAGATCAAGGCTATGGATGCTGAATAGGCTACCATTACGGAGTACGAAATCCCACAACTCATATAAAAAAAAGGCTTCGCAGAAATGCGGAGCTTTTTTTCATGGACTTTTTCCCTCATGAGCGGATGGAGATATCCATCCGTTTTTTTTATAGGCACGCTTGGAGCAATCAGAGAAAGAGAGGATGAGGCTTATCCAATCTAGAATTGAATTCCGGATGGGATTGGGTAGCGGCGTAATACGGATGATCAGGGAGTTCTATATATTCTACGAGCTTGCCATCAGGAGACATTCAGCTCAGGAGCATCCCATGGTCTTGAAGGATGGTATGATAGACTGGATTGACTTCGTATCTATGGCGATGTCTTTCTTCGATGCGATCCTTGCCGTAGAGTTGGCTGATCCTACTTCCTGGCTGTAAACATGCTTCATAGAGTCATAGACGCATCGTTCATCATTTCCTATCGATGTGTTTCTGGTCTTCCATGATAGCAATTACAGGATCGGTGGTCATTTCATCGAATTCGGTAGAATTGGCAGCGGGGATTCAGCACACATGCCTTGCAAAAGAGATGACAGCGATCTGGAGGCCTAGGCAGAGTCAGAGGTAAGGAAGGCTATTTCTCCTACAATAATCGGCGATATGGATCTTTCCTTCGATGCCTCTTGAACCGAAACCTCCAGGTACGACGACGCCTGCGATATCATGTTCCTTGATATATGATGAAAATTTGCTTTCTCGATCCGTTCATTCGTAGGATTCCATATCGAGGAGATGTACGTCGACGGCACAGCCAAAATGGATAGCAGCGTGTTTCAATGCTTCGATGACGCTGATGTAGCTGTCAGTGAGATGGGTGTATTTGCCTGCGAGAGCGATATGGATCGTTCTTTGAGGATGCATGACTTTATCGACCAATCATTCCCGATAGGTGATATCCGGTTCCCTTGATTCACCGAACAGCCTGTTCTGGATCAAGGTATGGATATGCTGTTCCTTCAGGGCGAGAGGAACTTGATAGATCGATGGCTGATCGACGATCTCGATGATGTGATCGGTAGCTATATCAGTAAACATGGAGAGTTTCTCTTTGAGACCGTCTTCCAGTGGACGAGGTGTCCTGCAAGCAAGGATGCTCGGATGGAGTCAGAGCTCTCTAAGCTTGATGACGGAATGCTGGATAGCCTTAGATTTCATCTCCCCCGAAGTGGAGACAGTGATCATAGGCACTACATGCACGATCATGACATTCTCCCTGCTAAGCTCCTGGCGAAGCTGCCTGATAGCCTCTATGAAATGCAATCATTCGATATCTCAGACAGTGCCTCATATCTCCACGATAGTTACATCATGGCCCTGTGCGAAAGAAGTGATCCTTTCTTTGATCTCGTTAGTGATATGTGGGATGACTTGTACCGTCTTGCCCAGGAAATCTCACCTTCTCTCCTTTTCTATCACAGAAAGATAGATCTGTCAGGAAGTAACGCTACTCTTGCTCGTCATGTACTGATCGATGAATCTCTCGTAATGACCGAGATCCAAATCGGTTTCGAATCCATCTGTCGTGACGAATGTCTCCCCATGTTCGAAGGGTGACATTGTTCACGCATCGATCTGCAGATAGGGATCCATCTTCATGATATTGACCTGGTATCAGCAAGCTTTGAGCAGCTTCCCTATGGATGCGGCAGTGATGCCCTTCCCCAGGCCGGAGATGACGCCGCCCGTGACGAAAATCAGTTTCATGATCATTTCCCGAAAAAATAAAAAAAGACTAAACAAAACACCTACTTCCTGCTACCATGACCTGGTAGTCTTCGACAATGAAGGGTTTTTTTTTAGTCTAGTATTATACTAATAAGCTAGAGATATATTTTCGCTTTGCAAATGATTTATGATAAATGCGTCTTTACTGATTTGATTTTATGGTTGAGATAATCTTTTCGATGGTCGTTAGTACCTGCTTCTCCATATCGAAATCCTTGCATTCCTGTTCATAAGGCGTCTCGCAGTAAGCTCAGCATTGCCCCTTGCCGCATCAGATATGCGAATGGATCTCAAAATCCAGGGCATAATTCGCTGTGGTTCATGAGAAGATATAGCAGAAGGTAGAATAGCGTTGTCCTGCTCAGAGATCTTCGCTGAACGCGAAGGTATATTTCAGTCAGTTATATGAACCCATTCATGACTCCGTAATCTCGCTGCTGATGAGCTTGGGGCAGCCGATGGATTGTGCATCCTGGTCTTTGGGTACGGCAGTGACCTTTGGTGGCCGTTCGACCGCTCTCCGGACATTCCCGCCGAACGATGCAGGATAATGGAATGAGAATCCGTTTGACTCATAGGTCAATCGGTCCGCAGGGATAGCGGAGACAGAAAAAAAACGCTTACCGAAGAGGCAATAACAGCTCGCTAGGATGACGATAGCGATGATGGTGATCAATGGGTACTTTTTCATGGGAGTAGTGGAAAGCTAAAAGACAAAGCTTGAAGCTGAATATTCTTTATGAACTTTTCAATGCTCAATTTTCAATTTTCAATTTTCAATTCTCAATTTATTTCATGCTCTCTTCCAAAAGTCTCGTCTGATTCTCGAGCACCAGTGCATTGATCATATCATCAATCTCTCAGGTCATGAAGACGGGGAGATTGGACCATGATTGGTGGATGCGATGATCGGTGATCCTATCCTGTGGATAATTGTATGTCCTGATCTTTTCTGACCTATCTCCGTTTCCGATCTGATCGCCTCTGAGCGATTTGGTCTCAGCGTTCTTCTTATCCAATTCGATCTGATAGAGCCTAGCTTTGAGGACGGACCACGCCTTATCTTTGTTCTGGAGCTGTGATTTGCTGTCTCAGATGTTGACGATGAGTCCACTCGGGATATGACGCAATCTGACGCCGGTCTGGTTCTTGTTGGCATTCTGTCCTCAGCTGCTCGATGCTGCATAGGTATCCATCTCTACATCTTTGGGATCGATCTGGAAATCTAAATCTTCAGCTTCCGGCATGATAGCTACGGTTACGGTCGAGGTATGAACCCTTCCTTGCGATTCGGTCGCAGGGATCCTTTGGACCCTATGGACTCAGCTTTCGAATTTCATGATGGAATAGACCTTGTTTCAGCTGATCTTTACCATAACGAACTTGACACCACCGATATCGGACAACTGTTCTTCGACGATCTCCGTTTTCCATCATTTCTTGGTTGCGTATCCTAGATACATCTTGAGGAGTTCTGCCGCAAAAAGTCACGCTTCATCACCACCTGCTGCAGGCCTGATCTCGAGGAAGATATTCTTTTCATCGTTAGGATCCTTAGGAAGCAATTCAATCTTGATTTTTTGATCGATAATATCCAGTTGTTGTTCTCCTGATTTCAGTTCTTCTTTCGCCATCTCGAGCATCTCAGGATCGGTCTCGTGGTCGATGATGTCTTTGGCTCAGCTGACCTGTGCCTCAGTCTTCCTATAGTCTTGGATGAGGTCGTAGAGGTCTTGGAGCGATGAGATCTCCTTGCTGATCTGGATAGATTTTTTTTGATCGGAGATAGTATCAGGATCCATGGACTGTTCTCTGAGATTAAGATATCTCTTCTCTATGTTTGCTAACTTCTCTAGCATTTTCATATATGGCAACGAATAAAATGAATGAGTAGGCAATGGTTTCAAACCGTTCCTTACAAAAAAACATTATATCCGCTAATAGAAAACCTGTCCTATGATGGTGAAGAGGATATTGAAGATGAACGTGCTTACCTGTACGAAAATAGGGCTGGCGATATAGACCAACATGATGACGAAGATAATCCCGAAACGGGAATTTCTTTCCATCCGTTCAGCTCCTTTATGCCGCCGTATCTTGATTAGCCTATACCCGTCCAATGGTGCGATAGGGATGAGGTTAAAGACGGCGAGTGCTATATTGAGATAGGAAAAGCTTATCCGAAAATTGATCATAAGATCGTTAGTGTTGAGGAATATATCATTCGGAGTGCCTCATAGGATCTTAACATAGATCACCATCACGAGGATACCTACGATAGCAAGGATCAGATTGGTAGTCGGTCCGGCAAGTGCTACCATGAGCTCTCCTTTGCGAGGATTCTTATAGTAGAGTGGGTTGATCTGTACGGGTTTCCCTCGTCAGAAATGTGCTAGGAAGACCATGAGGAATCATATGGGATCGATATGCTTGATCGGATTTGGCGTCAGTCTTCCTTGGAGTTTAGGAGTAGGATCACCGAGACGATAAGAGACATATGCATGCGCGTATTCATGCATGCCTATCGATACCGCCAAGATGATGGCCAATTGTATGATCTCAAAGATTCACATAAGCTTTAATCAATGATGAATGAGTAAAGATGGATGTTTTTAAATTTTAAATTCTAAATTTTAAATTCTAAATTGTTTATTTGATTGCATTCGTCAGGAAGCTTCAGAAGTTATCGATATTCCGTATCTTCTTGCCGTCGATATGGACGTTGTTTACGAGCTTGAGATTCTTGTAGATAGCGTCTCTCCGGTTGTATTCATCCATGTCTATTACAGATCATGTGCTGAAGAGCTTCTCTATGATCGCCGGTTTGAAGTTGATGGTGAGGTATTCCTTGCCGAGGATGACGAATGGCATATCTTTTGAGTAGATGGTATTGATTTCCGTAAGCGCTTTTCTCTTGTCCTTATCATCTGCCGCTTGGTATTGTTTCAGCAGCGTCGTGAGCTTCTGGCTCTGGTATTGTGAAGGATTTATCTCAGACTTATCTGTACTGAAGAGTTTTGTGAGATCTTTCTTGAGTCACATATCCACGGTATTGATCAGAAGGTCATAATCTCCTACGATAAGCCTTCACTGCAGTTCTTGTGGGGTCGTAACCTTTTCGAAGACAAAATTCCCAGTGATGCCTGCAGTTTGGAAGATATCTCGCATCCTTTGAATGACGAAGTCATTGATATAGTCACTGTAATAGATGACCGTAAATTTGACGGGTTCTGCTCATGCATTCTCTCCTGGGGTATACTCTGTCAAAACGTTGTAGATATCGATCGAAGCGATCAATGTTTTCTTATTCTTGCTGTATCCGTAGATACTGTATTTGTTGAGTCAGGTGCCGAAAGTCTTCTCTGTAGTCCCGAAGATATATCGTCATGATTTCCCTCACTTGACGAAATGCTTGGGCGTGTATGATTTCCCTTTGTATTCCATAGTGATCTTATCGTATCATTTATCGAAGGAAAATTCCGTTGAGATCGATGCTCAGGTCTCTATGAAGTATACAAGTTTCTGGTTTTCGCCATGGAGTGCTATCGACTTTGGTAATGATTGTATCTCGCTATCCAAGAGATCTTGTTTGGTGATCATATTGCTGCTATAGTCACGGTTGAGAAGATTCTTGACGTCAAGACCGGTAGACTGGAAGACATCGAAAAGTCCGTCATCATTCTTCTTGAAATATTGTTCGAATCCACTGCTATAGAAGTTATGCTTGAGTAATCATCAGAGCACTCTTCTTCATCTGACACTGAGCTTATCGGAGTGGGTATTGAAGAAGATCGAGATAAGCTGATTGGTTACAATCGTTTTCGGCTCGTATCCGGGGAGGGTCTCATGGCCTATATAAGCATCTATTATGGAACCGCCTCCATTGAGCAATGATGTCTTGAAACTCTCGAACGATATCATGTTCTTCACCTGATAGAAGTTGAGATTGGTCTGGTTGCAATTCACAAGGTTGAAGACAAGGCTGTATTCGTCATTGGATTGCGAAACAAGATTGGAACAGTTCGTATATACGGGTTTGAATGCGAACATCGAAGTATAATCATGGAGATCCGAGTTTATCAGTATGTGCTGAGGGAGTATGAAGTTGGTGAAGAAGATCTTATTGTCGGATGATGCACTCGGGAAGGTGACTTTGAGGGTATTGTTCGCATCCTTGGTCACCTTGATATCTGTATATTGGTTCAGAGATGGGATCTCTCGCCTATTGTAGCGGAGAATCTCGCTATACGTAAAAAAGACATCTTCCATGGAGAGCGGAGTACCATCAGACCGGATAAATCCCTTATTGAGGGTCACTATATAGTTCTGATTATCTTCCGAGGTTACCGTACACAGATCTGGCGTATAATGTGATCAATCCTTATCATTCGTTGCCTTGAGACAGGCATTGAACAACAGTCATTGATAGAAGTTGCTTTGGGTATCGTTGCGGAGATACGGAAGATATGAGGTATTACCGAAGATACCTTCTACGAACGTGCCTCACTTGTGGCTGACCTGTGAAGAGGACTTTCGGACATATTGATATCAGATGTAGATACTGATCAATATCCGTAGGAAGAGTGATAAGAAAAAAACATATCTGAGTATATCCCTGATGAGTTTCATCTTGGAGGTGATCATCGCTTACTTGGTATACGGTAAAATAAGCGAAACGACGACGAAGAGGATACCGGAAACGAGGGCTACTTTCTTCAATTTGGTCTCAAGGGTCTTCTTGCTTCCGTATTCGTTTGCTCAGGACATTCAGCCGATTCCCAATCCGAGTCATCACTTAGGAGACATGAGTAGGACTGATGCTATAAATACTATTCATGTTACGATAAGGATGATGATCAAAAGCGTACGCATTTTTTTCTATTACAAAAAATAAATCTGGTCCTACTATATATATCTGCCTCCAGAATGCAATCGAAACGACAAGACGACCGATTGATTGAAAGATTGAAGCGTTGAAGGGTGGAAGAATCGAAATATTTGTCTTATTGTATATTTCCACTTTTGCACGTTTCCATTTTTCCACCTTTAGTTTATGATGGCGAAATTGACGATAAGATATCCTGTACCGAGGATGAAGATCCCTATGAGCATATAGAGCAGGCTATTCTTGATGCTTTTTATCTGTGCTGGATCATCTGGTTTCATCAGGAGTTTGATGGTCTGGATGATGATGATGACGAGGATGACGAGCGATGCCATACCCAATGCGTAATTGATGACCTGATAAAGGATTGGGATATTCCTATCTGCGAGGATTCACGATCCTACTTCTCAGAGATTAGTGATGTCCTGGATGACTTGCGCTTGTTTGCCATAGATGGCTTCTACGATCTGTTTCGCTCAGATGATGATGAGCATAGCTATGACATTCCGTCATATCAACGTGCCAGCTTTCTTCTGAGCATCGCTATCACTTCAGAAAAGGAAGGTGATGACGCGTGATACCAAGATGATGAACATTGCACCGAGAACCAGATAGATAGCGAACTTGATGAATGGATAGATGATCTTGTCATATAATCCGCTCGCTATGTTGGATCCTTGGATCTCTCCGCTAGCCGGCGTAAGGATGTCGAACATATTCTGTCCTATGAATTTTGCACTCATGATGACGATGATGCCGAGGACGCCGAAGATGATGTATCTGGTGCCGTCGCTGGTCGCTTTATCATCGCTGGAAAACATGATCTTGTAGAACCCGATAATGGCAGAAAGAATGCCGATGATGATGATTAACGGCACGAGAACGTTCATGATCTTGTTGTAGAGGAGATTCTGGACGCCCTGTGTCCCTGTTGCGCCTTCAGGGGCTTCAAGATTCTGACGTATCGATTCGATGCTTTTGCTCATGGCGAGATCGAATCTATCAGCTTTTACGATCTCAAAGGTACCTGATCGGGTGTTGTTGCTGTTCACGACATCTCCGCCAATCATGCTTGTATCAACAGTGCATTCAATGGTTTTCTGTCACAATGATTGGGTGAAGATGCTGGAGATCATCACGTCGAGTCCTAGCTTCGAACCTGGGTTGATTACGAATGAGCTGACCGGCCTGGAAGTGTATACCTTGATATTCTGCTCTTTTCGCTTGCACGTGATGAATCATGAACTGGTGATTGGTTTGTTGACGAGGGTGTCTCATCTGTTCTGGATGAGAAGAGTGATGGAAGGATTGGATGATTGGGCGATCAAGGCACCGCTGATGTTCTCTTGTCCAGCCAACCCTGGCGAATTGTTGATAGCAATATCTACCCCGGAGACGAGCATGCCGCTATTTTGGCATTGAGTAGCAGGATATTTATAGGTCTGTCGGTTGCCGTTGAGGATTCATCCGCTGCAGGACAGCAACGTAGAATAGTCGTTGCAAGTCTTGGGGAAGACCGCGCTAGTGACGGAATATCCATATCCTTGCCATCATTCATTTACTGCTATTCATCGCGCAGTTGGAAGCTTACACCCTCAGCAGGTGGCATATGGATAATTGCTTGGATTGCCTCAGGACCATGAGCCATTGACGCAGGTGAATTGGATATAAGACTCATCGCAAGATGTCGTTGAAGTGGCATGTGAAATGGTATATTTCTTGATGGATTGCAGATGTGGCGTATAGATATTGGTCGAAGTATCCAGGCATGATCAGGAAAGCACGTTCTGGCATCAGGTGAAGAGCGTAGAAAGGAATCAAGATCGCACGCCATTGGTGCAGTTGAGGCTCCTAGCATAATCGGTACAATAATCATTATTGATCTCAAAAGCGTACTTCTGGGTATACATGGTGATGAAGCTTCCATGAGGGAGCGTTCCGGAATTCGTTAAGATATTAGGACAAGGTTGGGTATTTACATCGGAACATCAGGAATAGAGCGATGCCTGATTCCCTCCGCTTCGTAGTCCATTGGTGCAGGTGAGCTGTCTTAGCAGACCTGTGCAGATGCCTGAAGGATAGGAATAGGCAGAGATTGATCCATTGTGCGACACGAGAGTGTTGGTCCGTACATTGATGCATCACGAAAATGAAGAAGGATTAGTGCATTCCCTGAACAGTCCCGCCTGTCATTGAGTTCCGTTTCATGACCGCGTCCCATCGGTACAGGTAAGGGTCTTATGGAGGGTGGTGCAGGTCTGTCCTTGGCCAGGAGATGTGGCAGCATATCACCCTATACTTTCGCCATGATCCCTATAGGTATTGGTCCGGATATCGACGCATTGTGCCCGGTTCTTATCTACGCATGACGCATAGCTATACAAATTCGGCGTGATTCATCAGGTGAAGGAACCATTCAAGCATTGCAGGCTTTGGCTCAGTTGTTGACATGATTGGGTATAGGTAGATTGAGAGGCTTTATAGAGGATTCTATATTCCAGATGGTTCGCTCATGTAGGCGTGGTGCAGTTGGCTCGGGTATGCGGGAGGCATGAAGAATACTTGTAGATATTTCCATTTGCAACGGATCAGCTTACGCAGGTGATTGTTCCTACAGATCAACTACAGCTCTGAGTATAGGTAGCTTCAGGGATTTCATATCATGTTCTCGACTGACCGTCCATGAGCACAGAAGGACTTCGTCATGGAAGCAAGGTGCAGTTCTGTCCATGAGCGAACGCGACAAACGCAAAAAGGATGGTCATGGAAGACGTGATGATTTTTGTCAATCTGCTGCATAAACTATACTTATACGTCATCATGTTAAGGATGGTGTAAAAGAGGTCTTTTTGTGATGCTATGTATGAGCGTTATTATCAAGAGCAGGAGTTCCCTGGCTATAGGGAGGTGAGGAAGGTGCCCAATATGGATCGCCATGGTGGCATATCTTGCTAGGAGTAGTCATAATCAGACGTAATACGTCCATATGCTGAAGTCGGGATGAAGGAGGTAAATAGCTGTAGAGACCAACAGCACTCAGAGCACATATTCTACGATGATCATCTTATGCTCTTTCAAACTGATGATACGGCTATAGACCTCTTTTTCTCTCCTAATCTCTCCTTCGAGGGAATACGGTTGTATCTTGATGGCGGTATGTACCAAGGATTTTCCTAGATAACTCACGAATCCGGAGATATATCAGAATATTTCTTCAGGATTCTTGAGGAAGAGCTTATTGATACGTTGCTTGATGTCCATATTGAGAAAGTCGATATCAGACAGCAAAGATGCAACTCTGAAAATGATGATGATGAGAAGGATGCTCGAGAGGAAGATGCTGCCAGTGATGCATACGAGAGAAAAGAGCGTCCAAAGGACGATAGATTCCTTTATCCGTCGATTCGGCTTATCGAAACTATGGGATTGATATCGGAGATAGATATCGTACAGCGGCAGGTATTTGAAGATGATATCGCTTTTGTTGCCTTCGATGGTATAGGTCTTGATCTGGATGTCCCTTCATCTCACCAGGCTTATGTCCGAGAGTATGCTGACGATGCCGATGAGCAGCAAGAAGAGCAGGATAAAGATGCTGACCGTATAGACAACGCTTAGGATCTTCAATGAGAAGAAATAATCGAGGACGCCGAAGGTGATAGTAAGGATTCAGAAAAGCAAGGTCACATATCAGAATCTGATGTATCAGCGTACGAATTCCTTGTCCTTGTCAGTAAGATCCCATCTTCATTTCTTGAGGATATTCTGTACCAATGGAGAAAAAAACAGCGCTGCTGCAAGCGAAAGCTGAGTCTTGGTATTGGTGTCTGCTGTTTTCATGTCTTCTACCATAGGAAACGGATGAATGATTAATGATTAAAAGGTAATGATGCTGGTATGTGTTCTTAATATTTTAGAGCACATCAGTGGTGATGAAGGCTTTCTCTTCAGGGGAGGCGAGTATCTTGACGCCTACATGCTGATTTCCGGCGAAGATCAGTCATTCTCCTATGCCTGCGGAAACGAGCCTTCTTTGTTCCGCTTCGGAAAGCCCGAGCAGTTCGTTCAATACCCTGATCGAGGTGGTGGATTGTTTCAGCAATATCTGTAATGCACAGTTGGATATAACCGGTTTGCCGTATTTGCTCTTTACGAAATCTTCGATATCTTGTGAGATGACGGTGAGCCCCAGTCCGTATTTCCTTGCTCTCTTGGTGAGTCCAAAAAGGAATTCAGCTGATGTTTCATTCTGGAACATGATCCACGCTTCATCACAGGCAAGCATCCTTTTCTTCTTATGCGATCTGACTTTTGTCCGGATCCGATTAAGGACGTTGAACATCGCAGGTGTCTTGAGCGCGTCTTCTAGATCTCTGATGCTGATGACGGTGAGCCTATTGTTGATATCGATATTGGTATAGTTGTTGAATACTTTCCCGAAGGTTCCTGTGACATATTTACTGAGTCTTAATGCCAATCTATCACCTCATTCCATCCCTTCGAGTACGTTCATGAGATCGCCCATGATCGGTGGCTGTTTACCTTCATAGGTCTCTGCGTCGAGCGAGAATCATTTCAAGGAATAGGTATTCTGCAGCGCCTTATCTAGCAATGCTTCCTCTTCCGGCGTGCATCCTCAGATGAGGATCTGGATCATGCCGATAAGACTCATGATCTGGCTTCTTAGGAGATCTCATTTCCCGTATTCCACATCTTCGAGTTTAGGCGGGATGTCGAACGGATTGAGATACTGCTGAGAATTGGTGGCGATGTTTACATAGGTGCCGCCTACTCTCTGGCAGAGCGATTTGTATTCATTCTCTGGATCGATGATGATGACATCGATGCCGTTGATGAGGTATCTCAGCACTTCGAGCTTGACGGTGAATGATTTTCCGGCTCCAGAAGTAGCAAGTATGACACCATTCATGTTCGGCAGCTTCTGGTTGTATCTGTCGAAGATGACAAGTCATCAAGTATGCATATTGACGCCATAGAGGATTCCGGTATCGTTTACCATATCATTTGAGATGAAAGGGAAACTCCCTGCCAAAGATGAAGTGACCGCACTTCTGCTGATCGCGAGTTCATCAGTGCAGAGTGGAAGTCATGAAGCGAATCCTTCATCCATCCTTTGGATGGCTCCTTTGATCCTCATACCGTATCATGAGATTTTCTGCTCGATCTTTTTGCCGGTCTCTTTGAGCTTCTCTTCATCGTCATCATAGACGTTGATATAGAATGAATTCTCGAAATATCTCTCTTCGCGAGTCGTGAGTTTTTCCCTGATCATCTCTACATCCCTATACTGCTGTTCTATCTCCATATCGAGTGTTATGCCTTTCTGCATAGCATCCTTGACCTCAGCTTTCAACTGGGTCGCTCTGTTCTTGAGCATCGTTTGGATAGCAGCATCGTCTTCGGGGAAGATGAATCGGCTCATATCCCGTTTAGCATGGAATCCGAAGATATCCCTGGTCCAAAGCGCATCGATGTATGAAGGATAGCTTTGCGCATAATACGTTTTTCAGAAGAGTCAGGAAACGTTGAAATGGGTAGGACGGAATTCCCGGTAGGAAGGAGCGATATGCGTCTTATAATCGTTGATGACGGTCGTATATTCCTTTTCGGTCTCTGAGATATATTGCCTGAGTTTGCTGGTAAGCAGTTTGTCATTGTATTTGTCCTCAGGAAGCTCAAGGATATATTTCACCTGATCCCTCAATTCCTTATCCTTGATAGCGATATTCTCGGGGAGCGGCTCTTTCTGCTTCCCGCTTGCTGTCGCTTTGGCTCCTTGGCCCGGGTAAAGGCTTGGAAAGAGGGAAGAAAATATCCTATCGAAAAATCATAGCTTGGCGGTTGATGCAGGAGCTTGGAAGAGCGGATATCCTCCATCAGAGACAAATGCACTATAATCCGTATCATAGACGACATTGGTGATGATGTTCATACGTGCTGTTGAATTGCTAAAATGCTGCATTGTTGGAATGAAACCGATAGAGACGGAATGAAGAGGGATGAGTTCCCATATTCCATCCATCCGGTCTATTCTGTCTGATCTATCGTAATCAAGTATATCCGAAGGTAAGTCTGCAAGCAAAAAAATGGCGTATATCGCTACTATTTACGGTTGACAAACAAAATAATATCTATCATGTGTTGACATTTGATTATATATGTATATAAAAAATAAAACAAATACAAGGGTCATGAACAAAAGAAACATGAACAAATACAAATTGGACGAACTCCTGAAAGCAGCAGCATCGTTCGCAACGCAAAAAGATGCAAATAAGTACTTGGAGCTGGAGCTCCGGGTAATCGAAGCGAAAAAGCAGAACATCCAACCCAAGGATGTCACAGAAGTGACGTATGATTCTCTCGCAGAAGCGATAGGAGGGCTTACGATGTGTCAATCACAGGTTCTAGCAGCAATCTTATCGAAATTC
>CAYSER010000014.1:20028-23677 GCA_964430205.1 uncultured Candidatus Peribacteria bacterium | reverse complement strand
GGATAAGCTATGGAACACGTGATCAGACTTCAGCGATGATATCATCGTGGATACCACACCTCCGCAGGTGGGAGTTGCGGTCATCTATAGCGGCACCACCTGAGCGAACGGCGCTACGCTCTACTACAACGGGAAAGCGGATATCTGGGCGCCGGTCAACGATACCGTAGGCATCTCATGAGCTACATGCGAATACACGACATGATCATCATGGGCATCAGCGGTATATTCAGGCACCCCTACGGCAGGATATTGTCTCAAGACCGGACTGAATTATACCTCAGATATCACGATCAACTTCCGTGTCCGTGACGTAGCGACCAATATGGCGACAGGGACGGCTACGACCTATCTCTATGACGGCACCGCGCCGATGATCGTCTTCACCTGATCGACACCGGCGAACGGCTCGACCGGCAGCACGAATGGCTTCACCGGACAGTTGCAGATCACCGAGATGGGCGTCGGATTGGATCAATTTATCTATACCTTCGAGGGAATCCCGTATTCCGTGTATGATAGCGGATTGGTCTTGATGTACAACTTCGATAATGTGTCGGCATTGTGAGAGAATGCAACTACGGTAAAGGATCTCTCGCGATACAATAGCACATGAACGATAGCATGATGATCGATATTGACAGGAAATGGTAAGTATGATTGAGCGGTGTATTTCGATTCCACTAGCAAAAACATAGATGCCGGTAATTCACCTACTCTAGATATGAGCTGATCAATGACCATTAGTTCCCGGATAAAGTTCGATTATCTGGATTATGCCGGTAGTAGTTGAAAATTACAGACTATAGCTAGAAAATGAAATTGTGATAGTAGTACGCCGAATTCATGATTCTGGTTTAGCTATGATAATAGGAGCAACTGAAATAGTTTCAGTTATACATGTTTCGGTAATTCGGCATGATGATATAATGGCGGTTGAAATAATCTATCATCGATACATTATACGTTTACGACAGGAATATGGTATAACCTAGTACTCACTGTCTGATCCAATCAAGCCAAAATGTTCATCAACGGAGTCCAAGTAGGGAATACGGTCTCTTTGAATAATCTTGTATTATCCAATAGCGATCAGCATCTTAGGATATCACAAACGCTTTCTTGAACGGCTGTCGATGAATTCCGTATGTATAACCGTGTACTCTCTACCTGAGAAATCGATCTGCTCTATAGGTCCAATCTCAATAAGTTCTCTACCGGACAGCGATTGTTCACGGACGTAAGGATGTGTATGGTCGACGATACCTATAATTATACCGGAAGCGCGACAGACCTGCTCGATAATGCATATGCGACCGGCAGGGTCTATGGCATAAGCATACCATCGAATACCCGATGAAATACTCGGTGAATCAATCTGTGATCGGTGGTTTCGAGTACCAGTGCACAAGTGCTTTCATGACAGTTCACCGGACACTTCCGGATACAGGATAACAGAGGAACCACTTGACGGCGTACGACAATCCAGATGCCGCTGATGCTGAGCGGAAAAAATAATCCGAACAATGCGATAACCCGGAACAATCTCTTCTTCTACGGAACAGGGGGGGTGACTCGAATCAGCGGAATGCCTCTGACAGGCACCGTCACGATCAACACGGGAACCTATATGAGCGGAGGAGTACCGGATTATGTGGTGATGAGCGGCGTCGTGAACTATATCGTAAGGTCGGCATCAAGCAGCCCATACAGCTGTCCTACGGGAACCTACGGTAACCTGCCGAGAATCAAGGTCAATATCCCAGCGTTCCAGGCTCCAGATACCTATAGCGGCATCATCAACTTCGATATGATCCTGCAATAGCAGAGCTATTTTATCCCATTCCCATAAGAAAAAGACACGATGAAACGACGGAAGATATCAGCATGTATAGCGCTAGGAGCAATCCTAGGAACGGTGCGATCAGGAGCGATCGCTCAGACTCCATCGGTAGGGGATGTAGAGACCAGATTCTGCAATGACGGCAATACGACCGGAGAGTTGGATCTGATCACCAAAGCAGGTAAGAATACCTCCATCTGCATGGAGTTCACGAATCCGACCAAGGTGCCGATCACCCTCAACATAGAATTCCTGGATAGCGCTATCACGGCAGACACCTATCAGGAGAGATGATGCAACGCTTCAGATAGGCCCAAGGTGCAGTTCGGTAACTTCATGTTGCCCTATACAGGCGAAATTACGATCCCGGCTCAGCAGACCGTCAAAAAAACATATGCGATAACGTATCCGATCGGGTTCAGCGGACTGAGCCATGGATGCATAGCGTACTATAAAGTAGGAGCAGATATGAATAATGGAGGAATGTTCAGCGTCCGCGTTCGCGCAGTGAGATTCGTGGATGTGATGGTATCGGACACCAAAGCCATCCAAGGGCTCTCGATCAGCAAGAGGCCGACGCTCACGAAAGTCGGCGATGAATATGTGATCACTCTGGGAATCCATAACTACGGAAATGTCGACGAGCAGGTAGCGATCACGGGCAGGGTATCCAATATCCTGTGATTCAGCCATGATATCTCGTTGGCGGGCAGCGTGCCTGCGCAGAGCTGATCGCTCTTCACCTCAAAAGGGTTCCTCTTGCCGGGCTATGGATGACTCTTCCTGCTCAAGAACATAATCACCTATACGCCTCAACTGAATTTCAATATCGACAATCCGATCAAAGCTTCAGGTATCTATAAAGAATGAACAAAAACCATCAGACATATCCTTTTCGTATGGACACGATGATCATGACTACTACTCGCGATACTGCTTGGATCCCTTTTCATCATCTTACGTAGACAAATAAAAAATAAAATAAAATAGCGTACACACAAAAGTCTGTCAAAACCAGGATCGCTCTGCCCATGAGGCAGGGCTTTTCTGTTCCGCTATTTTTTTTGGGGAGACATCGGAGAAAATGCACGCGAATGAGAAAATGAAAAAACCCTCCGGACAATACGCCGGAGGGTAAATAGGAAGATTATTTCGTGATGATGATCTTTTTGACCACATCCCTGGTCATGCCGATGATGTGCACGAAATACACACCGTCCGGCAGATGACGATAGTCGTAGATGAAAAGCGTATCAGGCCTTTCGATGCTGGCGATAGGTTTCCCTAACGATTCGAAGATCATAACCCTCGAAATAGGCTCGGATGACCTGATAGAGAACATCCCATCATTGGGATTGGGATAGAGCTCGATAGGTAGTGTTTCATACATCTGGATGCCTGTGGTGTTGTCCACAAACGTATGTTTCTCTGCAGACCAGGATGATTCTCCGCATCCATTCACGGCTTTGACGGCAATCGCTGCGGTCCCCAGATAAAGAGGATTCCAGGTCACGGTTCCGAGTATATCAGTTCCCATGATCGTACCCGCACTTGCCGGCGTAAGTTCCCATACATAGGAAACGGCTCCTGCGGAAGCGGTTGTCGTATACGCCGTAGTCGGCGTACTATCGCTTTGCACCGTATCCGGACCGATGGGTACCGTGGGAATGCCAGGCACATCATCGACGGTCATGGTGATAGCGTTGCTAGTAGCAGGATTGCCTGAAGCGCAGGTAGCATTAGATGTGAGTACACAGGTAACAACATCGTTGTTAGCAGGTACATAGGAGTACGTAGGCGAATTGG
>CAYSER010000014.1:0-19928 GCA_964430205.1 uncultured Candidatus Peribacteria bacterium | reverse complement strand
CCGCACAAACAGGATTCTGATCAGCAACGATAGTGACGGAGACCGGCAGAGATGTCGAAACGGTCATGGTGATAGCGTTGCTAGTAGCAGGATTGCCTGAGGTGCAGGTAGCATTGGACGTGAGCACACAGGTAACAACATCGTTGTTAGCAGGTACATAGGAGTACGTAGGCGAATTGGTACCTACGTTGGTTCCATTGTTCTTCCACTGATAGGAAGGAGCAGAACCGCCATTGACCGGCGTAGCAGTGAAGGTCACAGAAGTGCCCGCACAAACAGGATTCTGATCAGCAACGATAGTGACGGAGACCGGCAGAGATGTTGAGACGGTCATGGTGATAGCGTTGCTAGTAGCAGGATTGCCTGAAGTGCAGGTAGCGTTTGACGTGAGCACGCAGGTAACAACATCGTTGTTAGCAGGCACATAGGAGTACGTAGGCGAATTGGTGCCTACGTTGGTTCCGTTGACCTTCCATTGATAGGAAGGAGCGGAACCGCCATTGACCGGTGTAGCGGTGAAGGTCACAGAAGTGCCCGCGCATACAGGATTGGATGAAGCTACGATAGAGACACTGACAGGAAGCGGAGTAGTGACCGCCATCGAGATAGTGTTGGAGGTAGCAGGGTTGCCTGAAGTGCATGAGAGTGAAGAGGTCAAGACACAGCTCACCAGATCGGTATTGGCGGGGACATAGGAATAGGTCGATGCATTAGTGCCGACGTTAGTCCCATTGACCTTCCATTGATAGGAAGGAGAAGTCCCACCATTGATAGGAGTAGCGGTGAACGTGACGGATGTACCAGCACAGACAGGATTGGATGAAGCTACGATAGACACGGAGACCGGCATAACCGTACATCCGTATTCATAGGCGCCCATATCGATAGGACCATTGATCCTGGGGTTGCCAGCTAAATCCACGGTAGGCAGCAGTGTACTGATGCCCGTAGTATCGCCGGCATTGACGCACGGAGAAGAGGATTGTAGTTGCCAGTTGGCAAGCAGTCCATTATATCCGGCACCAGCACCAGCAGAAGGAGCCACGAATTGGGGCAGGAGATCGATATTGTTCGTATAGTTGCTGGTGGTATAATTACTTCCAGCTCCAGGACCCCCCATACTTGCTAATCCACCTTGGATATCACAGTGATCAAAAAATGGATCACAATTATTATCCCAAAGTGAAATTTGTGTTCCCCAACTAGTGTTATTAGCAATATTTCCATAGATGACACAGTTTTTGACATGTGCATTTGAGTTTGCACCAAAAACCATACCACACGCATAATCATAATTATTATTTACTACCGTAGTATTAATAATAAATGGAGAAGAATTCATACAAACGATTCCATAAGCATTATTGTTGGCAATCACCAAATCAATGATGTTTCCAGAGTAATTCTCTACATGTAATGCACCTTGTCCACCAGGTATAGGCGTGGTATTGTTGCAGATGGTATCATTGATGAGGGACATCGTCGCATTCATCATCGCTCCACCGGCACCATGTGCCGCATAATTATGATGAGCAGTATTCCATGAGAAGGTTATGTTCTGTACATTGATGAAATAGAACCCCCCACCCTCTCCATATGCAGTATTGTTATGGAAATCATTATGATCTATCATGGATGACAAGGTATCGGTAGAAGTGACAAGTATCCCTCCCCCTTGGCTTAATGCATGATTGTTGTAGAGCTCGCAGTAATGGATCGGGATCGGCATATACCATACAGAGACGCCAGCACCCCACATCCCTTGGTTGTTGTTGATCTTGCAGTGGTTCAGAAGGACCTTGCCATAAGCGCTGCAAGAGATGCCACAATCGTGGCTATACTCTACTTGGGTATAGACCAGTTTGCTGGTATCGTTGTTCGCCATCACGAGCCGTGCATTGTAGTTATTATCAAATCGTACCCCATTCCATCCATTGGTCGTGTCTGACGCAGTCAGTTTCACATAATTACTGGAAGTGCCATTGCACAGCAGTTTCCCGAAGACAGAGAGTCCGCACCCAGGCGAGAATTTGATGACCGCGCCGGCGTTGATAGTGAGGGTAAGCGAATCCGGGACCAAGATATTGGTCGTGAAGGTCATGGTTCCGGACCAGGTGGTAGGGGTCATCAGCGTACTGCCGTCATTGGGCTTGATGCCTATGATCGCATGCTGATTATTAGTCAAGGTATTGCCGCCGGGATTGATATTGCCCAGCGAATAGTACCCATTGTACTGACCATCCCAACCGAAGTTGAAATGATACATAGTGGAGTTGTCTACGCCGTCGCATACCCACGCATGCCCGAAACTGCCATCACCCCGGTAATAGATAGGGCGTCCGGCGACAAGTTCAGTCTGGAGGATACTATCCCACTGAGTGCTTGAATAATCGGACATCTTCATGTAGTGTATGCTCGAGCTGGCCATCTTGAAGTAATTGGTGAACGCGCGTGTCATAGGATCCTGATCTGAAGAATACATAACAGCGGTTCCTCCAGCTCCCCAGTAGGACATAATGCTCACGGCCGTATGATACATGATGGTCGAGATGTTGGTATTTACCGTGGTGGTGCTATTGGGCATATTGACCCAATTGTACGAAGTGTTGAAGTTAGCGCTGGTGGTCGGGTAGCTTCCTGATTGATAACTGAAGCTGCCCAATCCTGTCGACGGATAATTCCAAAACTTCAGGATCTGTGCCATAGCGGTGCCTGCACATCCGACCCATACATGTCCTCCAGGACCGAAAGGATCCACGGGACACAGGGAATTGTACGGCCATCCTTGGCCCCAGGTCGTCGTTAAGAGCGGTGTCACTACGACAGTCGGGGATTTAGGAGTATGGTCGCCTTGGGTGAGTGCAGACCATTTGTGAGCGATATCAGCAGTCCCCGGAAGATCATTCTGGATGACCTGGGATATCACCTTGTTGTAGGTAGTCATCAGTCCCCAGAAATTGTTACCGAATGTGGTATCATTGTCTTTGGGTACGATGAAGGGCCTGCCTTCATTTGAATATCCGAGGATCGGTTCGATCCGATCATCGGCGGCGATCATCACGAAACCTCCTTGATGTCCGAAGACATAGAACAGGTCCGTGGTAGCGTTAGCGCTGGTATAGACCAGTGCCATATGGGAGGATTCGATGCGACAGAAGTTAGCTGCCGCTTGTTTCGCTTGAGATACGTCTACATGACCGGCATAGGTAACTATGCCCATCAGGAGAGCGACAAGCATCATTGCAAGTCTGGTTGCTTTCATGGTTCGTGTCTTTTTTGTTTTTTTATTTGTATATGATTATTTTTTCTTGCTTTCAAAAAAAACCACATGATATATCTGTTAAAGAGCACCATCATGATTTTTGTTGAATATTTTATTTATTGTAAGTCAATATATATGTATATGCTCAAAAAAAGCAAGATATATTTATAAGAAAATGTCAACCTATAGATAGCAGAGAGATCCATGATAACTGACAACTCCCTCAGTATACAGACACGATACCAACCGCTCAGAACACATCTACGAAAAAGTCGATCAAAACCGAAAATCACTAGCCACAAGGCCGAGATTTCTTATGAAGGGATAGGAAAATGCTACTTGAACGTCAGGGAGTTAATGATGGATTCAATATACGATTGACTATATCATAGGTATCATCGAGAAGAGAAAGAAGAAATAGAAAATTATAGATTAGACAATAACTCTGCAGGATATTGCGGAGTTTTTTTGGATGGTTCGCTACAGAGGATTAGAAAAATTTGAGGGAAGCTACGAGATTTGTAATAGTTGTATGAGAATAATTTGTAGTCAAGAATCTGTAGATGGTAGTGTTACGTATAAAACAGATTTGATTATCGATGATATTTTTGGGTTCAACACTTAATCAGGTTGCTCTCAAGATCGCATAATGGATATATATTGATTGGCGATCGATGACTTTGATTTGTTCTGATTTGGAAAGGAATCAATCCAAGTATTCAACATGACAGATATCTTTAGGTAAAATATCCATATCTGATCACGTGAGCTGTCATATATATATCGAAAAAGATTTATCGTTATCTGTATTAATGAATCAAATATGTCCCTGTGATAAAAAAAATTCACCCGTTATTCCTTGGGGTAGAGAAAAAGAAAATGATCAGTTAACGATTAGGGTATTGCCAGAACGGATAGCAGGAAGAGAAGATAATCAAGTATATTGATCAGCAGCTATGGATGTTCAATTTGACTGAGAAGAGGAACCAGTGATATCTTTATCGTATATACGAGATGCAGGTTCCTCAGTCTTACCACATCAGGCCATGAATATTATTATACATAGGAGAAATATGATATATTGTTTCATAAGCAATTGGGTGCAAGAGTAAAAACATAGGGAAGGTATGCCTTCCCTATAGATAATGCTCGATAAAAATCAAATATATAGTATTATCATTGTGCATTGAAATAGAATGCAACAGAATTATTCCCTCCATTCGTGAAATTACGCATGTTGCAGTGAGCGTGAGGAGAAGATGCTCCTGACATACCGAGATTTCCTATTAGATCAATTCCTGCCCGCATATATTTACCGATATAGAGTGTCGATGGATAGCTTTGGAGATGACCTACATAGAATCTGTAGAGTTTTCCATTGCTTGATTCTTGGATGATTGCAACATATTTACTCTGACCAAGGGATGTAGTATATGTTCCAAAGTTTTGGATATATCCATCCAAAGGTGAACGAATGATAGCACCAATATCCTGGCTTCCTGTCCCACGATTCCAATCGTCAGAATAACATTCATCGTAACCTGTATGGGTTCCTTCATTCCATCCGTAACCATAATGATAGGCGGTTCCTTTTGTTTCTTCACCACCACGCCAAGTTTGAGACATGCCATTGACGGTGACGGTACGATTGTTCCAGCTCGATCCATCTGCGCCGAAGGGCCAAGAGATCGAACTGATGCCGCTTGATGAGAAGGTGTTTCTGCTGTTGCAGAGCGGTTGATACGTGGTGTTGCTGATGTTCGATTTGTTTGCGCTATACACATATCGATACTCGAACCAGCCATTGTTTGAGAGGGTAGTCGACAGTTTCCAGTAAGAGCCTATACGAGGCATAGAGAGATAAGTGATGCTCCCCGTAGCCTTGTCGTAGAGTTTCACGGAGAGTGCTAATGTCCCGGAAGGATCATACACCTTGAAGACGTACGTAGTCGTATTCGGTTTCCCGAAACGAGGGCTCACCGCATATTCCACCCTGCCGGCAGCCTTGAGCTGAGGCGTCGATGCGACGGAATCCTGAGCGGGGATCATAGTGATGGATGGTGATTCCGAATCCACTCCCGAAGGAGCGATAGGGTCTTTTTGGCAGCTTCCCAATCCTAAGAGAAGCAGTGCCATGAACATGAGCTTTTTCATGATGATTGATGTTTTTTTGATGGGTATTGATTATTGGATAGATTCGTCAATGCGCTACATATCCGGAACGATCCCTTGACGTACAGGACCGAACCTTCTGCTTCCCGTTCCTAGGGCAGGAAGTATGCAGAAGTGATCACATGCATTTTTTTGTTTACGATATGTGGGGAGATGGAAGTGATCACCTACATTTTTTTTGTTTACGATATGTGGGGAGATTACCACCGTACTGAATGTTCCGCACCGGACCCTGGATATCCAGGGAGCGATGGGTGCGAAAACATATTGCCATGCAACTATACGGAATGAGGCCAAGATCGACTGATAAGGAGATCACTACTTCATCGGCGTACGATGCTTGCTCATTGCCACGCGAGAGTGTAGCGAGCGAGAAAAGGAAAAAAACGGACAAATCCCTGAAAAGAGAAAACATGGCGGCATGCCTAAAAAAAACCAACAAAAAAAACCCGATCCGGAGATCGGGGAGGAAAATGAATAAGCTATAAACATAAACGCCTAAGATTTATTTTTTCGTTCTGAGCTCACTCCGAAGCTTCTCTTGCTCTTTGCTTAATTTCTTCGGGATGTCTATCTGGGGGATGACATAGAGATCTCCTTTCTTGGAGAACATGCCTCCCGTGCCGAATCCTTTGCCGGAGATCCTGATCATATCACCGACTTGCGTACCTTTGGGCACTTTGATCTTGAGCTTGCCTTCCGGATGGTCGACGGTGACTTCGCCTCCCAGGACCATATCGAAGAGGCTGACATTCGCTTTGGTATAGAGATTGTCACCTTGCCTTTCATAGAGTTTGGAGCTGTTGATGTTGATCTGGATGTAGAAATCGCCGACATGGTTCCCTGTGGATTCATTCCCTTGGTGAGCGAATTTGATATATGCGCCGGATTTGATGCCGGCAGGGATCTTGACTTCGAGGGTCTCTTTGATTTTTTCGAGCCCTCCATGACCAAGGGTCTTGCCGTCTTTGATGAATATCTTGCCGATGCCTCCGCAGGTCGGACAAGCGGCCTGGCTTTGCATGGTGCCGAATGGTGTCTGGATCTGCTGGACGACGGATCATTGGCCGTGACAGGTTTCGCAGCTCTTTTCGGTCGCTCCAGCGACTTTCTTCATCCTGCTATAAGCGACTTTCTTGGTCGTACCCAAAAATCCCTCATCGAAGCTGATATCGATCGCTACTTGGATGTCTTCGCCGCCTTGAGCGCTCTTCTTCCTTCCGCCTCCTCATCAGAATCCTCCTCCGAAGATACCGCCCATGATATCTCCGATATCGAAATCTCAGAAGTCGACGCCTCATTGTCATCAGAATCCTCCGAATCATCAGAATCAACCCTGACCTTCGAATCATCAGAATCCTCCTTTCCTATAGGCATCGTATTGGCCTCTCTTCTTCTCGTCGCCGATGACCTGATAGGCTTCATTGATCTCCTGGAATTTTTTCTTATCTCCTCATTTGTCAGGATGATGCTTGATGGCTGCTTTCTTGAATGCTTTCTTGATCTCATCCGTAGACGCGTCCTCTTTGACGCCTAGAATATCGTAATAATTCTTTTTTACGTCAAAATCCATGTGTATGGGTATATAATCTGATAAAATATCATGATAGAAACGATAGCACTTTTGTAGTGTAAGTGATATTATAGAGAATTTTGGAGAAAATGCAAATTGTTCTGATGCCATAAGAACGTCCTCTGAATTTTGACAAAAGGCCTCTATTGAGTATAATTGGACAGAGTAATTTACTCTATAAAGAAAGAGGAAAGGATGGATATCCATAAACTGGTAGAAGAATTCACCTGATCATCTTATGATACCAAAAGGAATAAGGTTATAGATATGCTGAAACAATTATCACCGACACATGAAACATTCGCTATGTTTTATAAGACGATTATCTCGTTACATAATGTACAGGAAAATGTATTGATATACCTATATCAATCAATCCTGGAGATAGCTGAAGAATTGGCTGCAGGAAGGAAAGATGAAGCTCAAGACAAGATAATCAGGATGACAGAGATCCTTATGGAAATCAGGAAACAGGAAGAGATGGATAGGGTTCGTGAAGGAAATCCTGAAGATATATTGAAGAAAATATAATTTTTTTTACCATCATTATGACTATCATGACAGGAGCAGAAACCCAAGAAAGACAGCAGGAAGCTCCAAAAGATGTAGGACAGAAGGCAGTAGATACGATAAATACAGCCAAACCTGAAGACATCAAAAAGGCAGTAGATAAAAAATTCCCTGATCCAGATAAGATAATGGAATCCTTGAAGGAACAGGATTATCAGGCTAACAAGAAAGAACTGATCGAGAATATCATAAACCGAAAACTGAATCAGGAATATAATGCAATCAGCCCAGATAATTTCGCATACAAGAACAAGATCTTCCTTACAGAGAATTCTCTTCAGGTGAAAGCATATGTCGCTTATTACAATGCACAGATTATAAAAGGCAATATGATTAATAAGACCGATAAGACGCCTATAGACATAGTCAGTTTCATGCAAAAATTTGAGCAAGAGAAACCGAAAACGGAAATGGAGCTGCATAGAGATGATAAGAAATGAGCGGCAATAGAGCCACAAATGAGCAATCAGTCCGTAGGGGAATTTATCGATATCCCACCATTCAAGCAGCAACAGGTGATTGAGGCGTTTTCTAATGTCATGGCTGCTGACCAAAAGATAAATACCATGAATGTGTATGGCTACGCAGATGCGACCAGAGTCACGGAATTAGGTGCACAAAGAGTACAAGAAAAGTTCGCTGGTTTGAGAAAAATACTGCTTGATAAATGAATATCCGAAAATAAATTACCTTCAGCCGACTATTTCAAGGGTATAGAGACCATGGGAGAAGAACAAAAGCAGAAGATACTGAATGAATGATGGGCCTATAGCAGAGCAATGATGCAGATAGCTTTCCTTCCTGCCGAACAGATAAAATATATCAATGAAAAAACGAATAAGTTGGGGATGTATATAGATGCGAAACCTATAGGAGGCACTGAGAAGTGAGATCAATATACATGAGGTATGGTGGATATGGAATACACAGGAAGTGATAACGTGTTCAGAGAACTGCCTGAAATAGAGCAGCGTCTCTTGAAGATGATAGATATTAGGCAAGTGAATTATGCGTATGCCGAAGATAATAGATATTATCCAGTGGGAGCTATAAACCTAAGCGATAAAAATGGTGATCTAAGCATCAATAACCATGCATTCGCTAATGATGCTAATTTTAGGAACAATATATGAGCATACACGTTTACTAGCGACAATAAAGATAAGAAAGCGTTCTTTTCCGATAATCAACATGTGAATACATTATGGATCCTGATCAATGACCCTAACAAGACGGATCAGAAGGTGAAAAATTTCAATGAAATAGATCCTCGCGTAACCGGTACATGAATGGATATCGCAAAAGGGAAAAAGGATATAGATGCATTCATAGGTGCGCTTGCTGAATATAAAGCAAAGGCTATATGAGATGCTAACCAAGCGAAATATGTAGACAATATGATAACGATCCTACAGACATACAAGCAGGTGGATCAACAGCTCACTCAGGCCAAGGAAGTAAAGAGATTGACGATATAGATATTATTGTTTCAGCTGATTTCAGAAGTTTACTACGATATATCGAATACCGTTTTTGCCTTGTATGAGGCCCACTCAAAGGTCCTTATTTTCCTTGATACCGATTACATCATAATGATTAGTCTTCCATTTCAGATTGGCGATATATGATTGGATGACTCCATCAATATTTTTTATATTATAGGAGATGTTGCTTCAGAATCTCTGGAAATGATATCTACCATCCTTTATCATTCTGTCGACATCGGTGAGGCCGGCATCATCCGTATGATCGAAATAATCGTGATCTGCCATATTTTTTGCTTTAGATTGGGCGATATCGTTCAATATGGGATTGAGGCGCAATGGCGTATTGTTAATCTTCATCCTTTTCTGATTGATCTCTTCCAGGAAATGTTTTCTGATGAGCTCCAATCATTGTTTTTTACCATAGATATCTATGATTTTCTGGAAGTCCATCTTGATGATGCTGTCATGGATCAGGGAAGGCGCTTGCATATTGACAACCAATTCATGGCTTGCCGTATCTTTGATGGCCTTTTCGTTTTGCGAAAATGAAGGCGATCATGCTAAGATGGATCCCGTGATACCCAATCCGATCATCACGTTTTTTATTTTGCTCACGGCCTCTCGGGAAGAAGCTAAAATAGCAAGTAGATTATATCCAAAATCCCATTGTTTGTCAATAATAAATAATAGTATAAAATGGTATTGATTTACATGAGAAAATATATATAGTATGGAAACACAAAAAAAGACACGGGAGTACTCTCCTAAGAAAATCAGAGGCACACGCGTCTATACCTGACCCCATTAGAGATATATACCGATGGATTTTTCCTTCTTCGGATTTTGTACCTCATTCCGCAGTGCTTATCGGTAGCTGCATACCTTATGCACACGGGATAACGGTTTTTCAAGAAGAGGGTTTTCAGTCGGTACCCAGCCATGTACTCATGGTCTGGGTTTTTTTAAAAGCCCTTGATTTCTGACAAGAATTGTCTATATCTCTAAGTAAGATATTCATCATCGGGACGTCTAATTCTGCTTTGTTCAACTTTTGCCATATTGACCGATGAATGATGTCGACTACGTTATTACTTATTCCTTCCAAAAAGGGCTCCGGGTATTTCCGGAGTCCGATTTTTTTTTATGGATTGCATGCAATCGAAAAAAGCCGCTCGTTTAGTGCGAGCGGTCCATACTTGATCCAATATCCATTTTTCGTAGCCTCAGCGTTGTCATCTGAGGTGTTTTTTTTAATTATTCTTTTTCATCGAGAGTCCGCAAGGCAGCTTCTTGATCACGAAGAGATAATAGTTGACGCCGAAGAACACGAGCGCCATGAGCGTGAAGATGATGATCTTATTGATCCTATCCGTCCCTTGGATCAGGATGAGGATCATCATGATGATCGATCGGATCCGTACGAAACTCCTAGCTTCTTTCCTAGTCCGTCAGAGACCGAGCAATCTATGGTGCAGATGGGTATAATCGCCTTTGAGCGGGCTCTTCCTCATCATGAACATTCTCCGCAATCAGACCCATATCGCATCGAAGATCACGAGCGAAAGCGTGACGACCAGAGTTCCGATCTTGGCGCCTCCGACGACAGAGAGATAGGCGAGGCTAAATCAGAAGAACATGATGCCCACATCTCTCATCAATCCAAATGGTTTGAATTCGATCACGGTGGAGACGAGTGAGATACAGAAGAGGATGAAGGAGATATTTTTCACGAAGAGCAACGTCTGAAGGTTAGTATCGGTGAAATTCGTATAATGCCTGAAAACGACGAATTGGATCAAGAGGAAGATGGTCAAAAATCCTACGCTGGAGACTCCGCTCGCTTGAGCATAGATTCCGTCGAATCGGTTGATGGCGTTGATGCAGAGGATAGATCGGAACACGAATCCTATGGCGAGGAGCCATTGGGGGATAATCCATACGCTGCCGTTGATGATGATCTCTTGAGGAGCGAAACTTCCTATCCAGACAGCTAACAATGCTCAGATCACATGCATGGCGAGCCTGAGGGAAGCGGGAATCTTGAATTTGATCTTGCCGATATAGTTGAGCTCTTCGAGCAATTCGAAGAGAATGATAGGGAGCGTACCGATCAGCAGACCGAGGAAGAGATTATTGTGCAGATAGGCGGGATACACGAGTGCGACCGCAACGAAGAATCCGAGATAGACGAAGATTCCCTGGATTGTCGGCACCGGTTTCCTGGTGTTCTTGATATCATTACCCGGTTTATCTAATATTTTCAATCGTGCGAACAGCTTGAGTCCGCCGAAGGCGATAGCGATCGCTATGAGAGGAATGAAAAGATAGTCCATCAAAAAAATGAGGAGCTAAAGAGCTCCTCTATAGTAGTCTTTTCGGTTCTGATGTCTAATGGAAGTCGGTTATTTGTATTCTCCCTCCTCATCTCTCTAGCGAAGATAATCATCAGCTTTGCCTTGATTGTTTGCATAATCGACTCCGGTATTTTCGATAGGTTTGACATTCTGATTGTACGGCTCTGCATGAGCGAGAAGCTTATCACCTTCTTGTCCGTCTTTCACGAGCGTATAGAGTACTCCTCATTCCCTATAGAGGACGATATGGTTTGCTGTGATCTCATATGGATTCATACTCCTCGTTCATGTGCCATCTTCATTTTCTACAGTAACCACTCCGCCGACGAAAGTGATGGTTCCTTTGATAGGATCTTCTCATTCCCTCAATAGTATATCGATCTTCTTACCTTCCCGCTTATCTTTCAAAGCATTATAGGTGTCCTCATAAACTTCTTTGTATGACCTTCCTTGAGGATCATCAGGATATGCCTCATTGTTATCGTAATTTTGCAGCATTTTCTCGGTAAGCACGAGTCAAGTGTTTTTCTCTTTTTCGAAAACATTGCCTTCAGGGGATTTATCTTTTTTCTCTACTATCATAGTGTTGCCTAGAAGACGTTTTCCAAGCAAGATTTCAGGTTTTTCTGCTCCAATGAGCTTTGGCATTTTTGGCTCTATGTGTGCTGTTGTACCTCATTTTTCGATGATGTCTAGTTGCGCAAGATTTATCGTGGCTTCATTCATCGGAGCAGAATAGATGGTGGTCGTCAGTGCTGTTACCGTATTTTGGTCTACACTCACTTCACGGAATGACAGTGTCTTATCCTTGACGCTATCGATAGCGAGGGTGGTGGATACCTTGGTATCCGGATCGGTGTATTTTATGAGAATCCCCTTTCCGTTCGCAACCAAAGGCATATTTACGACATCGGAAGATCGTTGTAGAGCTTCCTCATTCCTTGTTATCACAACATTGGCTTTATCGGTCAAGGTTATATTGTCGCCTTGCAGAGCGATTTTGTTGATTATCTTATTATAGAGTTTCGATTTTTCACTTTCGATCTTGAGTTCGGCTATGTCGGATTTTGTAGCTTTGATGACATTGGTGGTAGCCTGTCCCTTGAGTTCATCAAGTTTAGCGATGAGCATATTCTTGATCTTGATATTCTCTGATGCCTGTCCGGTATAATTTTGGATACCCGCATCTACGGCCAAAGCTTTCCTGTCTTTCGCTCGATTGAATCAGAAAGCAGTAACCACCTCATAGGGAAGTTTCTTGGAAAAATCTCCAGTGATATTCTGGGTCTTTTCAACCGTAAGTTCTTCTATAGCCATAGTATTGTGATAAAGACATAAAATGTTCGATGAAATAATTATATACAGAAATGCTTTTTTGTCAAATTTGCAGGAGATTTTTTCTGGACCTAAAAAATGCTTGTTTTCCCCCGACAAAAGACTACCATGCCGATATGAACACTACGATCACTGTCACAACGACAACGACTACCACAACAACCATAGCATAATGGTAGGAGTTCGTTATTGAAAAATATATGACTCCTACCGCATCACTGGGTAGGATTTTTTGAAACTCGTTTCACCAGAGTAATCATTTCAGCATTTCAGTGATGTATCGTTTTAGCATTTTAATCATTCCTATGAATCACGAAGAAAATGCATTGTACAAGAGTCGTCACTCGCTTTCGCATATCCTCGCGCAAGCCGTCCAGAGGGCATTGGATCCTCTTGCTAAGCTCGGTATTGGACCTGCGATAGACACCGGATTCTATTATGATTTCATCTTTTCCGAAGGCGTGGAATGCAAGGAGGAGCAAGTCAAGGAGATCAACAAGATGATGGTCAAGATCATCAAGGAAGGACAGACGTTCACGAGAATAGAGCTCACCTATGATCAGGCGAGAGCGATCATCGAGATGCTCGGCGAAGAGTTCAAGATCGACTTGATCGACGAATTCAAGAAGGGAGGCGAGACGGTATTCTCCTACTATGTCAATTCCATCCCGCTGACCGCGAAGGACAATCTGCTCAAATGATCCAAGGAAGGATATTTTACGAAGTACGGCAAGATCAACGAATATCTCACCGGGAATAAAGCATTCAAGAAAGCGCTCGAAGGGCGCTATGTCACGTTCATCGACATGTGCGAAGGACCTCATGTAGAGACCATGAAAG
Source organism: uncultured Candidatus Peribacteria bacterium (assembly GCA_964430205.1). Lineage (GTDB taxonomy): Bacteria > Patescibacteriota > Gracilibacteria > Absconditabacterales > Absconditicoccaceae > CAJBLF01. The sequence goes on along the minus strand of CAYSER010000014.1, from coordinate 6,335 downwards.
AGATCAATCCTGATGCGTTCAAGCTCGACAAGATCGCCGGCGCGTATCGGAGAGGAAACGAAAAGAATCCGATGATGACGAGGATCTACGGCTTGGCGTTCGAAGACAAAGCAGCGCTCAAGAGCTATATCGAATATCTCGAAGAAGCGAAGAAACGCGACCATAGGAAATTGGGTAAAGAGTTGGGACTATTCGTATTCTCTGAATTGGTCGGTCCATGATTGCCGCTCTATACCTACAAAGGGAATATCATCAGGAAAGAGATCATCAGGCTCTCCAATGAGCTGCAGACGGAGATAGGATACCAGGAAGTGCATACTCCCAACATGAACAAGGCTGAGCTTTTCAAGGTCTCCGGTCATTATGAGAAATATAAGGAAGATATGATCAGGGCAGTATCCAATTATTCTGACGAAGAATATTTCCTCAAACCGATGAACTGTCCTCAACATACCCAGATCTATGCCGCCGAACAGAGAAGCTATACCGATTTGCCAGTAAGGATATCGGATTTCGCTAATCTCTATCGTGATGAAAGGCCAGGAGAATTGAATGGATTGAGTCGTCTGAGATGTTTCTGCCAGGATGACGGACATTGCTTCTGTCGCGAAGATCAGATAAAGGACGAATTCCTTTCCGTATTGTGAATCATCAAGAAATCTTTGATGACCTATGGGATGACATCATATACGATCAGGCTTTCGTTGCGGGATCCCAATAAGAGAGAAAAATATCTCGGAGAGCCTGAGGTACGGGAGAAATCACAGAGATTACTCGAGCAGATCCTGATAGAGAACAAGATAGAGTATGTCAAAGCGGAATGAGAAGCAGCGATCTATGGTCCCAAGATGGATATCATCATGAAAGATTCGCTATGAAGGGATCGACAGATATCGACTATTCAACTGGATTTCATCATGCCGCAGAGATTCAAATTGTCCTATATCAACAACGAAGGAAAAGAGGTGACGCCGATCATGATCCATAGAGCCATCATCGGATCTCCAGAGAGATTCATGAGCATCTTGATAGAGCATTATGCAGGTGCATTCCCGCTCCGGTTAGCTCCAGAACAGATCAAGATCATACCAGTCGCTGAGCCATTCTTCGATTATGCCAATGCGGTGGCAGGAGATATGAAGAAACAATGATTGAGAGTTGCTATCGATACGAGCACCAATTCATTCAGCAAGAAGATCCGCAACGCTGAGCTCCAAAAGATTCCGTATATCGTCATCGTCGGCGAGAAGGAGGAGTGAACCAAGACATTGTCTATCCGTGAATTCAGGAGCAAGAAGCAGTACGAGATCGGATTGACGGAATTCATCGCCAAATGCGAAGAGGAGTACAGAACTCGTAGTATGTAGTTATCATAGCTTTCCAATAAAAAAACTGACCTCAATATCCGGTCAGTTTTTTCTATTACGCCAATCCGAGGATATAGTCTTCATCTTCTCCATCTTTGAGCATGTCTTCTTGCAAGATGGTCTCTTCTTTGGCGTCATTTTGCCTGTCGCCTGATGATCACAGATTGGTAGAGAGCTGTTTGCGCATCTCGAGTATCTGATCGTCCGAATAGGCAGAATATCCTTCTCATGGCGTGAATATATCATTCATGGCAATAGTCTATAGATAATAAAAAGCCCTCCTTTTCCCAGGAGAGCGGAATCGCTGCATACAGGGAAAATATCGGCGATGGTAGAGCGCATGGAGATAGAGTGTCTTGGAGAGCAGCGTTTGCATAGTCGTAGATCCAGGGATAAATGCTTTATCGTACTAAAGCATAAGGAAATGAAAGAGGAAAGCAACGCTTTATTGAGATAAAGTTGTAATCGAGAGAAGAAAGGATATAGATGACGTATTTATCATCGATAAGTAGCCATGGACACTCATCATCTCCAGGATATTTCTGGACCTTTGCAGAAAGCATTCCTTACGCTCAAGACGAAGCATGATGTATTCCGTTTCCTCAGGGATCTCTTGACGCAAGAGGAGATCATAGAATTCAGCCAGAGATTTGATATCGCTCAGAGGCTCACCAGATGAGCAACCTACAAAGAGATAGAGCAATCGACCTGAGCGTCTTCGACGACTATCGCCAGGGTCGCGAAATCCCTGCATGGCGAATTCGGGGGATACAGGCAGGCGTTGAAGCGATAATGTTTTATCACTTTCTTCCTTTCTCATGACCAAGCATATCAATAGGTTCCTCTATCGATCTCCGAGGGTGATGGCGATCCTTTTCATGCTCTTCATCGCGATGTTCTCGCTGGATGTCTTTGATGGTAATTATGGATTTCGGTGAACGATCCTTGCGCTCTTTATGCATAATATCCCGACCCTCCTCCTCTTGATCGTTACGATCATCGCATGGAAGCGCGAGATGGTCGGGGCAGTGGCATTTTTTCTGTTCGCACTGGTATATATCGTGAGCACAGCGATCAGAGCATCCACGAGCGAAATGCTGACGCGACAGATAGTGATCATCCGGAGCCTCATCATCGCGTGACCAGCCATCGTGACATGAGGACTATTCCTCGCCAACCGATGGAAGAAAAAGGACATGAAAAGATAGTGTTTTTTATGATAAAAAAAAATCCTCCCGGATACGGGAGGATAGGCAAAGATTAACTTTGGGCCTTTCTTCTAGCGATGAGTTCAAGGATCTCTTCCCTGTCCTCATCATTCAGTTGGGGGCTGGATTCGACGCATTGCTGTGCATAGTCCAGTACATTCCTCTGAGTAGAGTTTACGAGGAAATTCCTCATGAAGTTCACGTCAGAAAGCCCATGTTCTATCAGGCGATCAAGATCGGTTTTTCGTCCCTCCATATTCTGGCTGTTTATGTGTACTGGAGGATTTTTGGGTCCTGAATAGTTGATACTTCGGCCATTGGCCGGGATACGAAGATTTTTGGGGAGTGATGCCTCAGTTTTGTACGCTTTTTTACTCATGATAATGATTTAATGGATTTTGTTTTAAATGTCTATATACTTTTTAAATAAAAAATCAAGTTATTTTTGGTGCTTGGATGCTTGATTTCATAAGATAAAACGGTATATATAAGCGTGTTTTTTATCTATTTTGTCAGAAAAAAATCATGAAAACGACAGCTATCGCACACATCTTCGCTGACCACAAATTATTCCTGGACAAAGACATCGCACTCAATGGACGGGTGAAAAGCGTCAGAGACAGCAAGACCTTCTGATTCATAGAGCTCAATGATGGCTCTTATCTCAAGAATATCCAAGTCGTTTTCGAGAATAATCTGCCTAATTTTGATGAGATATGCAAATATAGCACGGGAAGCTCTATTTCTGTCGAATGAACCCTGGTCGCATCCCAAGGCAGCAAGCAAGCCTTCGAAGTCAAGGCAAAGAAAGTGACGCTTGTGGGAGATTGTCCTAGCGATTATCCATTGCAGAAGAAAGGGCATAGCATGGAATTCCTCCGTGAGATAGCGCACCTCAGACCGAGATCAAATACCTTCTCTGCCGTCTTCAGGGTGAGATCATTATTAGCGTTCGCTATCCACAAATATTTCAATGAGAACGGATTCATCTATACCCATACGCCATTGATCACCGGAGCTGATGCAGAAGGAGCAGGCGAGATGTTCAAGGTGTCGACATTGGACTTTCTCAATATGCCCAAGACGGAAGACGGAAACGTTGATTTCAAGAAAGATTTCTTCGGCAAGGAATCGAATCTTACGGTGAGCGGTCAGCTCAATGCAGAGACCTTCGCGACGGCATTCGGCAAAGTATATACCTTCGGACCTACCTTCAGGGCAGAAAATTCCAATACCACGAAACACCTTTCAGAATTCCGGATGATCGAACCGGAGATAGCATTCGCTGATCTCAACGATGATATGGACCTCGCAGAATCATTGCTCAAATATGTCTTCAAGTATATCCTCGAGAATGCTCCTGCAGAGATGGAGTTCTTCGAGAAATTCATCAATCCTGATGTCAAGAAAAGGCTCGAAGCATTGATCAATTCCGATTTCCATAAGGTGACCTATACTGAAGCGATCGAACTACTCAAGAAAGCAGAAAAAAAATTCGTCTATCCGGTAGAGCGAGGGATCGACCTCCAGACCGAACATGAGAGATATATCTGCGAAGAGATCTTCAAAGGACCGACCTTCGTCACCAATTATCCAAAGGAGATCAAAGCATTCTATATGAGGCTCAATGATGACGGCAAGACGGTAGCTGCAGCCGATCTTCTCGCTCCAGGAGTAGGAGAGATCGTCGGATGATCGCAGAGAGAGGAAAGATTAGATGTCCTCAAGAAAAAGATAGAAGATATGCATATGAAATCAGAGGAATTACGGCGATATCTGGAATTGAGGAAATACGGAACCGTTCCGCATGCAGGTTTCGGCGTAGGATTCGAGAGATTGATGATGTACATCACCGGCATGGAGAATATCCGCGACGTCATACCGTTCCCGAGAGCACCGAGAGAATGTGAATTCTAGGACCAGTGATCGCATTTGTCCAGTATAAAAATTTTATTGTAGCATAGCGGGTAGTTCAAATCTTGAGGCGCCCAAAGCTATCATAGACAATGATAGACAATGATGCTCGACCATAGACCTATAGATATTTAGCCAAACATCTATATCATGAAAATACTGAATTTCCCGGAAAGAAGACAGACATATAGTTACGATTGCGGGGCTACCGCTATCGAAGCTGTGCTCAATTATTATGGTATCAACGTCAGGGAAAACATGGTCATGAAGATCGCAAAGACCGATAAGACAGGAACTACGATCAAGCATATCATCAAGGTTGCAGAACAGTTTAAGCTCAAGGCCGACTCGAGGCAGATGACCATCCCCGAACTCAAGAGCTACATCGATAAGAAGATCCCGATCATCGTGCCGATGCAGGCATGGACGACAAAGAAGATCCCTGACCGAAAGAATATCCGGAAGAGCGGGCATTATGTCGTGGTGATCGGCTATGATAGCAAGAAGCTCTATTTCGAGGATCCTGCAGTATGTTATAGGACCTATCTCACGTATAAGGAATTCTTGGAAAGATGGCATGACGAAGATTACAGACACAAGAGATATGAACAGCATGGCATAGCGGTCTACAGCAAGAAGCCGCTCTATAGCCTCACCAAGATGATCCATATGGAGTAAGCTTTTTACCTATTCTTCTCTCGTCTATGAATCGCACGATCAAATATCTGATGCTTTCCGACATCGCTATCCTGACGTGATTCTGACTCATTTCTCCGATACTCTCCATATTCATCAAAGATACGATCACCGGGTGAACGATTTTTGCGGCAGGATTGGCGAGCACCTTATATCTCATAAGCAAGAGCATAATTCAGCTGCCATTTTCCAGATATGTAGATACACATGATAACAAGAAGAATATCCTTCTGATGGGTACAGCGTTGGTCGTCATCGTGCCATTCCTCTATCTTGCAGCGACGAACATCCGACATATCTATGCTATCCAGATCTTCTATGGTATCGGCAGCGGCATCGCCTATCCGACACGATTGGGCATCCGATCAACCTCATTGGACAAGAACCAGGAGAGCTTCCAGCGAAGTATGTATTCCACCGCAATCGGTATAGGGACCGCAATAGCCGCAGCGATCTGATGAGCGTTGGCGCAATACGCCGGGTATGATATTCTCTTCACTATCATAGGAATTCTTTCGCTGATAGGTGCATTATTGCTCATCAAGATCGAACACAGATAGCTTTATTCTTATGATATCACTATGAAGCAGATTATCTACCTCCATGGAGGAACCGTCTTCCCTGACCAAGACACCTTTGCGAGAGTGCTCCAGAGTCGGGACTATGATCCAAGACAGAAAAATGAGAGGCGGATCAATCGATTGGCGGAAACGCTCAAGACCGGATATGAAACATTCACTCCAGAGATGCCGAACAAATACGATGCCTCCTATAGGTTGCGGAAGATCCGGTTCGAGAAGATTTTCCCGTATTTCAATGACGAGGATCTTATTCTGATAGGGCATTCATTGGGCGGTATGTTCTTGATCAAATATATCGGAGAGAACGGATTTCCCAAACGCATCAAGCAGCTCCACTTAGTATCAGCAGTCTTCGATGAGAGCGATATGGACGAGGATGAGAAATATTCCGGCGATTTCGCCTATAGTCCCGATATCATCAAGAACCTTGAGCAATATGCTGACCAGATCTTCCTCTATCATTCTACCGACGACGATATCGTGCCGTATTCGCATGCGCAGAAGATCATAGCATATCTTCCTCACGCCCAGCTGGTGACGTTGCACGAAAAAGGCCATCTCTTCTGAGC
>CAYSER010000013.1:0-24594 GCA_964430205.1 uncultured Candidatus Peribacteria bacterium | reverse complement strand
CCTCGGGTTCTGTATCCCTTCAGCGATGTAGCGGCGGAATCGGCTGCGTTGTTTCTTGGCCAATTGATGTGTCGTAATGATGATATGATCTTCCATTTCCTTGGCAGAACATCTGCCCTCGAGGAAGTCAATGACTTCCTTGTACCCGATGCCCTGCATCGCTTGCATATCTTTGGTATATCACCTTTTGAGCAATCCTTGGACTTCAGCGACGAGTCATCACTTGATCATCTCTCTCACTCTTGCGTTGATTCTCCTATTGGTATCGTCTTTTTCGCGCCGGAGACCCAACATCAATAATGGCCACTTAGGCGGCTGCGAAATGAACGTATCGGTTTTTGTCTTTCCGCTCTTGTAATAGATCTCCAACGCCCTTACGATATATCTCGTGGATTTGGGATGCAATTTCTCCGCTTCCTCGGGATCCAGCTTCATCAATTCCTTGTGCAATATTCATGGCTCTTTCTCCTCTTTTTCAAAGAGCTCTTTCCTCAATTTCATATCCGGTTCCACATCCGGCATGGAGAAGTTCTTGTAGATAGTATCGATATAGAGACCTGTCCCTCCGACGATCATCGGGAGTTTCTCTCTTGCCTGGATCTCTGGGATGATCCTGTAAACATCATTTTTCCGTTGTCATGAGGTGTAGGTCTGATCAGGATTGACGATATCGATTTGATGATGAGGAATACGTTGAAGGACATCAGAAGGAATCTTATCAGTTCATATATCCATATACCTGAAAATCTGTCTGCTATCGGCAGAGATGACTTCGATATCGAAATATTCCGCTAACAATACGGAAAGCTTGCTTTTCCCTGTCGCTGTCGCTCATCGGATGATGACTACGCCATCGGGATGCTTAGCACGGAAGGATTCGATCTCTTGTTTAGCTTCTGAAACTATATCTGTTACTTCCATATCACATGGATTAAACGACTAAACGATTAAACGACAAAACGATGTTGATAAAGCGTTTCATCATTTCAACGCTTCGTCGTTTGGTCGTTTTTTTTATTTGTATTTATCTGGATTGAAAAATGGCATCGTCGAACATCCTTTGGTCTCGCAGACTATTTTGCCTATTCTCCGATTATCGCCTTTCTTGATGATAACCATAGTCCGCGCTTCCGTATATCTCTGCTGATTCTTGGCAAGCACATAGTCGACCGTATAGGTATATTCCTTGATATCAGGATTGCTCGTGGCAGTTGTTTTCTCTTGGATATCGGAAACAGTGACTTTCGGATCCACTATCACCGATGAAAATTTCGTCAATCGATTCCTGCTGAAATACGTCTTGAAAACTGACGATTCCTCCAAACGAGCATCAGTCAACGTATATATGCTTTTCATATCGATGCCATTGATCGCCTTATAGAAATCCATGATCGTCTGCTGCTGAGCATCGATTGCCTTGTTCTCTTGCGGAGCGATAGCTCCCGCAGATTCAGCTATCGTCGGCTCTTCCTGAGCTCATGGCTGCATATTCGAATATTTTATATTCCCGGTATCGATGTTCGTTATCTCAGGAGTGTTCGATGACGATGGTGTGGTATTTCTGTCTTGTTTCGTAATCGTAAAATACAATGAGCATACGAAGAGCAAGAACGAAAGCAGGAAGAGTATCAGAATGATAATGTCCTTTCTCTTGGACGTATCTACCGATTCCGCCACGAACGAAGACACTGCAGGAGCTACCTGTTGTATAGAAACTTGCGGTAATTCGTGTTTTCTAGGTCTTCCAGGCCCTTGCTTGACCGGAGACTTCGGCTTCTTGGAAACGAACTCCTTCTTTGGCCTACCTGGACTCTTCTTTTTGTTTTTTGGCATAGGATATCAAGAACGAATAAATAACGATTATTTGGTTAGCTTATTCAATGCGGCTCTAGTTGCGGGTCCCATCCATCACCATACGGATGGCTTGTTTTCATATCATTTGAGCAATCCATTGTTCAATTGGAACTGATAGACAGCTTTTTTGGTGGCTTGATTGTAGATACCATCGATCGCTCAGGTATAGAGTTTCAATCTTGTAAGCAGTTTCTGTAGGATTTTGATGCCTTCGGCATATTCTCAGCTCTTGTACGGCCTGGTGAACGTATAGATAAGCTTCTCCGTCGCCCCTGTAGCAGCGATGGTTCCGGTGGATGTGCTTGGCGTCACCGCATTGGCGTACATAGATTTTATGAACCCTTTGATATAATCAGTGAATTCTGCATATCTTTGCTTGAATTTCTGAAGGAACAACGATTGGAATCCGCTATAGAACTGATCTTTGAATGAACTGCTAACACCATCTGCAGAGATCTTCGCCAATCCGGAATTTGCTGCAGCCTTCATATTCCCTATTTTCACCAGCAATCATGTCATCTCTGTAGTCGTACCAAGGATGTTCGTACAATTGAGCTGGTTGGCGGAGACATAGAATTTCGCCTTGAATGCATTGACCTCCTCCTTGAGCGAAAGATATTGGGTACGATTGTATCGTGGCTGGAAGGTATCGCTCAGATATTGGTTGAGATCTGTCTGGAATTGTCCCAAGACATATGTTTTCTGCTTAGTCAACTCGGTCACTAGACGCTGCAACGCCTTGTATTTGCTGATATTGGAATCTATCAAGGTCTGCATGGTATTGGTCAGATTGGAGAGTCCTTTGGTCTTGCTCTCGTCTATTTTATTCATCAGATCATCCAATCCTGTGATCTTGGCGTTGATAGAAGCGATAGTGGATTCCACTCATGAGAATGCGGTCAATACCCCTTGTACCTTAGCTATCTTATCGGTAATCGTCTTGATCAGGTCAGCATTAGCTACACGATATTGGAGATAGGTGGTAAAAAACTCCGTATTCTTGGCAAGATAGCTCGTGATGTAGGTAGCTATGAATCCTTTGTGCAGTTTGACCTTTTCGTCTATCAGCGATTTGATCCTGGTCTTCTCTGATTCATATGTCGTTCCCGCATCGAAGACATTTACATTATCGGAATCCTGCAACGCTTTCTTCTCTTCCAGGTCCATGATAAGATTCTCCAGCTCAACGAAATCCTTCTTGAATGCCGTAGTCAGTGATGTCCTATCTTTCTGTATCTGCGCCAGTAACGAAGTATTCTGCATAGCTCAAAGACAGACTAAACTTTGGTATTCCATACTCTTGAGGATATTGAGTCACGTCTTGATAAATGCGGTATAGACTTGTCCATACGCCGTAGTCAGCAATGAGCTGATAGCGGTCTCCTGGGTATTGAGATAGTCCAACAGCGATCAAGTGAACTGATTTACTTCGCCGGTAGCGGTCGTACCTGTCGTGATTGCACCGGTAACCACTGTTCACGTAACACTGTTTCCCGTACCTGTCGTGTCACCCGTATCCGCGAATATCTGTCATGATCGAAACATGATGCCCATGAGCGTCATCACTCCAACGCCTTTCCATATTGTCCTCATATCACTTTTTATCAAAAAGTAAAGACCACAAGCGGCATTATTCGTTTTTTTTAGCCATTTATTATATAAATTCAAGTTGATTTTGGTTGCTGAAATGACTAAAATGCTCATGCGAATTTGTAAAATGATCGATTTTCGTGTATACTCTATGTATACTACATACTTCGAACGTTAAAAGGTTCAAACGTTAGAAACTTTAAAAAAAACATAACGTTCTAAACCTTTTACCCTTCCAAACCTTTTACCTTGTAACCATAAGAATATGACCTTGATCCCTAGCGTAATAGAAAAAGTAAAATGAGGAGAAAGAGCGTATGATATCTATTCCAGATTGCTCGAAGACAGGATTATCTTCGTCGGCGAACCGGTACAGGCAGGTATGGTGAATAGCATCGTCGCCCAATTGCTCTATCTCGAAAAGAAAGATCCTGACAAAGATATCATCATGTATATCAACACCCCCGGCGGTGAAGTCTATAGCGGTATGGCTATCTATGACGCTATGCAATACGTGAAATGCGATGTCCAGACGGTATGTGTAGGATTGGCCGCTTCCATGGGTTCCGTCATCCTCGCTGGAGGCACTAAAGGCAAGAGATTTGCCCTCCCTCATAGCAAGGTCATGATTCATCAGCCATTAGGAGGCGCTGAAGGCCAAGCAACCGATATCGTCATCCAGGCAGAAGAGATCTTGAAAGTAAAGAATATGTTTATCGATCTCATAACTAATCATACCGGCCAGAAAAAAGAACAGGTCGCCCAAGATATGGAGAGAAATAAATGGATGAACGCCGAAGAAGCGTTAAAATACGGCATCATCGATAAGATAATACATTAATTTAGAATTTAGAATGCAGAATTGAAAATTGAAAATTGAAAATTTAGAAGTCAGAAATACAGCATGATATAGAGAAAAAACTCCTGAAATGGGGAGTTTTTTTTATGAGTTGGATTAGTCTTGATTAGCTGTGAAATCTATGGTCCTGACGGTTTTGCTCATCTCTTGGAATACGTCCTTCTTGCTGCGATGCTGGTAATATCTCTTTTCGATCTCCTTAATCTCTGCAAGGATGGCTTGCTGGATCTTTTCGCATCTTGCTATCTCCTCATCAGGCGTCAGGGAGACTTCCTTGATATCGAAGAGCATTTCCGTTGCGGTGTGGACATCCTCACTTTCCGATATCGCCTTGAATGACGTCTCGAACTGTTCCTCGAGCTTCTTGAGGATAGCCCTCTTATCCTCTGAGATATCTGTTGTCGCTTTGAGTTGGCTGATCTTCCTGCGGGTAGTATGGAACTCTTGCATGAGCACATTTTTCTTCGATCTGAAATTCGTCAATGTCTCATAATAATATTTCATGACATAGGAGATATCCTTGATCTTGGACATGTTCAGCGGCTTATCGGGGGCGAATTCGTCATGTGTTTTGAGGTTATGGATGTGTTTCTCTATGATGTCGATGAAGACATCCATCTTGTTGATTTCACCTTTGTTCTTGTTCTTGCCATATACGCCCTTATTGAGCAGCCGATCGAAGAGCTCGCTCTCATGGATATCAGAGATCTCATGATTCTTCCTTCTCAACTCCCCTATCCGGTAAGCGATTCTTTTGACGATATAGTTACTGTCTTCTCCGGTCTCGAATGCATAGAGCATATCCATCGCCATGCCATTGGGTGCGAGATGCGAGAATGACCTGATCCTCGATCGATTGCTCTTTTCGCATTTCCTACCGAAGTCTTCGATATATCTTTTATCCTTGCCCATCGTCCTCATATGCCTATAGACATCAGATCTCTCGACGTCCGTCTCTGCCGTCGCCAATGCATTGGACATCAGCGCGACCATCTTCGCATCCTCGAAATCGATATCATTGAGGATGAGCGATGGCAGTTCGTCGAAATGACAGTTGTGCTTCTTGCAGTACGCCTGCACATCAAGATCGCCCTTATCTGTCGTAGATAATCTTTTGAATGCCTCATGCCTGGAATGCCCTGCCAACACGTACAGCACGCCATGCGGATCCCTCCGTAAGAGTGCCGGTGTGAACATCTTCCGTTTGAACTCGCCTCTCTTGACCGCATCTACGATCCCTTGGGCACTATATTCGCTGTATGGCTTTCTCCTGTTCTGGAAATTCTTGATATCGGTCGCTATATCTTTCAGCGGCACCCTATGCCGAGCAAAATTTCGTATCCTCTCATATCCTATCTCATCTGTTTGATCTTTCTGGATGACGCGCAATGCTTCATGGAGCTGCTGGATAATCGCGGGATTCTCTTGCATCGCGGTTATGATATTCTCCTGGAGTACCTCGAGAGTCTGTTTGGAAGCGTTGTCAGTAACAGAAAAAAGATCAGGACTCGGACATCCTTCCTGTCATTCTCTTCCTTTGTACGTAGCGATCTCTTTCTTCATCTTATCTCCGTATCGATAAATATTCATCACATATATAAAAATACTTACGATTAAGTCAACACCATTGCTCGCTAATTTTTATATATAGCAATGATTTGGGGATATAAAAAAACTCCTCGGCGATACCCGAGGAGTTGCTTATTAGAGATAGATGAAGAGATACCCGACAACGGATTTGGCCTCATTCCTATATCCCAAGCAGATCAATCCATTCATAACCTTCGATTGGAAGCTTTTGAATATCCCCCATTCTCCGCGGACTAATGATTTCTTATCGAAGTCATAGCCCACATCGGAATACACGGATAGATCATGCTTCTTGCTGATCTTGATGACCAGATTGTCAGCAATCGTTCCGGTCTTGAGGACAAAGGTAGAAGTTACCCTGTCGATATCCACGCTCACTGCCGTACCCATGGTGGAATCGTGCTGAGCATACCAACCGCTCAGCCGGATCCATTTGTAGGTGATACGAGCTGAATATTCCGGCATACCTTTGCGGACGGCGAGTCCTCCAGCAAGCTGGAAGTCGTTGGTGAACTGATACTTGGTCTTGATGCCTAATGTACCGCCCGGAATCTGCGATTCACTCCATGTCTCGAATTGGCCTGCAGATGATACCGGATGCGGACGCTGTTCCGTAGGAATCGTTGACATCATACCTGTCTCGATACTCCACTTCTTGGTAGGTCTCAGTTTCATCCAGAACTGTTGGATCGAATAGGATGACTGCCCCGTCTCCAACTGATACATGCCGTACCCGCTGAAGGAGATCCATGACGCCGGCTTATAGGTTGCCATAGCGCCAAAACGGACACCAGTGAATCCTGACTGATAGAGAGAATCCGTATGGAACAAGGTTCCACTCAAGGAGCCGATATAGAGACGATCTATAACGACACTGCTGTCCTTGCTTGTTATCCCTGTAATCTGTGCGAATGAACTCATTGCGACCATCATGATGACGATCAATATTACATTTTTTTTCATTTTGCTTCCTTTGTTTGGGTTTATTGACTCTTTTTGTTTTTTGTTTATAATCATATATGTATATTCCCAGATATATCAATACCTACCTAGTAAATACTGTTGTCGGAAAGTTACAACAATAGACAGAAAAAGCCCCACATCTGCGGAGCTTATCTTGGAAATATCTTTTATGCCCTATCACTATAACAAATGGAGCATATCGTGTTTGATCAATCATTGCATGATAGTATCATGATTCGCTTTGATCATATCACTTCTCTCTCATTCTTTCCTCAGTATATCCTCTTTGGTTATCTCTCGCTTGAAATCATCGGTACGCTTGCCTATGTTCGGCAAAAACGTCTTATCAGGGACAAAATCCATTAACCTAAATCACGCTCTTTTGTTTATGACGAAACTTCACGTATTCCATGCCGAGTGCCATGATATGATCTTTTGGACGTGATCTCACAATAGCACTTCAGCTATCATCTTTCTCCTGCATTGCGTTCCAAGTCATAATTTACCAAAGGCCGGATCGATCCTTGTATATGATTCCAAGGAGTCGTCACTAGCATCAAAGCTATCAAACAAGATGCATCAGATGATCTTTTGCTGAACATCGTCGACGATCACCTTGTATACAGATTTTTTCTCCGCTAATGCCTTTTGGATCGCTTCCCTATTCTCTGATGGTGACATAGGAATATCTTTGAGGAATCTCATAAATTGCGGATTCTTCTGCCGATCGCTCAACCTATGTGCAAGCGATGGTATGCTCTCTTGGGTAAGATCTCTTATGTCTACGGATACCCCGTGTATGATTGTTTTCATGTACATGATCAGTTATTGAATAAAAAAACCTTCCTGGAATGTATCTTAGGAAGGCATCTTTTGTATATGGAATCAAATCATCTATCTCCGATACGAAAAATCCTTCCTACTCTTGAAACAGTAGAGATAGCAAACTGAATACACAAACTTCAGATGATCCATGATTTTCCGATAGAGTACTATAAATCGCTTACGCGTTATATGCTGGTATGATTTCAACAAAGCCGACACCGGTCTCATCATCATATCAGATTTTAACTTCAGTTCCGTTAGCATCGAAATAGATCTTCTTGTTCCTTAGGTCCTGTTTGGGTGTGTAGAGAACTATCTGCTCGGCAGCGGTATCTTGAGTTTCCCTTATTTCCATACCTAGAATTCGATAAGAGGTAAAAAAACGAGATTAGAAGATCTTGACGATGGTTTTACCATTACGGTCAGTGTCCATGTGGTCAAACACCACCTTGACGATATCCCCTACTTTATACTCCCTATCGATCTGTTTTATGATCCTTCCGGAAAGCGTCCTGGTCAAGGAAACGAATGCATATCTCTCATTGATGTTATTTATGACAGCTTCATAGGTCTCCCCCGGAACAAATCCATCAGCGATCCTATCTGGATGCTCTTGGCAGAATTTCATGACCTTATGCCTACCAAGTTCTCCGCTTGCAGGTTCTTGAAAGCTTTTCTCTTGATCTCATTGACCGATCGGAGTGAGCTGTTCTGATCATTGATTAGCATCTTTCCTTGTCTCCTTATTTTTTCTCTTTGTTTGTCTTTCTGTCTTCTTCACAGAATTCGGATGCATTGCCCCATCTTCCCATGCTGTCTCATATGAGAGGATACGTTTCTCGAGATCCTTATACGTCGAATGCATGGTGAACTGTTGCATATAGAGCTGATATCTCTCCCATAGCATCTTCTGATATTCAGCATCGACGCATCTCACACGCCCTCCCAGCATAGAGGTAATCTTAGTAGAGAACAGCGGAATATCTGAAATATGTACATAGCTTTCCAATCTCGCTTTCTTCTCTTTCACCGACAGGTTCTTGATTGCGTCTACATATTCCTCGTTGCTCGCCTTCCTTATCAGATCCAACACCCAGGATGTATATCCGACTGATCAGAGCGTCTTGTCGGGATCGAACCCTTCAATTCATCATATCTTCTGTAACTGCATCTTGACGAAGTCATTGTGAAAGAATGAATTCTTTGGTATCTCCAGCTTCGGCTTTTGGGACTCGAAAATAGCGTTCTTGATGTCATAGATGCCTTTCTTACCTCATAGTCCGAGCAATGATGCACATCCGTAGACGGTATCGCACAAGAGCAATGCATTGCCTTGCTGGCTATTGTATTCTTGAGCGAATTTCCTATATGCCGGTATGGTCAATGTCTCAGGCGTAAAATGTTCCTTGATGATACCGATGAAGGTAGACCTATCCGTTATCATCGTCTTGGGATCTTCTCTACCCTCTTCTTTCTCTTCGCTTATGATCGGCCGATGCTGGGGGTCATCCTTGAATACGGATTCCATCCTCCTGCTCCGATGCTCGTTGAAAACGATTTTCTTGCCTTGATAACTCTTGAGCTCTTCCCTGTTGACATTCCTCAATCATGGAACCATGCCTTTGATAGCATAGGTAGAATCCCTGAAACAATTACCGATCACTTCGTCGGAGATCAGGATGGTAATATCCCTGTCATAAAAATAGAATTGGAATCGCTGATTATTATCCTGGAGAATGTTGTTCGCACGAAATGGTATGTTATTATCCTTGAGATGTTTCATCAATGCCCCTATCTTCTTAAATGTCGGCGGATCTCAGGCAGGGCTATCCTTTATATCGTGCGGAGTCCCCTTCTTTACCAGTTTATCTTTCTTCTGCTCTTTGGCAAAGAACGCATATCCGACTTTCTGTATGGAAATATTCAGTTTATCGAATAGCTCTCCTGGATGTGCATAGGATGCGTAGATATTTTTCGCCTTCTCTTTCGCTAACTCGAAGAGATTGGTAAGTTGCATCATGATCTCGTTTTCCATCGTCTGCAACCTAGCTCTGACATGCTCATACTGATCCCCTTCTACCAATGTCTTGGGAGTGAACTGTACCGGGACTATATTATATCCTGTATGGTTTCCCTTCTTTTGCTTGCTGAGATGATAATTTCATCTATCATCGATAGATATGCCTCTCTCTTCCAGCGCTTCACGGAATGCTTTGGGATTTTGAGCTATATAGTCATCTATAGCTTTCTGCGGTCCTTGCTTATTATACTTCCTGATCTCCTGATTTATTTTATCACGCCTTTTCTCTCTCTCATTCTGCCTATCAACGGATTCCAAAAGCACGAATTGCATATCATCCTTGATGTCCTTCATATGATGCTCGAATGCCGGCAAACTCTCATTGGAGAAATCATCGAGAGCGATCTTGAATCATTCGATCTTTTGGTTGAGCTCTGTTAATGAAATAGGTGTCTTTTTTTTCATCAGTGAAGTATATAATATATATAAAATTCACATATTGACATTTCATAAAATAGTAAAAAGTAGACAAATAACAATGTCTACCTGTCAAAAACTGTTGTCGAAAATTTACTACACCTCTCTTATTTGGTTATCATATAGAGCGAGAAAGGATTGCCTGGCTCCATGATCCTATCGGCTATCTTGAGCGATGTCCCAGACGCATCGATACATTCCTGAAGATCCACCTGCTTCATCCTCCTGGAGGAAACGCAATGGAAGATCGTACCACCTGAGATCGTTATCTCTTTCCCTTTTCGATTGATCCTTATGTTTTCCTGTATCTTGGCGTCGATATGGATGGTGGCTGAATTATGATCATAAGATACGATAACCTCGATCGCCTCTTGCGGAATCCCGAGCTTCACAAAAAAGTTCTTGATAAAAATCGCATTCTGCGGCGTATTATACCTCTTGACGACCTCTTGCCCTTCTTGCTCATCTTTGGGTGTGGTATATAAGGAGATACACAAAACATCTCATGGATTCATCAATTTATCCATCTGTTTCAAGAATATGGGCTGATAGTCCTCAAAGTTCCCGAATGTCCCTCAGAAGAGCGTAAACATATTCGACGATTCCTTGATGTCAGGGATATTGAATGTCATTTCGTGAGGATTATTGACCACCGACGTTAGCACTCTGATCTCTTCGTCTTGCAACAGTTCATCTATCCGTTGCTGCGTATAGACTATCGACGTGGATCCAAGAGATATTCACATTTCAGATCATCCCTTGTCGATAAATCTCTCTGCTTTGGAGAGTGACCTGATACTGCTATCCATCATCACTACTTTTGAAATCATCGGTCAGCATGATGGAGACATCCTCGGCTCATCTATAGCCACATATTTTGAGAAGACATGGTAATCTTTTTTCCCGTTGCCGCATCACAATCAGATATATTTCTCCCTGAAATACGGAGATATCCTTTCTGTATTGTTGCTTATCAGCTCTAATTCATCCTCGTAGTACTCATGATATGCACTTTTCTCAATCACCTCATCATACAGATTATCGCCGTTGTCCAAGAAAAAAAACTTCGAATCTAGACCTAGCTCGTGCTCACCTTCAAGAATGCGAGACATGATCTTATCTACGGCCTCGTTGTAGGCGTTCATCTGCTGAATAAATCTCTTAGTATGAAAAGCGTTATCGAATCAGCCTAAATATTTGCCGATTTTCTGTAATTCTCCGAACGCCTTTTTTTGCTTCAGATTCAGGGTTTTCTTTCGATCACTCCCATATGTCCCATAAATGATGCTATCCGTCGTTGTCTTATATGTGCCGGAAAGTTCGAACGACTCCGGCATACCTAGTGCGAGATAAAGCGCTCTGGTTGTCTGTTCCCATTGGTCCATGAGCGATTCCTTGCTCTTCATATATTCTACCGTTGCTGCAAGACCATCACAATAATTATCAATGATCGCCTGCTGAATCTGATGATTTGCCTTGATAAACGCAATACTACGTTCCTTGATGCGGTCATAGGATCCCGTATCGGCGAAGTGTAATTCCGAGAGTTCATTTCCATCGAATCCGAACTCGAATTCCAGATCCAAACTATCCAATGATCCAGCATGACGGATGTTGGTAATGATATCATCACTGATCAGATTCTGCATTGTCCTGGATCGGATCTTGCATTCCATATCGACTATTTTCCCTCCCTTCGTAGTCACCGCCATCGGCAGATTCGCCACCAAAGTACGGGTGAATGGTCCTATATTCCCTCTCTTGAGCTCCTCATTCTCATCTTTGTGAACTTCCCTGATCGATGCGACAATCGCTTGTTCATCGAGCGAAAATGGCGAGATATTCTTACTTAAGGAAACAGCTGTAATGGAATCGAACATCTTCTCGTATTCTTTATATTCCTTGCTCTCCTGGAGCATATACCTCATCATCTTGTTCTGCGAATAAAAGTCATGTCTATCTATTATGCCGCTATTTTCTGAATGTTCCCGGATTGAATCATTTTGATCTCACCTCTGGCTTTTTGTTATGGATCAGTTTTGTTGATTTATGGCTCGGCATATTGGTATTTTTGGCTATTGCATCTGAAGCCACGTTATTGATTTTCTGGAATTCCCTATATGCCTTAACGACTTCCTTACCACGAAGAAGGTAATAGTTGATCGTTGTGATGTCCATTCACTCTGCCGTATGATACCTATCCTTATCTTCATCGATATTCCTTGCATAGAGATATTTCTTACCTCCGATGGTCACCTCCCCCACATCATATGTATTCCCCGTCTGTGTAAAAAATTTTCATATATACTGGAAATCGTATGTGTCCCTTTCTTCATAAGAAATCTTCTGGGGAACATCCTTGTCCTGGGCATCGAATGTATTGTCCAGTGATTCCGCGTACTTTGTCTGATACTCTGGATAAGGGGAAAGAGAGAGTCATTCCTTCTGGAGAGCTTTGGCATTCCTTTTGACGAATCATTGGAGATAGGCGGCGATCAATTGACCGCTATTTATCGGTAATCTGTCCAACATTCAGGTCTCCAGCATATCTCTGATGATCAATCCTTTTATCGTATCTTTTGTCCGTCGATAGGTATTGTCATTCTCTCGGTTGCGGTTTTTTGATGTGTCCCAATACATAGCACCGAACCTTCTGCATATCTCTGGGATTATCGGTCTATTCTGATAAAAGTAGTCATAGGCAATTATCATGGGATCTATCCTCTTCCTTTCGGTTTCACTTCCCGATGTCGCTTCTATATAATTATAATCAAAGTCTTTCCGTGTCTTGACATAGAGATATCCATCTCTGATGGAATGGCTTTCGACATCATTTCTTTCGCAGAGATATCTTTTGATTTCAAATTCTGTCCTGTCTTTCACGGGGATTGTTCTGTCCTCTACCAAGATTCTCTTGGTTCCCTTCTTTATGCATCTCAGCTGGATGTTTGGATATATTCATCTATCGTTTGCAGGATCAAGGATATATGATTCTTCAGATTCAAGCCCTCTTCCCATTCTTAACTCTTCTAGGGTTCATAGCTGTATCACCTCTGTTGCCCCACGCATAATGACATCCTTGAAATATTCCTCATATTCGCGAAGGTGATCATAGGGCATCATATCGATATCATTTTCTATGAGTATATCACTGTATTTTTGTGTGCATTCATTGGCCATACGGAAAATATTGTTGCCGTAGTCCGCAGTGTTCGAAAATCTTCACAAGATTTCCTTGTCTTTGATATATGCCCTGATAAGCTTTTTCACCTCTTTTTCATTTGACGGTATATTATAACGTATAGCGATATTATCGAAGACATCATCAGTAACCCTGTCTATGTATGCTATCTTCTCTGCCTCCGTCTTGAGCTCATAATATCCGTGATCAGTACCATAAAAGAACATTCTCTGCTTGCTCGCAAATTCTGTATCCATCTTTTCCTTTTGTTCCTTGATTTCTCTTTGATGTAAGATATTGTGGGTACCCAGTCATCATGAGATCAATGTCAATCAGATCAATCATGCGTATGCCCGATTCCTCTCCTTCTTAAATTTTTCATGTATGCCGAGGTTGCTCTGCAGCACTGCTACTGCGATACCATTGAGCGATTTCTGGTATTTCACGGTAAATCATCATGTATGAGCGATACTCTCGAACATCTGCTTACTGAATCTCTGCGACTTGATTGCCCGGATGACATCGCCTTTCCTCTTCATCACCCTGTTCCCGTAGATCGCGATCTCCGTAGGTTCGGTGAACTCTGCACCGATCTTGACTGCTGCAGGAGTATCTTTATCGCCTGGATCATATTCCACTTTCAATTGGAGATGTTCTCTAGGTATCCCTAATGCCTCAAATCATGAAAGGATGAAATCAGCATTCTTCTCATGGGCAGCTTCATCGTAATATGGAGAATCCTTCGCTCCATAGGTCGCCCTCAGCATCTCTATCGCCTCCTTATCGTCTGCATCAGGTGCTTCGAAATAGGTAATCACTGCAGGCACGCTCGTAAATGGCTGATTGGATCTCATGCGTTTAAGGAGATTGATAATGCTCTTCCTGCCTCCATTCCGATATCCTCCTGATACAGAGCCTACATCGAGATTACCTATACTTCCTCAGAAAAAGTAATAAATCTGATCCTTGGCTGCATCGAAGATGCTATGCTTGAACCGATCACCAGGGACGGATTCACATACCATACCGATCTTTTCAACGTTCCTGTTAGCCATATCCACATAGACGCCGCTGACATCTACACCGATATATCTCTTGTCGCACAGATGCATATGCCTAGGATCCCGCTCATCGGAATATTCGATGAACTTCTTACCGCTCTCCGGACCCAGCTCTATATGGGTTTTCTTGTCCCTGCTGAGCTGATCGATTACCATATCCAATGAGGTATCGTAATGGAACAGCTTTCTCTCGTTGTCGTTGATCTGTTCCTTATAAAGCTGTGTTTCAGCGACGGCAGAGAATTTTGCGGCGCCGTTCTCCTTACCGTCCTTATCATGTTTATCCCACGCATATAAGAAGCTTCCATCCGTCACTCATCCTCTGTATACGATCTCATCTAACAGCTTATCCACTTCTCTCTGCGATACTCCATAAGCATTCATATGCTCATCTTCCTGTTTGGTATCATGCAAAAGATTAAATAGGCTATCCTTGCTATTCTTCTCTGTTTTCCTAAATGCTAGGCTATGTTCCATAGCCCTCTCATTATTCCTTCTGTACAGCAAGCGTCTAACATCCATCCCTTATTTTGCCTTCCGGATAAAATTGAAGATGCTCAAGAGCGTATCGTGGAATTTTTTGCTATGGATAATGATGGCTGACATCTCCTCATTATTGAACATCGCTATAGCTACCCTATTCTCTCCATAGATATTGATCTCATGATGGAGCACGAAGAGCTCATTCTTGATTATCCTTGTCTCTCTCAGCACTTTCTTATCCATGCTTTTGTATGTTTTATTTTTCTCTCCTATATGCGAGATGACTTTTGCTTTGATGCCGAGTTTGACTCTCTGCGGCACAAACTCTCCTTCAAGATACGCATGGAGCTTGTCACTGATAGTCTCCAGACCGAGAAAGGCGCAGATAGGTTCTGTCGTGGAGGTAAGGAGATCACCATACATCTTCTTCACCCCTTCCAATCATTCGAAGTATTGGATCTTAGGCCTATTTCAGAATTTTTCGGCTAAGGCTAAAAGTTCAGGAACCTTTTCCTTGAAGCTCTCATATTTCTGCTCCCGCTGTTTGAGCAAAATATCAGGGCTGATGACGCTGTAATATTTTACGCCATCTTTGGTGGTTTCATTGACGATTCCGTCTTTTCTCATATCCTCCAAGATCGTATAGGTCGTCACCCTATTGAGCTCTGCGCGTCTGGCGATCGTGCTAGCGATAGATGTTCACAGTTCCAATGCTGTCAGATATACTCTCGCTTCCTTCTCGGAGAGTCCATAATTCTGGAGTGTGATAATCAGATTTGCGTCCATGAAGTCCTGATGAAATGATAAAACGATGAAATGTTGCAATAGTATATCCAATCTCATATGCTACCTACAGACGTCATCGATGACAGCCTGTGCGCGTTTTTTTTGTTCATGATCGGTTATCTTAGGGAGGATAACATCTTCCATCGATTTCTTGATGTCCTTAGTCTCATTATAATCCTGGATGATGAAATTCCCTCATCTCGAAGAGAAAATCAGTTTGATCTCCTTATCCATATCTATCTCACCTCTCATCGTCTTGGAATAGATCTCCCTGAACCTATTGGCCAGCTCGACGGTCTTGGAGATAGCTATAAATCCATTGTATATCTTCTTGTCATTGGGAACTTCTTTCTTGACGATGTATTTGTCTCGGAAATGATTGAACTCTTCTGTGGTCATCTGTGCAATGCTATCATCCATATATTTGGATATCATATATCATTCCTCCATAGGCGGAGCGTATTCATCATTCATGAATCTGGCCCTATCGGCGAATTCAGGTGCGAGGTCCGATGTCCCAAGATAGTATCTCGGGTTCATCAACCCTACGATCACCACTGAAGGATGCGCATAGAACCTTCCCAGTTGCGGATCGTTGATATATCTCTGCCCTGCGAGCAATGGATTGAGAAGCTTTGCGACACTAGGCCTCAACGTATTTATCTCATCGAGCAGGATGATAGCACCAGGTGTCTGTAACCCCTTGATCAACTCGCTCTTCTGCCTGAATGTACCTTCATTGCTTATCTCAGGAGAGAATAGTATATCCTCTTTCTCCATGCTTCCATTGCATGAGATATGGAAAATTTCCCTATTGGTCAGATGGGCCAGGATATCCATCTTGAAATTCTTTCCCGTTCCGGCTTCGCTTTCCACGATCACGAATCACTCCTTGTACTTCATCTGCTGATCGAGCAATCTGCCCATCTTGGATAAGAACTTGGTTACGCTCTCTCCGATGACGGTCTTGCTATTTAGGCTAGGAACCCTCGGCCTATCGCTCATGTCCCGCAACCCTCCAGAGATAGCGTCCATCACTTCAAGCATCCTCGGGATATAATATTTCTTGTCCAATGTATCCATATCTTCCATCACCTTCTTGTATGCTTCGTCAGCTTGCGCCTGGTCTCCTAGCTCTTCCCTGATAGCATTGGCCTTTGCGATCAATCCTTTGAATTCCTTCTTCTTGCCGTTACTTCTCCGTTCTCCGAGATATTTCTTGATCTCTATGAATTCCTCTTGCGTCACCTGGAATGGGAAATTTCCAAGTATCTTCTTGTTGATATCCGGTTCTATCTTGACTCAGGTATTTGACTCGAAATAGATCTTTATCTTGTCTCCGACCTGTTTCCCCATCAATTCCCGTTTCACTTTCTTGTTGATATCGGGGACATGGTAGAGCGAATTCGGAATGCCGTATTTATCGAGCGTCTTGACTCATTTTTTTGTCGTATCCTTGCTGTATTTTACGCCCAGGATTCTTTCCTTGAACGCATTATCGAGCTGTACCAGCAACTCTTGCCCCTTGGCTACGGAGATATCGTCGATACTCTTCCTGATAGCCGCCACTAAACTGTCGTTCTTCTCCATGTCCTTGATCGCTTCCTCATCGTTTATGGTGGCTATGATCTCCTTTATCTGTCCTATGCTTTCTTTGATCTCATCGACTTTGAGCTGTTCCTGAGCGAGGCTCTGTTTCTGGATATCAATGAGCTCTTTCTGCAATTGATTCTGTCTCGTCTTGACCAATGCTTTCATAGCCTCCTTATTCGCTTTCTTGGATGCATCGTCAAGATAGTCATTCATCTCTTCCGTTCTCTTTCGGATATCTTGGCTGTAGATGCTTGTGATCTGGGGCATATACTCTATGTCACTGAGATATTCCTTGATCTTGGCCAGATTCTCATCTATCTTCGTTTGGATATCTTCCTGATGGCTCTCGCGATACTCGCTAATCTTCTGATCAACGACCTGCGCCAATTCCTTGATCTCTTTGTCTTTGGCTGTCGGTGCGATATTGGTGATATGTGCCCTATCCTTCTGGATCTCTTTGAGCGATGATTGGATATAGACGAGCGTATTGAAATCTTCCCCCTCACCAAGGCTGGCAGCCAGATTGTCCAGTCTTTCATACATCTCGTCCAATCTCGCTTGGTTGTATTTCTTGAAGATAGTAGACTCTATAGGATCGAGCAACCCATGGATAGCCGCTATCTCTGGTGTCCTCTTGATCGCATCGACGATGCTCTTGACCTTGAGCAAATCATCAACCGTCTCGGACGTATCGAAGAGCTCTTTCAACGTCTTGTCATCGAAATCCTTGAATGGCATATCCCACACTTGTTTCCTTAGTTTCGCCATATCTACATCCTCATCTTGCGTCTCCAATTCTGCTGTATCGATCGTTATGCCTTTGGAAATCGCAGATGCCGCATCCTCCAATGTCTTGTTGACCGCTTTCCTCACTTTGACGCCTTCTTTGGAGAATTTCGCTCTGCCTGTATACCCTTCCGGGAACTCCTGCATATTGGTCTGGATTCTCCTCACCTGATAGTCGGAATCCAGCACAATGATATCATCGTTATCGTCGATATACATGATCTCTTGGATATCAGGTATCGTCTCTTGCTCTATCAGTACGCTCGGACTCTTGGGATCTGTCAGATCTACACCGTGATCGAACTGGAAAATCTTGAGATAGCTCTTTTTCTTATCAGGAGTTTCCACATCCTCACTTTCGAAGATACAGATAACGAAGTTCCTCTTATTGTCCAACATAGCCAGTTTGAGATTGCCTCGCATGCTGACGTCTTCCGTCTGGATTTGCTTGTAGCTCAAATCCTCGTTGATATCAATCAGATTTATGCATCCGCCATCATGGGTCATGATACGATTCTTGGCTTTATCCAAGATGGAAAAATTCTCTCCAGGGATATTCACATTTTTGCTATCTTTCTTTATACTCACGACCTTTCACGTATCCATCACTTTGATCCTATTCCCTATCTCGCCTTCAAAGACCTGTTGGAATGCCATATCTGTATCTTTAGCTATATACCCCTTACTCTCAATGACGTTTTTGAGATCCACCAACAATGCCTTGTTTCCTGTAGTGATAATCTTGAATATCTTGTTGCCCAAGGGAAATATCTCTTTGATCTTAAAGAGTTCAACTTCCTTTCCAATCCAATCACTTTTCCTAATATATGCTGTATTAACACTAGAGCCACATTTATTTCTGAAAATATCGAGTGTATCTGGAATATTATCAATATTAAAAAAATCTTGGTAGTTTTCTCCCGTAGTATAATTATCTAAAAACGCTTTCGTTATCTTTATCTTGAAGTTCTGTCCTGGTTTGAGTAGCAGATCATAGTACTCTTTCGGATATACCTTGGCACTCAGTTCCTTGCTTTGCTGCTCCAGTAATTCTGCCTGGTTCCTTTTCATTGCTTCTTCCTGGTCCATAATGTCGTTCATGATAATGATACTAATAAGATAAAACTACCTATTGATGAATCTGCTGATGATATGCGAGAGCTTATTCCTATGCGCGTTCACGATCCTGCTCGAGAGATCGGGCACGTCCTTTGCATAGACTGCACCACCATCCTCGGGTGATCAGAAGTAATATTCGATCAGCGGCATCTTCTCTTTCGCATTGTTGACATAATATGCCGTCACCCCCATGCCTGACCTCTTCAGCTCCTCGATCATCGCCCTGAGCGCCGGCATCTGCTGGAAATTATAGAGATCACCATCGCCGATAAAGGAGATGTTGCCGAAGGACTTGCCTCCGAGCTCCTTCATCTTCCTCTTCATGACGCTGTATGTGTAGGTTATCGGCTCCTGGCTGTTGCCTCAGCCGCCTCCGGTTGCTATCCTCATAAGCTTGCTCGGGATCTTGGTAGAGCGATCTGAGAACCTTTCGCCGAACGTCATCACTTCCTCGATCTTATCACCGAAGACGATAATGTTCATCTGAACCTTGAAATGCTCAAGCACCTTAGCTCTGATAATGGCAGCCTTGATGGCGTTAGTAAGTGGAGAAGCTGGATCGCCGAATGCTCACATGCTCCCGGATTTGTCTATGAGAATGGTCTCGAACATATTGATCTCATTAGTATCGAGAAGCATCTTATTCCTCTGAAAGATCTTGGTATCGCCGGTGACTTTCCAGTCTACAAGTTTGTTCCTATCCAACCTATAGCCACTGCGATAGTAATTGTCCTCATCCTTGAGGATCTGATAGTTGGGCGGTAGGAGCTTCTGGAGCTCTGCGATCTGCTTTTGTACCTGAGGTTCGACTTCCTTCTCCAGCACCTTGTACATCTTGTAGAGCTGGAGCTCATGCTCCTTGAATCAGAAATTCTCCATCTCGGACTTCATCTTCCTCTTCTCTTCTTCGATCCTGTCCTGCAATGCCTTGGCATATTGTTTGAGTTTCTCCTTGTAAGCATCATCTAGGAGCGACTCCTTGAGTTTCTTCTCTATCTCTCTCTCGTCGGTAAGTTTCTCCAACTCTTTCTTTTCCTGGTCAAGGATGCCTTCATTGCCGACCTTATCGACCATTTCCTTGGCGAAATCCTCGAGTCATGATTCATCCAATGTTTTTTTCATCTCTTCCTTGGTCTTCGCTTGTTCAAGCTTCTCGAGCACTTGCTGTATCTTCTCCGCTTGTCTGGTGAGATTATCCTCTTTGACATTATCTATCAGTTCATCGAGCATCTGTTCTGGAGATTTGTCTGAAGGCTTAGCCTTTTGCTTCACCTTGCCGGATGCTTGGGAAGACTGTTTGGATTTGGACTCCTCACTCTCGGATTCGTTTTCTTCCGATTCGGATTGCTCTCATCATTCCGATTCAGATTGTTCTCATTCCTTCTTCTTTTTCCCTTTGCCTTCTTTGCCTTTTCACTTTTTCCCTTCTTTGCCTTCGTCTCCGGACTCCTGATCATCGCTGAAATTATCGTCTGCATTCTGATCGCTCTGTCCTTGCTCCTGTGCATTCTCGTCGCTCTTCTCACCATCCTCCTTGACAGTCGGTGTAGCGTCGAACCTTATCCGCTGCTGAATGGCTTCATCTCGGACTTCTGATCGTGCATGTCCTTGATTCTTGTTGAGATGCGCTTTCTTATCCTTGGAAACGGATTGCACCATCTGTCCTACACAGAGCCTTGCGGATATGCCGAGTTCTCTGCATAATGCTACGAACAGGCTATTGGCGCTGAAGCACTCGAGTACCGGAGATTCGTCCAGATGTTTGATATAATTGTTCCTGTTTGACTTGTTCCTCAATGTCCCCTGGACCTTGGTGGAATATCTCTTGGTCTTGATGATATGGCTCTTGATGGCTTGGGCTGCCGCCAATGGCGATGCTTTGCCTGCCAATCCCTCCATCATCTCCTTGGTCTCTTTGGTGAGCTGATCGAAGATGATCTTCTGCTTGTCCTGAGGAATCGGCGGGATGGTATTGGTCACTTGACCCAATGCAAAATCGAAACTGATGTATTGTTTCTGCTTGCTCTCGATATAGATGCAGTTGTTCTGGTCTTTCTTGAAGACTGGCGCGGAAGCGCCATTGTGGCATAGGCTTCCCGTATCCGGCAATGCGGTATCCGGCAATGGGATCGCTGTGATTCCTGGAACGACGACACCTGCATATGTATACCTCTTCGTACCTTCTGTCAGGCTATGCGATATGCCGGAGAGCTGTTTTTTCTTGGATCGAAGATTGGTATCCCTATCGAAATAGGATTTCTTGCCTTGCGCATAATATCATAAGAACGGAGGATAGATCTCAGCGAATCTCGAAGATTCTCCCATTGCCTCTCAGAATTCGCTATCCTGCGGGATATATTCATCATTATCTTGCGAAGGGGTTTCCATCTCATCGATCTCTTGCTTCTCCTTATCCTGTTGCTCTTTTTCTTCGGAACGTTCTTGATCCTGCTCTTCAGATGTCTCCTTATCTTCATGAGTCTCTTCTGCTTTCTCTTCTGTAGGAGCAGATTTCTCTCTCTCCGTCAATGTCTCCTCAAGTCTCTTCTTGGTCGGCTTATCTCTCTCTTCCGCTTTTCTTTTCCTCTTTTTGACGATCAACGACAAAACATATTCCTTGATCTTCTGCAAGGCAGTCTCTCGGTCTCTCTGTTCTTGGGTCTTTTCTATGCGTTCCATACCCACGAAGATAAAGGATAAATACTCCCTATAAGTATACTTGGAATCGTCGAAAAATGCAAATTTACGAGAAAAAAACATCCCTGATGGGATGCTCCTTTCTCTGCTTCATTTCCTATGATCTTATCCTATCTGTTGCAATCTCTTGACCACCCTCTCTTTGCCCATCACTTTCATGACGGAATGAAGATCCGGCGTCTTGCTTGCACAGCAGAGCTGGATACGCATAAACATCGCGATATCTCAGATCTTACCTCTATATCATCATTCCTTGAATTCCGCATTATTTCACGCGAAGCCATATTTTTTGGCTATGGTTTTCAACTGATCGAACCATTGCTCTGTCGTCATAGTCAGATCGAATGATTGGACGTACTCATCAACAAACGGCTTCATGACCTCTGGTGTGCACATTTCCGGCAATGCTGGTTTCGTCGCTTGCAATTTCGCTCGTTCATCATCGAAGAAAAACAGCAATTGATGCTCTACGTCGGCATAGGTAACGAATCTCTTGGGATCTTTCTCGGTATGACGCTCGATATTGATAGCCGCTTTGACGTATTCGGCATCAGATTGCATGAGTTTAGCTAATTCCGGTCTATACTTTTTTGCTCGTACCAAGCTCTGGTCATAGAGTTCATCGGTGGAGATCCTCGAGAGATAATTATTGTTGACGCTCTGCAATTTTACCAGATCGAACAATGCTCACGACTTCGGCATCTTCTCAAGCTTGATCTCATAATCAAGATAGCTCTTGTCCGGATTGATCTTCTGTCGTTCTTCGAATCCAGGATCAATAATCGTAAGGAGGTATTCGATAATCCCCTGCGGGGCATAACCGTTCTCGAAGAAATAATCGATATTCGCTTCAGGATCGTGTCTTTTGGAGAGTTTCCTCTTGTTGCCATTATCGAGTTTGAGCAATGATGCAGGATGGCAATAGTGAGGAGGTTCGAATCCGAACGACCTAAACAGCTGAATATGCAATGGTACGGATGCTAACCACTCCTCCCCTCTGATCACATGGGAGACCCTCATCAGATGATCATCAGCGATATGTGCAAGATGATAAGTCGGAAGACCGTCTCATTTAATGAGTACGATATCGACGTAATTATCCATCGTCTCGATCTTGCCTTTGATAATATCCGTATACACTATCCTTTTCTTGGTATCTCATGGTGAACGGAATCTGATGATATATTCCTTGTCTCTCTGTAATCTCTCCATAATCTCTTCTGGCGTCTTATTTCTCCATACGGAATACTTACCATAGATACCTGGTGTCACTTTGGTCTTGGTCTGCTGCTCACGGATAGTATCGAGTTCCTGCGTAGTCATCCGGCATGGATACGCCAATCATTGTTCGATGAGATATTTGGCGAACACCTTGTAGATATCTTTCCTCTGCGATTGCGTGTACGGGCCATACGCGCCGATATCGATGTTATGCTCGCCTATCGGTCATTCATCCATCTGGATACCGAAATACTTCAGCCCTGCAATGATGAGGTCCACCGCTCCTGGGATCTCCCTTTTCTGATCTGTATCCTCTATTCTCAAGAGGAAGGTACCTCCTTGTTGTTTGGCGAATTTCCATTCGACGAATGAAGCGTATATTCCGCCTATATGCAAGAAACCTGTCGGACTCGGTGCAAAGCGAGAGCAAACCGGGTTTTTTCTTGGCGGATATTTTTTTTCAAGATCATGGATCGTTTCCTTCACGTCTGGGAAGATATAGTCAGCGATGTCTTTTCGGGTTACCATGTTTTCAAATTCAGAATGTAAAGTGTATGATTCAGAATAATGATAAGTAGCGTACTTTCAAGAAAAATCATCTTGCATCTCCGTATTGATTTAGTACCTATACTTGTAAGTATACAATCCCTCTATTATTCTCTTTTTAATTATTCATTATTTTCTCATGACCAAACAGACCACCAACTGACTCTTCCTCCTAGGAGCTGCAGTGATCTTCTCTCTCACTACCCTTCTCGTAGGCAACTCCATCGTAAGGTCCAACAAAGAGAACCAACAGACTGCCCAAGGGATCACCAACACTATTTCCGTTATGGGCGAAGGCAAAGATTATGTCACTCCTGATACGTTCGTCATCAATCTCTCTGTCAGCGAGCTCGGCAAGGATACCGCAACCGTCCAGAAACAAGTCAATGAGAAGATCGTGACCGTCAATGATATCCTCAAGAAATCAGATATCCCATCCAAGGATATCCAGACCGCCAATGTCTCCGTCTATCCTGAGTACAATCGGACCGAAAAGAGCGGACAGACGCTCGTAGGATACAGAGCCAACACGACGATGACCATCAACATCTACGGCAAGGATTTCTGACAGAAAGGAGCTGATATCGTCGATGCCATCTCAAAAGTCTGAGGCGTGAATATCAACAATACCTCTTTCGATCTCAAGGATAAGAATCTCGCCATGCAATGAGCGCGTGAAAAAGCGTTCGCAGACGCTAAAGCGAAAGCAGAGCAATTGGCTAAGGCATGAGATATTTCTCTCGGCAAACCCGTCATGATCACCGACAACAATGTCTCCTATACTCCAGGTCCTATCTATTACGCTAGAAATGAAGCGGCCAAGGTGACAGACCAAGCAGCCGGCGTAGCTGGATATTCTGCAGGAGAGACTGAGGTCACCGTGAATATCAATGTCGTCTATGAAATCAAATAATCGAAGTAAGCGAGATATACAAAAGACGCC
>CAYSER010000012.1:0-24862 GCA_964430205.1 uncultured Candidatus Peribacteria bacterium | reverse complement strand
TTGCCTCGCCATTCATTATCAAAAAAAGAATGTTCAGGATCGATATAAATATAGACAGTCCTCCCATTTTGGACTTTCTCAATAGTCTTAAATATCTTGTAGAGGCTATGCTCTTTGAGGAAAAATAACTTCATGCGGGAAAATCCCAATCGGTAAAAAACACTATCCTTGGTAGGTGGCTCTACGCCATGAGCTATTGTATAGCAGAATGTCTCTGTCGTTTCTTGAAGGTGAAATAGCTGATAATGGCAACAAGCCATGCAGCATATTGGTTCAGGTCGAAGATAACTGTTCATAAAGAGAATACCGCATGTCTAGGATACTGCTGGATGAGCAGAATAAGGCTTATGACAACGAGAGCGATCGAGAAACCGAGCATGCCATAACCGAATCTCTTCTTCTTGATGATCTTAATGAACAGTACGATAAGCAAGGAAGCGATGGAAAGGAAAAGCCCTATTGGATAGACGAGATTGAATTTATTCCGATGGCTATCCGAATGAAGAGACTTGATGCCCAACCACGAAGTCGTGGTAGCTCCTATGAAATTATCGCCCATCAAGAGAAATATTCATAGGGGGACTAAGGACAAGGTTAAGGAAATGAAAAGGATATCTGATCGGACTTTCTTATTCTCTATCCTGACGATCTTCCTGAGGAAGATAGAGATGGAAATAAAGAGGCCTATCAATATTCACGTGAAATGGAATTTATATCCATAAGGGGAGATCAAAGAGACGAATTCAGTCCAAGTGGTAGGGATGATTCAGGTATCAAACACAAAGGTGAAATAAGATCCGAAGAAATACGTCATGACGATCAGAAAAGGCAATCGATAGAAGAATTTCCGAAAGTTCTGATGATATTTCTTGGTGAGGAATTGTGCGATGAAAATGAAGACGAGAAACGAGCATACGATACCGATTCACGTCATATAGAATTTCATTCACCACAGGATGATGTAGGGATACATGCAAACAATTAATAATTAAAGATCAATAATGAATAATGTCGGTAGGGTTCTGATGGACTATTGTAGCATTACGATAGTTCATATAAGACTATTTGTTCATCTTTCATCTTTCACTATTCATTTTCCATTAATTATTATCTGAGGAATTCTATGATCTTCGTCTCCCTGATGCCGGTCACCCTGATAATTCCAGGATAATCGAGTTTCTCTTCAATCTTCTCACCGATAGTCTTAAGAAGCTTCTCAAGTTCAGCGTCATTGATCTCTTTCGGATTGACATAGACCATAATCTCTCTTCATGCTTGCATAATATGGACCTTATCGATACCAGGGATTTCGTAGATGAGTTTCTCAAGCTCACCCATCTTCTCGATGAAGAGCTCCTTGGTATTGAATCTGGCGCCTGGCCTTGATGCGGAAATAGCATCAGCTGCAGCGACGACCCGAGAGATAGGACTGGTGATAGGCACATCATAGTGATGAGATTCGGCAGCGTTGATGATGATAGGATCCATGCCGAATTTCTTGAGCACCTCCGCGCCGATGCCGGCATGAGATTGTCCGGTCGTCGCAACGATTTTTCCGATATCATGGAAAAGTCACGCCTTCTTGGCCAACATAGGATCAAGTCCAAGTTCGGTTGCGATAGCTTCGCAGATCTTAGCTACTTCGATGCTATGGGTCCGAAGATTCTGTCCATAGCTGTATCTGAGATAGTATTGTCCGATCATCTTGACGATATCAGGCTTCATCATAGGAATATTAAGCATAGAAAGCGCCTCCTTCCCCTTTTCGGTAAGAAGATTTTGGAGATCTGCCACGACTTCGTTATAGGTCTTCTCAATATAGAAAGGATTGATCCTTCCGTCCTTGATGAGTTTCTGGAGCATTACGGCGGCGATATATCTCTTTTCGCTGTCGAAAGAGGAGATCCTGACCGTCAATGGAGTATCATCTACGATCAATTCAACACCAGTCAGTTTCTCGAAAAATCAGATATTCCTTCATTCTCTTCAGATAAGTTTACCCTTTATGTCTTCATTGGGAAGGTCGATGCTCCTCGTAGTGAATTCGTCGACCGTATTGACGGCGACCCTCGGCAACGCTTGAGCGACGATTATGGCAGCTTCCTTATCAGCCTCTTCCTTGGTGATGTTTTTGAGTTTTTCGATGAAGACAACGAGATCCTTCTGATACTCTTTTTCGACGTTAGCGAAGAGCTGTTGCTTAGCCTCCTCTTTTGTCAGTTTCGCTACCTCAGCGATCTTGTTCACTTGCTCTTGGATGACCGAATCCATCTCTTTCTGCTTATCGGTGAGCTTGATCTTCTCTTGTTCCAATTTCTCGAGTTTTTCATCCATCTTTTCCTCCCTGGCCAAGAGCCTATTCTGGATAACCTCCATCTTCTCTAATCTCTGGGCTTCGATTTTCTGGGCTTTCTCTTCGGCGATCTCAAGTAATTTATCGGCTTTTTTTTTGGCTGCGTCTAACATCTCCTCCTCTATCTCCCTTACTCTTTCCATTTTCTTCTTGAATTCCAATGCTTTTTCGGTCAAAGATTTCTTGTATCGATAGAACCCTCACACTCATCATGCCCCAAGGGCGACAATTATCAAGATAATGTTCAGTATATTCATGGTAATGACAGAATTTATGGTATAAAAAAATCACGTGTGAATATGAGTATACTATTTAAGCAAAGACTTTCAATCGAAAACACACCCAGAAACCGACCAAAAAACCAAAAATATGATGAAATTGCAAATGGTCGATGATTCAATATATTTCCAGAAGAAATATGACTATCATTTCATCATTTAGCGGTATGGTATGGAAGAGAAAGACAAACAATGGAAAGTATTCCTCGTGGATGTAGTGAACAAAGATACAGATCCCAGAATTCTGGCAGACAGGATGCACGAACTCGAAAGTCTAGTGGAGACATTGGGCGGGGTGGTGATCCTGCAGAGATATCAGAGGAGACAGGAACCGGATCATAAGACCTACGTTGGTAAAGGAAAATTGGAAGAAATCATAGCAGAAATGCAGAGATTGGGAGCAAATACCCTCATCATCGGTAATATCCTCAAACCTAGACAGATTTTCTATATCCATGAAATACTCCGTCCTCTCAATATCGATATCCGAGACAGGATAGACTTGATCCTTAAGATCTTCGACAAGCACGCGACCAGCATGGAATCAAGGCTACAAGTGGAATTGGCAGCTATCAGGCATATGGGTCCGAGAATCTTCGGTATGGGTATGGAACTCTCCAGGCAAGGAGGATCCGCAGGCGGAGGCAAAGGCGCGATGAGAGGTATCGGAGAGACGAACACGGAGAGGATGAGAAGACACCTCAAGGAAAAGATCCTCAAGATCGAGAAAGAGCTCAAGGAATATGAACAGATGCGCAAGCTCCATAGGGAATCCAGGATCAAGAAAGGGATGCCAACCGTAGGTATCGTGGGATATACCAATACCGGCAAATCTTCGCTCCTCAATGCAATGACCAAGAAAGGGATCCTAGCAGAAAATAAGCTCTTCGCCACACTGGGCACCCACGTCGGCAAAGTCTACATCTTCAAAAATCCTGAGACCTGAGAAGGCAAGGAGATCCTGCTCAACGATACAATCGGATTTATCCGCGATTTGCCGCCCAAGCTCATCAAATCATTCTCTTCTACCCTGGAAGACAGCATAGAATCCGATCTACTTTTGCACATCATCGATGCTTCGGACGCTTTTATCGACGAAAGGATAACTGTCGTAAACGATATTTTGGACGAGATAGGCGCCAAACAGAAGAGAATATTGGTCTTCAACAAGATCGATCTTGTGAGTAAGGAACAACTGGAAGAATTGAAAAAAAAGTTCCCCGAGAAAGGGAATGTACGGATTTCGGTCAAGGATATGATAGGTCTTGAGGAACTCAAAAAAGCGATCATCACCAATCTCTAATCAATAAGAAAAGATTGAAACTTTCACGAAAAAAGATACACGTGACAGTGTGCGGGCATAGATCAGTTGGCTAGAACGTTCCCTTCCCAAGGAAGAGGTCGCGGGTCCGAGCCCCGCTGCCCGCTGCAAAAATAACCAAAAAAAAACAGCCGAATGGCTGATTTTTTTTGAATAAAAATGACTAATAAATAGATTATTCTAAATTCTAAATTCTAAATTCTAAATTTTAAATTCTAATTTCTTAATCTTTGATTGAACACTTCTATGATTTCCTCAGCTACGGTCTGGGGCGTCTTGCCATCCGTATCGACGACAAGGTCGAAGTTCTTCTTGTCGGTAATATCTATATCATAGAGCTCTTGGTATCTTTTAGCGTCGTCGATATTCCTTTTGGCAGTGGCTTCTTGGACAGCCTGAAGAGAATCATATGCGTCGCCATGCCTCTCTTTGTCGCCGAATATTCTCTTGGCAGCTTCCTGGTCAGAGACATCAAGATAGACCTTGAAGGCTTTTGGCTGGCAATAAAATCACAGTCTGCTATCTAATATTATATTGTCGTTCACGCTCAGATTTTTTTGGTATTCCTCATATTTGAGATCGAACCTCTCTCTATTTTCGGGCAGTTCTCACAAGGCATTGAACTCGGAAATGGTAAGTCCCATAGCGGTCGCCAAATCTCTTTTCATATTGCCAATGGAGACGTGCTGGTATCATAATTTCTCTGACAAGAGCTTAGAGACCGTGCCCTTTCCGCTCCCCGCCTTTCCAGACATCGTGATAATCATGATTAATGGACCAATAATTTAAGTAAAGTAATATATCCTTCAGATGGAATTTGGACTGCATCCGTAACGATCCCTATCTGGCGTAAGGTAATTGAAAATTACGCAAGGTGTATTACACGACCAACCGGAGTAAATTACGCCGCAGGCACAGTATGCATAGCACATTACACAAGTAAATTAAGTATCATATTCACGCTCTCCTCGAATACCGGATGATTGAGCGAATAGAAAACGAACTGTCCTCTCCTCTCATCAATAACCAGATTGGATCTTTTGAGTACATCGAGATGATGCGACAAGGACGCCTGAGTGATCTCGAAATGCGTCAATAATTCGGAAACGGTCATTTCCTTCTGTTTCAAAAGCTGGATGATTCTTCTACGATTCCTGTCAGACAAGGTCTTGAAGATGGTATCCATCTTTGAATGACGGTTAATAGATAAACATCTATATCCGTTATAGATACTATATTTTCAGCGTCAAAAAACAAGGGAAATGGACAAACGCCAGGGGAAACGAGTAAGAGATGGATTTTTGGAAGAGCAAGAATTTTATCATAGGCAAGAAGCTCTGTTTTTATATAAAAAACCGGAATCTCCCCAAGTAAACACACATATTTTACAATAAATGTCAACTTAATGTGGTTTCGACATAGGCATTGTTGTCACAAATTGTCTACTTATTCGTATATAGAGGTGTAATAAAGCTCTATTTCAGATTTTAATGATATATGAAACTCCAGGAATTCTTTAATGCACAAAAAGATATAAGCTTTACTGATGTAGATAAATTGGATCTCTATCAGCATATCTTATACAAAAAAAACAGGAAACCCTCACTAAAGAGGACTTCTTTTGTGCATGCCAAATATTTTATCACTACGAGTATCATAGCGGTGATGATATTGGGTATTTATGGCGTCTATTTCATCAAGAACGATAACTTCCAAGATTTCAATCGGTTCGCTATCACTTCACCGACAACCAATACGGTACAAGCCGATTATATAGCCCAAGTCATCGAGGTGAAGGGGAATTTTTTTATAGAGCATAACGGAGTTCTCGACACAACAAACAATATCGGTAATGGCGATACCATCCTCCTCAAAAAGGACGCACAATTGGTTTTCGAGATCAACAGCGGAACCCAATCCAAGATCATCGGACCAGCGAAATTAGTCATCCAGAAGACGGATTCGGAAAACTACAAGCTCAATCTTATCTATGGTGACTTCATTCAGATGGAAGGGAACCAAGAGAAAGATCAGAATATAGAATTGGCGATAAACGACATCACCATAAAACAAAAAGACGTGCATCAACCCATCAATTTCAAATTCATCAAGAGAGGAGAGAGTCAGATTTTCCAGAACAATGGAGGGAATATGATAGTCACCCAAAATAATGGAAAGGAGAAATCAACCACTATCACGACAAAACAGGTAGTGGCGATCCAGACCAATGACATCAAGATATTCGCCAATATGGACACCTTTACTGAAGCCGTACAGGAAAAGAACATTTCTCAGACATTCAATGTCTCCACAGCGATCGAAAGCGGATCAGAAAAAGAACAGACGCAGACATTGTTGAGTTTATTGAATACACAAGAAATCGTCGATCCAAAAACAGAAATAACCGAAGATATCTCATCAGCATTAGGAGTCGAAAAACAGATATTGAATCCTGAAGAGGATGATCAGGTCAACGCCAGCCTCTACCAGAATTCGTATACGCCAGAACTGAAAGAAATCAACGAGAGGTATGTCGCAGGCGATGAAGAAGGATTCACAGCAGCATTCGCCAAGATAGAAAAGAGGATACAGACAGTTTCCAAGAGTTTTGGAGTGACATACGAAAGGGCATGAGGAGAACCGTCAGCAAGGCTAGAGGAAGTCAACTCATCAATCAAGAAACTCATAGCGATCATGGACGAAAAATATACGGTCCCTCCTAAATATGTGGATAACCTACAAAACATAAGCAAATCGCTGATGAATACGCTACATCAAGGACGAGGTAGCTCAGCAACCGTAGAGGAAACGAAATAAGGATCCTCATCAAGTTTTTTATCACAACGCCGAGAACTCATGCTTGTTTTTTTTTATAGGAATGAGGGAAGGAAACTGAGACATATCATTACCTGACTCTTGAAATCATGAGCAGCCACGAAGATCAAGAGGATCAATTATGTGCAATCATATACGCTTCAAGGCACCGCTGTCCATAAGATGGAAGAAAAGATGGTCATCGTGGAATTCGTTCCCGAAAACCAAAACAAAGTAGAAGCATTGTTGAAGAAGTCCGAAATCAAGGAATATAATATCATCAAATACTAGAGGTGCCAATAATAAGATGCCCTTTCAAATCGAAGGTTTTTTTTTATAGTTGAAACGGCTTTTATCTTTCATCGAAAGATTATGATCACAAGGATATTCAGGGGAATCATACTATCGTTAGCGATATTCGGATGCGTGTACGGATACTTCCTCTATGCAGGGAATACAGGAGATCTTCGATGATGGATCCAGGGAAATAGTATCTCTACAGCGATTTTTTTTGTTTCAGCCGTATTGATCTATACGTTCCAAGGTGGCAATAGATTCCAAAGGTTTGGGATGTTCATTATCGTACTCATTGACCTCTATCTCCTGGGAGACATGTTTTTTAGGAACAATATCGGGATGAATAACCAGCAATTCCTTATCCTGTTCGGATTGGTACTCCTTGCATTAGCCGTGACCTATATCTGACATCGGATACGTTTTGTGATAATGGGCATCATCTGAATCGGTATAGTGTTCGTCCTATTAACAGGGGTTTTGCCGATGTATGAAACCATACCGAGTATAGATGATTTTATCTCAACACAAAAGACAAGGATCCTAAACGAATGAACTATCGAAGAAGGAATGCTCACCATCAAGAACGCATTGGGAAGTAAGGATATTCCCGTAAACCAGTTCCAGCAGATCGATCTTGATCTCAGTCAAAAGACGCAAATCAGCTATGCGACGAAAAGTTTGATAGATAGCGGGAAAATATTCATAGACATCGGTAATGGATCATTCATCAACATCAATCCGCAATCAGCGCTCACCCTAGAGCAGTCATGAGCATCGGTCCTCATGGAGATCATCCAAGGGGATGTTGGATATTATACACCACCAGTGCTTTCAGGGGCATTTCAAGTGATGGGGAAATATGTCGGCAGAAACATCAAAGACATACAAAACACGGTATGGGCAACCTTGGTCAATCAATTCGAGCAAAAAAAACAGGAATACTTCATCAGTCAAATATGAGGCAATATGATGCTCAATCCTACGATCAATAGGATCATCAGAACGTTTATCACCACCTTACATACTATCAGTCCAAAAACATATGAAAACAATCGGATCAATTATCATAAGATCCAAGAATATCTAGGCAATAAGAGTGAAGAGACCATGACTTCGGGATATACAGGAACAAGTATCAAGGACATGATAGACGACATTATGGTACAGATGAGAAAATGAGCGGAAGAGACGAAATTTATTAACACGCTCATCAATAAATAAAAAAACCGGAGTCGGCGATACGCGGATCCGGTGATTCATGATGATAATCCATTAGTACATTCTTCCATAGACACTGTTCCTTTTTTTTTGTTGCTTTTTCTCTTGTGCATGCTTGCGCCGAATACGATTTTTGATGGACCGTAGAGCTCTTCTCCTAAGATTAGATTTTCGTGCCATAATTTCCTCCTTTCTTGGATTTTGGTTTATATTCTTTCCCACTCTATACTACTTCGGAGAAGAAAAACAACCGAATCGATAATGGTCTATATGATGGCATCTACCTATGCAACCTGATCATGTATATTGAACTTCTCAGAAGCAGCTAAAGCACGTTGGTAATTGTGGACAGTAGCATGTCATCATGCATTGATGTCGGCAATTTTTTTTGTAGCAGTAGCCTTATCGGTGAATGCCAGCGTCGAAAGATCTTTCCCATCATTTCATTTTTTGAAGAATTCCAAAGCGACCTGGACGGCTATTTCCGGTGTATTCACAAGATCAGGATTAGCGACTAAGTCTTTTCAGATAAGATCACCGTATTGCTTATAGAGAGATTTGAATGTCAATCCATTGAATCCTCTTCCCCTATATTTGTAGCCATCACCGGCCTCAGTGTTTCAAGTCTGTCGTCATAACGCTGCAGTAGCGTCTTTACCGTAGACCATATCGAAGAATATCTTGTCAAACTCTTCCGGAGACTTCTTCTTGAGTTCGTTGAGCTCCGTATCGGAAAGAGTTACTCTAGTACCGAACAGCTCTCTGATATAAGCATTGTCTGTCTGAATATAACTAGCTTCGCTTTTTGGGATGAAACCGCTTTCTTTGGCGATGCATGACAAAATTCCGATCTGGGTATATGGGTTAGTGATGTTTTTCTTGGTCATTTCATTGATAAGAAGATGTATATTCTTGATCTGATCCGGAGAGAAATTCCCTTTACTGAAATCAACTTTGCCGTTAATGACATCAAGATCTCATGGAGTTTCAGAAGATGGAGGAAGTGTTGTCGTAGAAGAAGGGATGAGATAATCGGAGGGAGAGAATATCCCAATATTTACCGCCTCCATAAAATATTTATCTCAGACGAGCCCTCATATCACCGCAAGCGCGAAACCATCCTGATCGATATGTTGCGAGGTGATGAAATCATCGGTTGGATCAGCAAGAACAGGGATGATATAGGCAAGATATCTGTCTATGAAATCATCTTTATTGGAAATTTTTGAGATATCGACAGAAGGTCATGAATCTGTGGTCACAATAGTTTCGGGAGCGAACTTTGCAGCTATACCAGGGGTGATATGGGCAGTATCTAGAGTATCTGCAAGGGATTTTTTCAGTGCACCATAATCGGTTGGCAATTTCATTTTCAGAGTAGTTTCCGTAGCTTGGTCAGGAGCTGATAATCATAATTTCTTCCGGATGCTTGTCGGAGAATCGTGAGTAATGGTAGTATCGATACCTTGCTTATAGGCGGTAAAGGTGTTTTTGATAAAATCATCTTCTATGGGTAATGCATCGAGCTTCTCCCTGATATATTTCTTATGGAGTCATGAAAGTCATCCTGGAAATCAAAGTGCTCAGAGGACGAAATTGATGAGTCATCAGTCTTTTCTCTTTCCGAGGATATCGGTAGGGAAATCCATACCGGTAAGTTCACCTAGACTTCAGAGGAAAGGGATATTAATATTTAGGAATCAAGCAATTTTATCTATGAGTTCACTGGTCTGACCTTGGAATTTTTCTCTAGCATCCAGGAATTTATCTGCAGTGGTGAGTGATTTTTGGATAGCTCAGATAGTCTTTTCGGTAATGACTCAGGCTATCTTCTCATCATTCACTATTTTTTTGAGGTTTTCCTCTCAGGTATGGATATCAACGGTAGTTGATGGGTTCAGTGTCAGTATTTTGGTGATATCAAGTTTATCTATAAGTGCCTGATTGGATCGTTCCGGCCTATTAAGCAGGTTTTTGAATTGATAAGGATTGATGATTTCTGGTATTTCCGTCGATTTGGTGATAATATTTTTTTTATCAACGAGGAATTGGATGATATTTTGCACTTTATTCGCTAGGATATAGAATTCATTAGCGGATCATAAGGTGCCGAATGCTTTATAGAATCATTCGAACGCTTTGCTAGATGAAGTGGATTTGACGGTAGAGAAAGCATCGAAGAACTGAGCCGATCATTGGGCGCCTTGCTTGACCAATGTCTCCATCATTGCAAATTGGATACCGACACTCATACTATTGATGACTGCGATATCAAATCACATAAGTTCCTGATCAAGATATTTTCTGACGACCTTATCTATATCCAAAGCGAATATCTCGACTTTCTCTTCGGTTCATAGTATCGTCAAGAGTTTATCGTGCATCTTGGATCATTTGATGAGTTCATAGGATCGATCAGGGTCAGGTAAGGTTTCTTTAAGTTGGGTTTTTTCTTTATTTGTCTGATCTATAGTTTTGTCTTTTTCGAATTTCTCGAGATCCTCGAGTTGTTTCTCGAGGACTTTTTTCTCTTCCTCAAGCTTTTTCTGTTGTTCCTCTAGATTTTTCTTCTTGATCTGTTCCTGTTCCGATAAAATCTTGGATTTAAGATCATCCAATTCTTTCTGTTTGGTTTCGATATTCTTTTGGAGTTTGACCTTATCCATAACCGGGTCAATGGATAAATGATATAGATAAAGTATATCCGATTTTGTAAAAAAAGCAAAAAATCTGACCGAGGGACCAGATTCTTTCCAATAATGATATTCTGGAGCAAGCAACGGGGCCTCGCCCCGCAGGCCTGCTGGGTCCAACCCGCAACTTACTTAAATTTCTTTATCAACCTTGTGAAAGGTAGGATGTTCTATCCAATAGTGGATATGTCCATCTTTTTTCATGATTTTTTCCAATCTTTGAGCTTCTGCTTCAGTGTCCTTTTCGAAATATCAAATAAGTTTATTAACTCATATAATCTTTGTTGTTAAGGTAGATCATCTCTTGTGTTCATTAATTCTTCTTTGTAAATTATGCGTATATCAAATATAATGTCTATTATTTTTCCCTTGTAAGATATATACATAATATATCCAAATCGTTTACAATAAATTAGCAAGCAACGGGGCTCGAACCCGCAACCTCGTCCTTGGCAAGGACGCGCTCTAGCCAATTGAGCTATGCCTGCATTACCTATCTATTACACCTTATAGTAAGATCTCTACTCACAACCTTTCAGCTAACTAAGATATTCTAACCAAATGCCTGCCTCGTATGTTTCGCTACAGAGAGCTATATTTGCGAAGTAGAGAGGTATATATTGTTTCGCCTAATATTTTCAATATCTTTTTTAGATCTCTATAACTTCTACTTTCTTATCCTGTTTTTTCTTGAGTACTTTATCGGTGATAAGCACATTGGTCCAAGCTAATAAAGTCAAAAACACTCCTACTACCTTGAACATATCAGCAATATAGACATGATTCGTGATATCATTAAGCAAAACAGTATCTCATATGACAATCAAAGCGATGCCGATAACGAATAACGTTGATTTCGTCATCCTGAAATGTACCGGATAGATACCGAAAAAAATAAAGAGGAATAAGCAAACGAGGATGAGAATAAGATAATAGAGGTTATTCCATTGTTCGAATCATGGCTGGACAATCACGATATTTTGGAAAAAAAGATAGGCGAGATATCCAAGGAAAGCGCCAAATATGATGCTTATGCTGATTCTTTTGATGAGATCTTTCATGGAATGAGAGAGAAAAGATAAACAGCAATGATATAGGCATTAGGGAAAAAAATGCAATTGATTGTGAGTGTCAGAAAAAAATATCATGATCATGATATATAGATATAAAGAGAAAAAGAGAACATATAAATAATACAAGAGATGTTTTTTAACAAATTGTCAAAAACGGTGATTACCATGGTAATAAGCCAACATCACTCTACTAATGAATGAAGAGATACTCTGTCAGTTTGTTAATAACCGCCTCAATAATGAAAAAATTAATATCTCTAATAAAAAAAAACGAAATAGACAAGAAGTAGACAAAAAACACCTCTATTTGCTATTACTAATATTTTTTGAAAGAATGGGAAAATAAATAAATGTTAAAAACTCTGACTTATAAGAGATTTATGATTACCCTTATGATTGCATATGAGAATATTGCTACCAAAATACCGATGAGAGCTCACATCAGTAATTTGTTCGCTTCTTTCATTTTGGCAGGATCACCTTGAGCTGTGATAAGTTTTATTCATCAAAAAATTAACACTCCCATACTGATTGATCATATAGAGAACCAAAGATAGGTATTTATGAGTTGTATAGTGCTAAATAAGGTGCTTTCATTGGCTTGAGTATCCTCTATTCTGGTAGGTCACGTGACCATAACATCACTCTGTCCTTGGCTTGATGGCACTTCCACTACAATAGCATACGTAGAGAATAAAGCAGTTAGGCCTATAAGAGAGAATACGATACCATGGAAGAAGTTTCTGATCATAATGAGGAAATAGAGCTAAAGAGAATGATTATTGTACGGTACTCAAGGTGCTCACAGAGATCGAGCTGATGAGATTGATGATACCTAAACTCATGAGAGCGATTAATAACCCGATGAGGATCATGGTGATATTTTTTTTTGCATCCTTGACGTCGCCTCATTTTGATGATTCGATGATCCGCATAACACCATTGAAGATCACCATCGTAACCGCAAGTACCATAGTTATCCTCAAAAGGAATTTAGCAATCCTTACGATCAGAGGCGCTTCTGTAGTCAATACAGGGACATTCCAATCTCATCAGAGTATCTGTTGGCAGAAA
Organism: uncultured Candidatus Peribacteria bacterium; assembly: GCA_964430205.1. Lineage (GTDB taxonomy): Bacteria > Patescibacteriota > Gracilibacteria > Absconditabacterales > Absconditicoccaceae > CAJBLF01. The sequence goes on along the minus strand of CAYSER010000012.1, from coordinate 11,741 downwards.
TCCTGATTTCATAAGGTAGATCATGCCTGATTTTTCTGGCTTTCAAGATCAGCAGGAGAGAGTTTTTCTCCATTGACGAAACATCATTGTCAAAGATTTGTTTGGATTCCTACCCCCTCTCTCAATACTTCATTCCCTACCGCATTTTTCCCTTCTCAAAGATTAATGACCGTCTCTTGGGTCATTGCAGGTCCGAATGCTTCTTGCAAGAGATCAGGCTGAGAAGCGGCATACATATAATCGCCAAAGTAAGAGAAGCATAATGATGTGATAAGCAAGAGGAACGTGAAAAACATGAAATGGAAAGCCCTATATGATCTGAGATGATAGATAAATGAAGATGAAATGTTTTTCATATTAGATCTGAGCTAATAAATCCTCGGCTTGTTGATTTTCTGTTGCAGCGTGTTGCGCTTCCTTTTGTTTTATCTCATCAATCCTCTTCGTGTAGGCCATATCCTCCCATTTTTGTGTGTATTTAGTCTTAAGTTCATCCTTTTTCTGTTCATATCTTTGTTCGATCTCTTCTAGTTTTTGTTTTTCCCTCGTGAGGATATCTTTTAATTTATCCATCTGTTCCTTGTTCATCATAGGAAGGAGATTGAACCATGATTGTTTCTCCTCTTCCGTATCCATAGATTTTGAATTAAGGATAAGGAGGATAATATCAGGCATACTCGTCAAAAATTCATCTGGGATGGTGAATTTTTCCGCGAGTTCCCGAAGTTCCTTTGGAAGCTTATCTTTGATGAGCTGTATATTTGCCATGAGCAGGAGAGAATAAGGAGATAAAGCGTTTCCGAAGCCTTTGTATCAAGGATGATGGTCATGATTTAGGGGAGGAAACCGTAATCGTGGTGGGATGTTCTGGTGAGGTAGTAAGTGTTTTAAGGATATGATCAGCCTCTTTCTCTTCTTGTGAATGATAGATCTCTTGTTTCAAATGAATGCTTGGCACTTTTTTCATATTTTTCTTCATTATCTCTATCTCTTTGCGTGAGATATGTTGAGGATAGGCTCATCATCTATAGGAACCAGGGATATCCATATTCCTCTATCGGATCAATAAGATAAAAACATATGCTACTCTTGAGAAGTTCCCAATAGCCATTCAACTTCTTTAGGGTCTATGATCTGCTTCTCTATAAGTCTTGTCGCGTATTTCTTAAGATTGATCATACCTATGAGCGATGAAGTCTCTATGATGCTATCGATCTGATCTACCGCTCTTTTTTTGATATTGTTCTTGATAGATGTGGTATTGATCATGACCTCGAAGATACCGACCCTAGATTTTCCATCCATCGTTTTCACTAGGAATTGAGATTGGATCCCTATCAAGGATTCTGCTAATCTATCACTGATACTATCCTGGATTTCTGGAGGGAAGAAGGAGATATATCTATTCACCGTATTCGCTGATGAATTAGTGTGGAGTGTTGAGAAAACGAGATGGCCTGTCTCAGCAAGACTCAAAACAGATTCAGCTGTTTCCCTATCACGGATCTCTCCCACAAAGATGATATTCGGATCTTCACGCATGGCAGCTCTCAAAGCATTAGCGAATGACCAGGTATCATGACCTATTTCTCTTTGGGACACAATACATTTCTTAGGTTCGAAGATGAATTCGATAGGGTCCTCTATGGTTATGAGATTCTCGTTCCTTGTGGCATTAAGATAATCGATCATAGCGACCAATGATGTTGATTTCCCTGATCAGGTAGGACCTGTCACGAGATAGAGTCATTTTTTTGCTGATAGGATATTTTTCTTGATGCTTTCAGCGATATCAGAGAAGATGAGTTCTTCGATATTTTTTGCTATAGCATTGATCTTTCTCATGACTATTCCTATTCTTCCTGTTTTGAAGTAGGCGTTTACCCTATAGGGGACATTGCTTTTTGATACAAACGCGAAATCAGCCTCTTTATCTCAGAGAAACTTATCGAATCTCTGCGGATTCCCTTGGAAGAGCTGTCTCAAGACGATCTCAACTGATTCGTTGCTTAATTTGCCGGCACTTTCTTCTCTGACAATCTCTCCATTGATCCTATAAGAAATGCTTTCCCCTCATGAAAGATGAAGGTCTGAGATGTTAGCGTTTTTTTCTATAAGAGCCAGGATCTGTTCAATATCGAACGAACTTGCCATGATAGGTGACTAACGAATAAAATGGGACATGATAAAGGATGTGATAAGACAAAGGGAAGATACATCCAATATACAGGATAATTCTACTCAGAAATGGAAAATTTGCAAATTTTGGGAGAGTGGTAAGCAATTTGATTTGACTTTTTATGATAAGTGTAAGTATTCTTGCATAAGAAAACGGAATGATTTACATAGAGAGAAGCAAGATATCTTGATATGAACGATAAAGAGAAAAACAGTATTTTTGCTTGATGTTAAGGATAAATATACTATACCTTATCGACAGATGAAAACCATACGTCTTAGGGTCATTTTTTATTTTACGTAAAGAGGCATGTTGTTGAGAAAGAAAAAATTCAAGAACAAGACCATCGGTGAATTAAATAATTATACATCGTATAGGCCATTTTCATGATCGGCAGGAGTATTCAAGATATTCATTATCCTTGCTTGTATAGGGATGGTGTTTTTTATAGGGAAATATCTTATCTTATGAGCGCATATCCTCTGAGGATATATCGGAAAATCAACGGTCAGTATAGTATCTTCCACGATGGGTGATGATATGGTCAAGGATGATCTCTGAAACATCAATATCATGATCGTCGGATTCGGATGAATAACACATGCTTGAGGATATCTTGCGGATTCTATCATGGTAGCATCATTCAATCCTAAGAAAAAGGCACTGACCATGATTTCCGTACCAAGGGATTTGTATGTCTATGATACGGGAATGCAGATCATAGGGAGGATCAATGCCTTATTCGCGCGTCACGTAAGAAAAGGAAACGATATCGCATCAGGAGCGATTGCGTTATCCAATAAACTGGAAGAGATTGTGGGAATCAAGGTACCCTACTATGCGATAGTCGATTTCCAGTGATTCAAGGATATCATAGATAGGCTGTGAGGGATAACGGTCGAGAACCCATGGACATTTACGGATACCACCTATCCGAGCAATGAGGTAGGATATATGACGGTGCACTTCGATTCATGAACACTATTGCTTAGCTGAGATAGGGCGTTGCAATATGCTAGATCAAGACATTCGACGTCGGATTTTTCAAGATCTCTGAGGCAACAGCTCATCATCAAAGGCATCATCAACAAGCTCTTAGCTAATGGATTGGGCAATATCAGCAAACTAAAATGACTCTATGCTGATTATACCAAGATGGTGACAACCAATATCTCACTTTCGGAAATATTGGGACTAGCAAGGTATGCATATAATATGGACAATATCTTCTCCTTCGGATTCACGACAGAATGTTCAAACATCACCTACAAATATTCCTATCCTTGATGTTTCCTGTACACTCCTCCGAGAGCGTTGTATGATGGCGCTTCAGCTATCATTCCGATCTGATGATGATGACCGACGGCGGTATCATTCTATGACTATACCAAGAATTTCGCATTTTTCGTGGCACATAACCAGGACTATCTGATCGAAAACCAGAAGATAGCCATACTCAATGGTATCGACAAGAAATATGCAAAGGCGACCATCAGGAAATCTGAAGGATTCGCTAATCAGCTTGCAGTCAAACTTAAGAAATATGCATTCAATATCATCGATACGGAGAATTCTTCGCAGACATTGACAGGGACTACGGTCTACGTGTTGGGAACAGGAGCATACGAAAAGACTATCGATACGTTAAAGTTTTTTGTCGATATCAATCAAGTCGTTTCAGAGCCGGACCCGCTTTTGGTTCAGCAATATTCATGAACAGACCTCTTGCTGGTCCTGGGAAATAATTATATAGACAAATTAGCGCTTACGCCATTCAATTATTACAAGTAACCGACTCAACTCTTTATTTCTTGTGCATTATGTATGTTCGATCAAGTGCTAAAAAAGAAAAAGAGCATCATGGAATATCTTCAGTCCTTGGGTATTCCGACAAAAAATGTCCACAACGAAGAGATGATGATGCTGGCATTTGTGCATAAGTCATATGCAGCTGACTTTAAGGACGTATTCACTCACAATGAAAGGCTTGAATTCGTGGGAGATGGGATATTGTGAGCCGTTATCAATAAGCTCTTGTTTCTGAATCATCCGAAGATGGCAGAATCGGATTTGACGTTATATAAGATCGCTTTGGTCAGGGAAGAGATTTTGGCTGAGATAGCGAGAGATATAAAACTCAATGAGAAGGTGTTTATCAGTAAATGAGAGGAGAAAACCCAATGAAGACAGAAAGATTCCATCCTCTCCGATACGTTGGAAGCAGTGATCTGATACGTCTACATAGACATCGGGACCGAGGCCGCAGAGGCGTTCATCCAGAGATATGTCTATAGCAAGCTCGAGAGCATCGAGAAGAAACCAGTGAAAAGCTATAAGACGATGATACAGGAAATAGTCCAGAAGAAGCATAAGATAATCCCTGAATATCGTGATATCGAATTCATGAAGGATGAGAAGGGCAATGTGACAGAATATAAATCGGAGATTTATGTCATGGGCAAGAAAATCGGCGAAGGATTCGGTTCCAATAAGAAGAAAGCTCAGGAAGATGGGGCGATGAATAGTTATGAAGCGATGAAAAAGTAAGATTCACGGATAGAGTGAAGAGGATAAAAATCGGCTTAGTCTTGAAAAGACAAGCTAAAACCATACAGTTCCTAACGTTTTTATTTATATAATCGAAGTTTAGATGAAAGCACCGTTTTGTATTATCAAAAGATCATATACGCGGGTGAGTATAGGATTTGTGGTCTTGATCGTCGCATTGTATCTCTTTTTCTCCAATGCGAAATTTTCCGAGGAATTCACATGATGAGTCAAGATTACCATGGCAGGATCACTCGATGAGATGGCAGTGAAAAATGAGATTGCCTCATATCTCAAGGAAAAATGATATCCTGAAAGCGACATAGGGATACAGATTGAACAAGGGCAGACCAAGCTCTCTGTTAGGACTCAAGTGGAAAGCGATGAAAATGTGAACATCCTCTCCAAAGATCTACAGTCATTATTGGTTCAAAAGGGATTCATCAAGAGCACTAATGAGGTAATTGAGCAATCGATCACCTGACCTAGCGTCGGGTCATATATGCAGAAATCAGCGAAGAATGCGCTAATAGTTGGGGTCATTCTGATGGCGATCTATATGATGTTCTCGTTTGCGGGCATCAGAAAAGAGATCTCTCCGAGCGTCTTGGCTGCAGTTGTTGTAGGGACCATGATCTTCGATGTAGGAGTGCCCGCCGGCGCATATGGAGTCCGGATGATGCTAGATAAGACGATGACGGTGAACACGATATTTATCATAGCGGTATTGACCAATATGTGATACAGTATCAACGATACCATTATCATCTTTGATAGGATCAGGGAAAACGTTAAGAATAAGGCAGGGCAAAAAGGTATGCTCTACGGTAAGATATTTGAGGATAGCCTTCGGCAGACGATGAGAAGATCTATTGGAACGGTCTTGGCAGTCTTTTTGGTCATCGTGGCGATGTTCTTATTAGGAACAGGATCTATCAAGGAATTTGCGTTCACGATCGGAATGTGAGTGCTTTTCTGATCCTACTCCTCTATTTTCATGTCTGCGCCGCTTGCATATATCATGTTGTGAAAATATCGCAAAGAAAGGAAGGAAATGTTGGCTCAGAAATAAGTACCTTTATGATATAATATCCATAAGTTTTGGACCTCTTATCAAAGATAATATGTTATCATAATGACGATTTTTTCGTGATGCGGAAGCCAAGCGGTCTGCCAACGACATTCGGCAAAGAACTCTGTTTCCTTGACATCCTGCTTGGTCAACAGCCTGATCGTAAGATAGATTTTCCCGTACCAAAGGCTATATCGCCCTATATCGATCTCCCTGGATTCGTCAAGGTGACCTTCAAACAGGTTGCTATAGACCATCAAGCAAGATTGTTTGGAAAATCATGAGAATTGTGATTGCTCAATAGACTCGATAATGATACCGCAGGATTCCTCTATTTCGCCAAGAGTAAAGAGGCGATGGTACGCTATAGAAAGCTCCAGGCAGAGGGCAAGATCCATAAGCGGTATATCGCTCAGATACAAGGGACACCCAAGGAATCATCATTTGAGATAGATATGCCTATCATGCATCATAAATACAAGGTAGATAGGATGGTATTTGTCCGTGGGCCAAAGGATCAGGAAAAATGAAGGGGTAAAGTCCATAACTCGACGACGATAGTCAGAGTGCTTCATACGGACAAGAAAAATGATATCAGTACCCTTCTGGTGGGGATTTATAAAGGTGTCAGACATCAGATCAGGGTCCATTTGGCGGGAATAGGATATCCAGTCATCGGCGATACCTTGTATGGCAAAGATAAGGAACCAGGAAATCTCTGTCTCCGGAGCGTAGGATTTCAGATAGATGACTAAAAAAATAATAAGTAAAAGATAAATTGACATAGACATATAAATGTGTATACGAATTATCGTTAGAGGACAACGATATTTTTGATGAAAAATGAATGATGAAGGATGAAGGACTTGTATCTCATTGACCTGCGATGCTGTATGCTGATCGTTTAGGTGTTTATATGTTTTTTTATGTCCGAGATGGTGTGAAACGATCTCTGGTATAGGGGGAAAGAGCTGATGGATGCTCAGCAAGAGCTCCTCTTGCAGAAACTTCAAGGAGTGATCATCAAAGAGCAAGGGGAGATTGCCTATATTCTGTCGTCTTTGGAAGAGAATAGTCAGCATTATCATGAATTACAGAAAGAGCAGGAAGGGTTATTAGCCAATCCAAGAGATCCAGAAAGGGCACAGGACATCGAGAACCAGATAGCTCATATCCATGCCACACAGTCAGCCCTTCTTGCTACGCTCAGGCCTCTTTTTGATGATCTCTTCGATCAGATTGCGAACGAGACACCGTGAGGTATGGGATATAATAATGCCTTGAGAGATAGCGTCCGGTATGATATGATCCAGATATCCAGGAAAGAATGAACACAGATGGAGGGGTCAAGAGATCTCTATCGAGATACGTTTTTCAGCTGACAACGCAAAAAGAAGCGCACTAAAGGAGCAGAGGAAAAAGAGAAGACAATATGGATACCAAAGGATCACAGACTCCTTACAGAAAAGACCTATCCCCAGCTTCAGGATCTCTTATGGACACACATAGACAAGACAGTTGACACCTACAAGCAAAAAATTTTAAAGGATGAAGAATCACCGATTCAGATTAGAGGGTTGATCAATCATTATTTTCTCTTTATTTTTCTTCAGGCATTGGTCAAAAGCCAAGTGATAATAAACATCAGAAAGCACCAACCCAATAAGCTGTTTGAAACGATAATAGACGATATGTTGACCTTGCTCAGGGAACGTAAGGGCATTGATCATTCATTATCGGTTGCGGATATCAAAAAGAAGTTCTTCTCCACCATCGATGAAAACAGTATCCCCTTGGAGATGATGTACAAGAATGCGATTGATGAGGATTTGAGGGATCGGGAAGACTATCTGGATACCTATTGCCTCAGACCGAGAAATACGTCAGTAGATACTATCCGTAGAGAGGTCATGAAAGATCGTAGAGAGAATATCGAGAAGATAGAAAGGATGCGAGAATTAATCAATCCTGCCTACCATACCGCAAAGGACAAGAAAGAAAAACTGTTGGTCACGATAGCTATCCTTGAAAAACATCAGTCCGAGGATACTCTGATTGCAGAGCTTTTGAGCCAATTGCGCCAGACCTTGAAAAAGGCTGAATCGGATATGGAATCATCGGTGGTATTTGAAGATAAGCCCAGGAGATCCAGAGATCTCGAGTCGCTCATCAAGATCCAGCAGAGATATCTGAAGCGTTATCAGGTGCCGGTACAGTACTGGAAGATGTTCGGGATGGTGATAAATAGGCTCAATAATTACTACCAAATAAAGGCTAGTCTCTACAAGAAAGCGCAGAAGCATAACCATGATGCCTTGGAGAGATTGATCAATTCGGATCAGAATCTGGAAGAGATATTGCAGTATATACACAGCCTGGTCACTAAGAAAGAATTTGATATGCTGTTTGAAAAGAAACGAACCGAGAAACAGAAGGTAAAGCAAGAAAGGGTGCAGTCCATCTGTACCGACGAAAGAAAAACCATTGATAGAACCGTGAAGAAAACCATTGCAGATCACCAACTGACATTGGATTTCTAACTAGACAGGATTTGACATTTTTGGACGATATGAATATACTTATTACGATTTATTTGTTAGCATGTGGTTATGATAAATACCCCTTCTCATCGATTTGGCTTGAAACCGATTACTCCGACATGGGCCGTAGAATATCTCCAAAATAAGCCGGAATTTTTAACCACGCGGAAAATGTTGATCCCAGGATATATTGATGCACAGACGTTCTGTGCCGCTATCAATAAGGTCAGGACAGATTGGAGAGAGTTCAAGGAAAAGCATATGGATCATATACAGATGATAGATAATGAGCTTTTTATGCTCAGAAAGAAGAAGAAGGAGAAAACCATCGCTCCTCAGGAAGTAAGGAGATTGAAGGCATTGAGTCAAGAAAAGGATGCTATGTTCACGAATATGCTCAAAGCGATGTTTAATCAGGAAATATGACCAAGGATAAGGAATAGCGATATAGGATATAGGGCGGTATTTTCGCTTATGGGGAGTTTGATCAATGGAATAAGGTCTTCCAAGGAGAAAATGGAAGAAGTAGTGGTAAGATCAAATGATGAGCTTTATGATGATCTGATAATGAATGCTTATGAAGAAGAGATACTTCTCATTATGGATGATCTTATCCATCAGTTTTTCACCGAACCGGAGTTAGGAGACCAACCAAGTGAAGGAGAGAGGAATGATTATGGACGCCAGGCATGGGATATATTTATTGATCATCATAAGGATGAGATAGAGAAGGGAACTATTGATATGAATAAGCTAAGAGCACATTTGCATGATAAAAAAGTGCTGTAAAAGAAAATAAAAACATACCAATATAAATATGTCAAATAAATACCATATATCACACAATAACTAGGGAAATACTGTAAATATGCACGTTTTTTTGTAAATATATAGACTCTAGTATATGTATCTATGAAAAATTTCTCTGAAAGAAGCGTTGTCTCTTTTTTTTATAAAAAAAAACAAAAATTCACTGTTTCATATAATCAATGAATTATAAGTACAAAAGAATAAATAATAGATAAAAAATAAAGATTCACTGTTTTATATAATCAGTGAACTATAAGATAAAAATATACTATATATATAGTAGTGGAGAAAAAAATATGTATTCACTGATTCAATGAATAAGTGAAAAATAGAGAAGAGAAAGAATAAAGGATCCAGAAGATCACAACAAATGGATGAATGATTTCATGGAAGAAAAAGCTTAGAATAAGGAGTAAAAATAAAAAATTCACTAATTCGTAGAATAAGTGAAAAGAGATTGAATTGGAATGAGAAATATATAGAACAATAAAAGTTCACTAATTCATAGAACTATAGAAAAATCAAAAATCATAGGAACTCATAAATTTAGTCATTTAGTATTTCATCATGGCCACAGAACATCAACATCCTGGAAAACTGATCCAGCACGAACTCACCAGCAGATGATTGACGCAGAAAGCTTTCGCATCGCTCATCGGGAAAAAGATCTCCGAGGTCAACGAATTGATCAAAGGGAAAAGGAATATTACCGTACATCGGGACATCCTTTTGTCGATTGTTTTCGATGATCCGGAGCATAAACGGATCTCATTGCAGAATCAGTATGATTATACCATAGCCAAAGCGAATATGGGTGACAAAATCAAGGAGGTCCAATCCAAGAAAAAGAAGGTCAAGGTGAGTGAAACATTCGAGGACTTCTAGAGAAAAAACATAAATCATAATTTAGAATTAAGAATTGAGAATTAAGGATGTAAATGTTTCAACGTTTCAATGTTTCAATGCTTCCCCACTTCAACATGTCAGCCTTTATTTGTTACCAACCCGTATGGATCGTATCCACAAAAGTCTGAGAATAGGTATGGCCGGGTGATGAACCTGAGGGCACGTATTCCCCATCAGGAGCCTAATCGAATTTTTAAGAGAAACGCCTGATTTCTCTGATCAGGTAGAGAGAATCTATCGATTCGGATCCAAAAGGAGTTTGGAAGAGAAAGTATGCAAAGAGCTGCAATGAAGTGATCATGACCAAGGATTGACCTTCATACCCATCTGTTCAGGGAAGCTTCGTAGGGAGACCTATCGGAAATCGCAGCTCAAGAATATCGTGGATATTTTCCGATTCATCTGCGGATGTTTTCAAGCGATAATCCAGCTCCTTGTCAATCATGTCGATGTTGTCTTCTGTAAAGGCGGCTATGTGGCTTTGCCGGTAGTGCTGGCTGCTGCACTGCTCCGCAAGAGGATCATAGTCCATGAGTCAGACACTCATCCCTGACTCGTCAACAGAATGGCGAGCCGTTTCGCAAAGCATACGTTCCTCTGATTCGAAGGGGCGTTGCCTGAGGGGAAAGCGATAGGTCAGATACTGTCAAAAGACATCATTGCAGATATCCACCCCGAACATACTGCAAAGACGCAGATATTGGTGGTAGGAGGGTCCCAAGGATCCAAAAGACTCTACCAGAATCTTTTACACCTCCTGGAATTTATGCCAGACCTAGCTACTGGTTTTGATTTTTTCATCGTACTTGGGCTAGAAAATGATGAGATGTCGACATTGTTCGACAAGTACCCCCATGTGCATACGTATGGCTTTATCAGCCAAAAGGAGATGGGTGAACTCTATAGCAAGTGCGATATCGCCATCACCCGTTGAGGGACGACATCGTTAGCAGAACAGAAGCTCTATGACATGAAGCAGATCATCGTTCCTATCCCTCGGACCCATGACCAATACGACAATGCAAAACGATATGTCAGGTATTACAACGATATCATGATCAATCAGAGAGACTATGATTTCGAATTCCAACTAGGTAATGCGATCAAGCATTTCAAAGGGTATAAGAAGATCCCTCAGCAAAAAGACAAAAAAGCGATCATTTCCTCCGCTAAGCGTATCATTTGGGAGAGTTTGTTGGATGGATAATGTTTTATTCCATGAGGCAGGGCCAATGGATCACAAGGAAACCATCACTGATGCTGAATCGATGTCTACATCATCGCAGACATTGATGTCGCTCGGAGAAGGCACGAAAGCCATGGCTGTTCAGGCGTTGAAGACAGTAAGGAAGAATGGCTCGTATCTGCTGAGATCTTCAATACACAAAGCCAAGATGACCCATTTCTGTTCCTGTTGCATGAGCTATATACTCCCAGGAGAGACCTACGAAAAGATGGTCCGAGCCTTGGGCAATGGAATAGTCGAATTCAATACTCATCGTGACCCTGCGTGTGACTTCCCCGAGGATCCTATGGAGAGGCACGAAGCTGAGCATCAGGAAGAGGAAATCACCTACTCAACGGCTGCATAAGGGATGACATTGTTTTCTTTCTCACAATGAAAATAGCTTCATAATGGGAGTTTTTTTCTGTTCCGCACGCTGGTGCGGGCTTTTTTTTTCATAGG
>CAYSER010000011.1:26132-27540 GCA_964430205.1 uncultured Candidatus Peribacteria bacterium | reverse complement strand
TGAGATTGATTGAGATTGATTGAGATTGATTGAGATTGATTGAGATTGATTGAGATTGAATCTTGAACAATGGAACGATAGGGAAAATAGGCGCAAAATCAAGTTCTTGACAAATTACATTAAATATTTATATTAGACAAAACCACAAAACAAAACGCCTATGATACCTTCATTACTCGTTTTCATCGCCTTGCTGCTCCTCTCAATCATGTGGTGCGGCTTCGGGTACGGATTCGGCTATAATGGTCAACTCCAAATCATCAAAAACAACATCGTCGTGGAACGGGGTATGAGCATCATCTTAGGTCTCTGTACCATCGCTTGGGCGATATTCCTGGTAATTGCTCTCTTTAATCTCTCTGGAGCGAGCATTTCCCTCCTTGATACTATCATCTATGACCTCTAATTCTTTCTTAGACCAATTATCTTCCGGATATTTTCCGGAAGGTTTTTTTTACAAGAAAAAGACCGGCATATCTGCTCAGTCATTGTTTTCTCGTATGTCGTATGTTTATGAGTACTGTCTTAGTCCTTGGTTGTGGATTTTGATGACACTCTCTCTGCCTCCATTTTCTTGAATTCCTCAATCAGTCACGCCTGTACGCGTGATCTCATAAGATCAGTCGGTATGCCGGCATTCGGATCGAAACAGAAACTTACCCTCATCTTACAGACCTTCTGATCAAAGCTTTCGATCAATGTCTGAGTATATTCCTTATAATTGACGAAATCATAGGAATTGGTCTTCTTGATGGTAACGTCTATGACCTTCTCTATATCGAGATTGATATCTACATTGAGTACTATCTCCAATTTCAAGACCGATTCGATGCTATACGTTTTGATCAATGAATTGACGAACTTATAATTAGGGATGACTATCCTCCTGAAATCGAATGCCCTGACTATGGTGTCTTTCATATTGATCTCCTCGATCTTGCCTAGGATTTCCTGTTTACCCAATTTGATGAAGACAATACTGCCTGGTTGATATTCTTTGGTCGTATAGATCATGATACCAGAAATCAGATTGGTCAATGTCGTCCTGAATGCGAACCCTACCCCGATAGAAATACCTCCCAAGATAAGCCCCACCTGCAATCCTACCACACTGAATCCTATGAATAGCGAAAACACCACCAATGCGTAGAAGATGATATCGCCAAGCAATGCCGATACATTTTCGATATCCTTGCTCCCTTTGGTGATGAAGTTCTTGGTGATCTTGGTCTTGAGATATACCGCCAGCATCTTGGAAAGTGAAATCAATACCAAACTCAATACGATCGCCAAAATGACGGAAACCAGTTTCGATACGAATGGATTCTCGTACATTCTTATGAGAAAATCTCGGAAGGTCTCCTTGACGGCTGTAGCTGCGGTACCTAATGTATTCATGCTACAATGC
>CAYSER010000011.1:0-26032 GCA_964430205.1 uncultured Candidatus Peribacteria bacterium | reverse complement strand
CTCGTGTTTATCCTATTAGCCGATATCGAATGCGGACACTCATCATCCTCTTAGTTCTTGTCGTCGTCATCGTGATTGTCGTGATCCGGATGTTCTTCAAGGAAGATACCAAACAGTTCTTTCATCTCTTCAAGAGCAATCAGGTCGCTCCTGAGCATCATGCGAAGATCGGCACCAAATATTTCCAAGAAGGGCTCTGATCGATCCAATTCCATCAGAAAGAGCTGAAACATCTCAAGGAAACAATCCACACCCATATCGTCGGCATGGATACACTGATCAATTCCATCCTCATAAATATCCTCTGCGGAGGCCATGTCCTGGTAGAAGGTTTACCCGGATTAGCCAAGACTAAGACCATCCATATCTTCGCACAGCTCCTCGGCTTGGATTTCAAAAGGATCCAGTTCACCCCTGATCTGTTGCCTGCAGATATCCTCGGCGGTGAAATCTATAATGCCAAGACCCAGGAATTCGATACCAAGATGGGCCCTATCATGGCAAACATCATCCTCGCCGATGAGATCAATAGGGCTACCCCGAAAGTGCAATCCGCCTTGCTCGAAGCTATGCAGGAGCATCAAGTCACCATCTGATGAGTGACGCATAAACTCCCCGCTCCATTCTTGGTGCTCGCCACCCAGAATCCGATAGAGCAAGAATGAACGTATCCATTGCCAGAAGCACAAGTGGATAGGTTCCTCTTCAAGGTCCTCGTCGATTATCCTACGCTAGATCAAGAGAAGCTTATCCTCGATACCTTGGAAAAAGAAGATTTGAGCACTATCAAGAGTGTCATCTCCCATGCCCAATTGACGGAACTCAAGAAAGCGATAGATACCATAACCATCTCCGATGAAATCAAAGCATATATCACTAGACTCACCGCCATCACTAGGAAAGAACATGAATACATTCTCTACGGTACTTCACCTAGAGGGTCCATCTGACTGATGCTCGCAAGCAAGGCAGTAGCATTAGCGGAAGGCAGGGAGTATGTCACCCACGAAGATGTCCAGAGAGTCGCGTTGCCGGTCCTTAGACATAGGGTTATCCTCAACTATCACGCGAAACTTGCCGGCATGACGGAAGACCAAGTATTGCTGGAACTGTTCGAGACGGTGAAGCTGGTGTAAGCGCCTTACTTTTACTATTGATTTGACTTCATTGCAAAAAAGCATAGATTAATGAAAACCTAAAACAAAGATACCATGGTCACCTTCACCAAAAGAGAGCTCATGCTCATCAAGAAAATCATCGATCATGCTGATCGACTGAAGACCGCTTCCCGCCCCCACAATGTCATCGCGGAAATAGGATATACCACTGTCCCTAAAGAATTGGGGGATATCAAACAGAAATTGGATGCATTGCCTGTATAGGCATTTGCCTGATCACATCGATGGCTGGGATTCCAGCCTTTTTTTTATTGAAGGAACTTCTTAGTCGAATCCACTATCGCATCGAGATCAGCTTTGGTGAATCTCTTGTACTTATTGGATAAGGTACCATTGCGTTTGGTGTCATCTAGGAAACTAAGTTGGTTGGAAAGTCCTGTGACATACGTCGTCGTGAAGAGATAGAGATCCTTGATTGGTTTCACATAGTCAGATTTAATCAGATATGTCTTATTGTTGATCGTCACACGTTTGATGTTGAAGAGATAGTAGAGCATGTTTGTCTCGTTGGGCCTGCCTGCCTGATAGACATCGAGAATCTTATCATAGAACTTATGGGACTGGAAATCGATTACGGACCGATCGAGCTCTCCTAATGTCCGGTTCTTGAGCCCGTTGGTGAGATCGACATTGAAATAGATCGCTCCTGCGATCCTCGTCTCCCTGAGCAGGAAATCCCTGAGCTGAAGCAATCGGGTGTTTTTCATCTGTGAATTCTTCTGATAAACTTCGAGCGATTTCTTGTAATCATATGCTCCCGTATAATTGACTGCTGTGGTCCCGACTTCGTCGACGAAAATTGGTTTATCGAACTTCTTGAGCCTATCGAGCGTCTGCCGACCAGCTGCGTTGACTATCTTGTCCGGTGTCCCTCGCCGCCTGTTGCTGTTGCCTTTGCCTCGGTTGTAGAACGTGACGCCCATGAGGTCCACATACTTGTCGCCAGGATAATAGTCCTCGAAGGTCGGGCATCAGAGTTTCGCCTTGAGATTCTGCTGACATTGGATGAAACTCGCGGTCTGGCTCGGCTTCCCTCATTTGGCAGGAAGATCCCAGGCATTGACAGACATATCGAAGAGAATATTGTTTTGATCAAGTCCCTGCGCTCTCGAAAGCTCCCAGACATGGATCCATGCCTTCCTGAAATTCTTGGGATTGGAGCTTCGCGGATACCGTCCTCCGTTCATCTCATGCATCGTACGGAAAATGACTCTGAGATTGTTCTTCTTCACGCCCTGGAAAAACTGCGTATATTGTTTGTCGAATTTCCCCTCAGCGACTTCGGCTGCCGTAAAACTATTGGGTGAGATGGAGATATGATAGATCTTGTCTGGACCGATCTTTTCATTGAAACTGTTCATCATCGCCTCCACATGATCTCATCGCGGATCGAAGATGAACGAAACGATCGGCAGATCAAGCGAATACTCTTTCTCTATCTGCTGGATATTCTCGATGCTATTGTCCCATGACTTCATACCGAAAAGATAGGCTTCGGACCTTGAACCCAGTGATAACATTCCGATAATGAATAGGATTCCTATAACAATTTTTCTTTTCATATTACGATGAATGAATAATTAATAATGAAAGATGATGGTATTGTAGCGTACGGCCTATTGGAGTATGATCATTAGACATCATTTTAGCATAACGACACGATATTTTCAATTTTCAATTTTCAATTTTCAATTTTTGGGATTCCTAGAGTTCAGTGATGGTCGATCATCTGAATCCGGATTTAACGCCTTTCCCTTTAGGTGTCATCCATAGCCTGAACATGAGATCCGGTAACTTCTCCTGTTTATCATACGTAATATTCTTCAATGTCGTTCCTATGAACAGCCCATGCGCATCCAATGAGATGGACTGGATATTGCCGATTAGTGGATCGACATCGAATCTTCTATTTCCTAACGAAAGGACCATGGATTTCACAGGCTTAGTGATATGTCTTGGACTGATGTCGAACTTTTCCGGGAGATTGAGTGCCTGCACGGCTTCGGGCCTCAATTTCTTTCCTTTTACGCTCCCTTCGCTCCGATAGTATTCTATCGGTTTGCCGCCTGTAGGGATCTGACTGATGGAGTTGAGCCCCTTGAGAGCTCTCCTAATACCATCCTTGAAGACTGCCTCGATAGATATCATATGCTCTACATTCCCTTCTGATGTTGGATGATCGGATTGCACAATGGTCTGGCTCTCCAGGAAAGCATCATTTCATTCGCTCTTGATCTGGAAAGCTGGTTGCAGCATTAACGCGGCCAAGAGATATGCACGTAACGAAATGGGTGTTGATCTGCTCTTTTGCTGTGAGGTATATTCAAATTCTTGTCTCTCTTGCTC
Source organism: uncultured Candidatus Peribacteria bacterium (assembly GCA_964430205.1). Classification (GTDB taxonomy): domain Bacteria; phylum Patescibacteriota; class Gracilibacteria; order Absconditabacterales; family Absconditicoccaceae; genus CAJBLF01. The sequence goes on along the minus strand of CAYSER010000011.1, from coordinate 22,508 downwards.
GCTCATGTCGTATCTGGTTCTCCTATCAAATAAAAAAAATATGCATGGATCATTGTTTTCTGTGTGTGCTTTTTATTTGATTATCACATTGTATGCATTCACGAAAAAATATCCAGCCATAATAACGCTGACCACTACTTTCAGAAGACTTCAGGTCAGGAACCCCATGAATGATCATCGCGCCGCCCTCAATGCATGGGTATGATGCTGTCCTGCATATTTCTCTCCTATATATGCTCAGAGAAAAGGGCCGCCTATGAGTCCAAATAGTCCGAACGGTCCGACGACGATACCGAAGATCGGCAGGATCACGACAGAAACGATAAGTCAGACATTGCTTCCGCGGACTCCCCATTTGGTACCTCAGAATCTCTTCGTTCATCGTGAAGGGACAACATAATCGAGGACCGTCAGGAAGATGATGATGAGTGCCCGTACGATGAAGAAGGTCCGAGAGAAAGGATGATTTGACGTGAATTGTAGCAGGATGAATGCGACATATGCAAGCAAAGGACCTGGCAATACCGGAAGTAGAGAACCTATGATCGCGAGGATGCAGAGCACCAAACCTATGATGATGAGAACGAGATCCATATCAAAAAAAAATTTAGAATTTAGAATTTAAAATTTAGAATGATGGTATGTCTTCTTATGGACTATAGTCATTACGTACGGGCTATCAAGTTTTTCGATATATAGGAAAGGCCCGGAGATTCCGGGCCTTACACGTCAATGTTTTTTAGCAATATTTTTGATGATGGTCTTTCCATCCGGAGGCTCTGTTTCCTCTAGGCTCCCATTTTCCGTTAACATCCACGGAAATAGCGATTAAACCACGCCCCTGCTTTAATTTGTTCCACGGGGATCTTTTTTCATGAAATGGATTGTAGGGAATATGTATTTGGTCATGGGGTCCCTATGCCCTAATACTCAAAGCATACTTACTAACAAATTTTCGGGTTATACAATAGTCGATTATAGCTGTTCCCTCGGGGGCGATCTTCCTATTGAAGATTCGGATCGTCTGGATGTAAGCAGCGTACCTTTCATAGGTCTTTTATGTTTGTGATAATCTTATATTTATTTATATATAAATGTCAAGTCTTTTTTGGTAATTATTTTATTCAGGAGAGTGGGCCGTTTTTTCCTCCTTGATTTCCCGCTCATCATTCCTAGTATACTAAGCAAAAAATGCATTCACGGCACTATGCATCGCACACTCAATACACAACATATTAATTTCAGATTCTTTTCTCTTTATATTCCTTACCCCAAAATATGGCATCTTCTGCTTCATTTTCTGCAAAAGGAAAAAATATTCCCACCGAACATATCGTAGATGAATATGATATCCATTCTTCTTACAAAAAAGATCTTTTGGGCATATTCACTCTTCCTCTCCCTACCGCACTTCAAGAGCTTATGGATGACGACACTGCATTCACCCAGAAATACGTCCAACCCCTGATAACCCGTAAGGTGCACAATATGGACCATTATAAAATACTCTTACGTGATCAAGAGATCATCTTGATCGGCATCATAAAAAATATCGCCTATCTCCGTACGCTCTCTGATGAGTCGGATGCATGAACGATAGTGAAGCTTTCCGTTTCGCCTTATCGGGAAGAGAAATATCTTTTTCACTTTTCCGCTTTCGAGAAGATAGATAAGGATAAATATTTTGCTGTGATAAGGCACAAATATCCATGATTCTGAGTCCTTGCCATGGAGGCATTCAATATCATCGATGTCGCAAAAAAAAGTGCGATACCGATTCCTGTAGAATTCACCAAAGGCAAGTATCTGACCCATATGGCTGATGAACCCATCAAGAAGCAATGAAAAAGCATCATCGTAAGTTGTAGTTTGACGGACGATATGATCAAATATATCACAGGATTCGATTCATGGCACGATATGCTGGAATCTAGGACCATCTATGGTCCACATTATTATGCCGATTGCGAGATCGACACGGAGACATGAACGATGAAAACATGCCAATAAAAAAACCATCACCAGATACGGCGATAGTACCTCCTATTGACGGACATGATTCCTCTCCTGTCGGGATAAGGAATATATCGTTTTTTTTGGATTCTTGGTCTTGAGGATACGCTCTCGACGCTTCCGTGCCGGATTACTATATCCTATGCCTGCGGTATTTTTGGATAGAGGTATCCAATTCTTGAAGATTGCGTACCAGCCGCCCTTGAGCGGCTTCGCGGTAAAGGTGGTAATGTACGTGTCCATAAGCGATATATTTGTGGGTTGTGTTTTACAAACTAGGCACTGGAAACTTCAAAGCGAACGCTCTGACATCATTTCTTAGTTTCGCTAATGCTTCTTCATCATCCTTATGTCTCAACGCCTGATCGATGAATTCGACGATCTGCTTGGTATCTTCCTCTTTCACTCCTCTCGTCGTCATGGCTGGCAAACCGATACGAAGTCCGGATGGACGAAATGGAGGGTTAGGGTCATCAGGGATAGTTGATTTCGATGTCGAGATTCAGATAGTATCCAAAGTTTTTTCTGCGATAGATCAATCCATATCCGTTCAACTAAAATCTACTATCACCATATGATTATCGGTTCATCCTGTTATTAACTTGTATCCACGCGCAGTCAATTCGTTCGCGAGTACTTGTGCATTCTTGAGTGCTTGCTCAGCATATGCTTTGAATTCCGGTCACTGTACCTCCTTGAGTGCGACGGCGATAGCGGCTATGGTATTCATATGTGGACCGCCCTGCATGCCTGGGAATACCGCCCTATCGATCCTGGTCGGAATATTCTCAATCGTATCCTCAGGCTTCTTCAACGGATTGCTGACAATACCTTTGCTGAGAATCAATGCTCCTCTCGGTCATCTGAGTGACTTGTGCGTCGTCGTCATCATCACCTGGAACCCGTAATCCAACGGATTTTTGAGCAGTCCAGCTGCAATGAATCCTCCGATATGAGAGACGTCAGCGAATGCTATAGCACCGACCTCTTTCGCTATCTCGGCAAACTTTCCGTAGTCGAGCTCTCTCGGATATGCAGAGAATCCTGCGAGGATGATCTTGGGCTTATGCTCATGAGCCAATCTGCGCACCTCGTCAAAATCCACTTTGCCGTCGATGGTCTTGTATCTGATGAAATTGAATACCTTGGAAAAGAAGGTCACCGGCGCACCATGCGTGAGATGTCCACCGTGCGTCAGATCCATACCTAATATCGTATCTCCAGGATTCATCAATGCCGAATAGACACAGAGGTTTGCTGCAGCACCAGATAACGCCTGCACATTCGCATGATCCGCATGAAAAATCTCCTTTGCCCTATCGATCGCCAACTGCTCGATCGTATCCGTATTCTCTTGTCATCCATAGTATCTGCGTCCTGGGAATCATTCGGAGTATTTGTTTGCAAAAACAGAGGCCTGCACTTCAAGCACAGCTGCTGACTGATAATTTTCGCTTGCAATGAGCTCCATGCCTTCGGATTGTCTTTTCTGCTCGGCAAGAATGGATTCGTAGACCTGTGGATCTCTGGTTTGGATGTGTTTCATGATTATATACTTTTAAATTTTAAATTTTTAAATTCTAAATTATATGTGAGTATATACGTTTCCATCATGGTTTATCAAGCGACAAAAAAACACCGTCATTGATACATGACGATGCTATTCATCATTCGTCTAGGATGTAGATCGTCCCGGGACGGAGCAGAAACAACAGCTTACTCACTTTGATTCCCCATTGGACTATCCTATCCACGAAAGGATTGTCCTGACCGTGCATCCATTGGATATGGTTCACGTACCTGGGATTGAGATACCAGCGCTCAATGAATTCCGAGAGCGGAAACCTTTCGATCTGTGCGCTATGCGTATTGGCAATGAGTACGGATTCATTATCTACGCCTGCGATCACTGCATAATGCGGATAGTTCTCCTTGGAGATGAAGATCACTACCATAAGCTTTCCCTTTTCCACCCAATCTCTCAGCTCCCTGGTGGTGACGTTCGTCTTTTTACGCATCCGATACGGTAGATTCAATTCCTTGAATGTGTCGTTAGCTAATCCCAAGAAATTCAAGGTGCCCAGGCTCTTGATATAGAGCAAGGGATCCTTGATCCTGATTTCTCGTCCGTTCTTGGTTTTGATCAGCGTCTTGATGACCGCCTTTGCGCATCCGAATTCCCTTTTTTGGGGGACGATATCGATATCCAAGAGCATATATAGCCTTTCTTTTTTGTTGATTATGTGAGATTTTTTTGTTGATTATCTGATGATCTGCAACAATTCATCTATATTTTTCCTGTCATTGGAAACTTTCGGCACCTTGTGTTGGCCACCCAATTTGTTCCTATATTTCATCCGTTCGTAGAACGTGCCTTGTTTCACACAATGGACTATCGGTTCACCGAGCACTTTGGTATCGTACCTTTCATCGAAATAATAGGAATTGATATTGCAAAGCTCTTTATCCAGTACCTTAGCGAATTCGTGTTCATCCTTCGGTGTCTTGGTAAATTCTATCACCCGTTCATACGCACCCCTGATACTCCCTCACGAGTAGGTGATCGGCGCCAACATGTAATCGGTCGCTATGGTGTCCGTTTTCTTGCATGCTTCCAGCAACGCCTTGTCCGTATAGTCAGAAGTCACGCACTCGCCTACCACATCTATATAGTATTTGGTCCTGCCTACGATCTTGATCCTCCATGGATTCAATGTTGTGAACCTTATCATATCGCCAAGCACATATCTCCGGAGTCCGGAATTGTTGGTAATGACGATCACATAATCCTTGTCCGTCTCCACCTCTTCCAATGTCAATACGGTAGGATTCTCTTTCCCGTATTCCTCAAACGGGATAAATTCGTAGAAAACGCCGTGATTAGTCAGCAAGCGCATATCATCGGTATCATTAGCGTCCTGGACTGCGAAAAAACCTTCCGATGCATTATACACCTGATAATACTTTACTTTCGATGAAGGCAATAATGCGTGGAATTGGGGTTTATAGAGATCTATCGCCATGCCTCATCGGAAAAAAAGCTCCATATTCGGCCAGACTTCAAGGATATCCTTCTTGCCTGTATGTTCGAGCACTTTGTACATAAAATTAGATCCCCATGACGGTTGACCGTTGAAGAAGGTGATATTCTGATCCAATCCCTCCTCTATCATCTTTGTAGTCTTCTCCTCTCGGTTCTCCATATAGGAGACTTCCGCCCTCGGATAACGGAAATGCTGTCCTATCCATGGCGCGGTCTTTTGCAATATCGCGGAAATGAATCCGACATTATCCTCTCCAGTATACGGATTCTTGGTGAATGTCCCTCCGATCACCAATCCTTTTCCTTGGAAGAATTGCGTCCTCGGATTGTTCCTGATAAAGAGACTCAGCGATTCCAATCCGCCCTTGAAATGCGAAGTCCTCAGATTCTCCTTGGTGATGGGGATGTATTTCGCCGTCCCTCAAGTCGTCCCTGATGAGGTAGCAAACCAGTCAATCTTGCCTGGATAGGTGATATTCTTCTCTCCCTTGAGCATATACATGATCCACGGCTCGAAATCCTTGTAATGGGAAATCGGCACCATATTCTGGAACTCTTTCACGGACTGGATATACTCGAAACCATACTTCCTGCCGAAGACGGTATGCCTACATCTCCTGATCAAGTCCAGTATGAACTTCTCCTGATTCCTGTAGGATGGCTGATGAAGATGGGTCTTGACGATAAGAAAGGTCTTGATGAGTTTATTCAGCACACGCTGAGGACCTTTGACCGGATGTATCATATCTGGGACTTCCAACGTAACATTGGCTATCTTTACCTTATTTTTGATCATCTGAATGCTCTTCTTCCATCTAAAAGACGAAACATACGTGGAGTATGTTTTATCTAATGATGCTATGATTGCAAGAAGGAAATTTTTTGCCCATACGGTTATCCTATCTCTTTGAATAGCTCGGCCATCTTTGCTTTGAGCAATTTCTTATCTTTATTCTTGGCGTATTCATTCGCTATAGCTAATACGTTTTCCCTATATTTTTCATAGATATCCACTCACTTCTTATAATTATCCTTTTCTTCCCCATAATGCGTAATGAACATGTCTATAGCGACATGCTTTCTGAAAGAATTCTCTGACTGAAAATTAGTCTGTCTCTTCTCGGGCGTTTCTTGGTAGATATATCCATCTTGTTCACCGAAGGTAATGAACTGGTGTCGATCCTCTGTATCATCGTGTTGTCTCTGCAGCGTCTCCATCGTCTGAAGATCTCTCTCTTTTGACGTTAGCAGATACGATAAGTTTGCAGCCCGTTCTGCATTTGTGAACCCACGATCATCATCCTCCCTCTTGACCCTTCCTTCCCTTACCTCCGTGATTTTCTGCTTCAATGCTGCAATATCCTGTTTCAATTCGTCTATATCTGTCTGCATATGATCCTTGATTGCCTTAAACCTATTCTCTTTCATCTTATATTTCTCGAATTCGTATGGCTTGACGTCTTTGATCGGATCCTGCTTATACTGATTAATATAGGTCTCCCGATCCGAAATCTGATTATCTGTTGCATAATCTATCGATCGAGGCACCAATCCGTTCAGTTCATTCCTTTTTCTCAACATATCGATAAATGACATCAACCGTTTCTTGGTTCATCATTGCTTACCATGAATTCATTCATGCTTGATACGGCCAGATCGATGCTCCACAGAAGACCGGCTACGTACGATAGAGAACTTCCCGAGTGCGTTACCATTGTATACCGTACCCATAATCCTACTGAAGTAATCTAGGATCTTAGGGTCGGCCAACGTGATGATATCGTATTTTTCATACATATCCTTACAAAATTCATATCCTTTCTCTGAGAGATTTTTCTTCCATAGGCCCTCAAAGAATGCTATGCCCTTCTCTTTCAAGATACTCTTCCGATACTGTTCCCTTTTGAAAAACATCGCCACTGCAGCAGGTCTACTGATAGACGTATCCAATCAGACCGTCTTGGTATTGATCTTGGTGTCCAGGTAATCATAGTATTTTTCCCCGCCTTGAGGATCATCAAGCTGTATCCTATATTCCTTGGCTAGATCCTCTAAAAGCATATCCTTATATCTTCCCGTAAGAATTTCGCTCATAGATGCTTTCTCACGAGCATCTGGAATCTTTGTAATACTATCTATTCACGTCATTTGGTTTATAGAAGGAGGATAAAATCCAATGATATTTTTCTGTACCATCATAATAATATAATATTATATTCTTTTTTTTTGAATCGTCAAAAACTGTACTATTCTTTTTCTCTGCATATATACCCTATACGAATAATCCATTCCCTCATTTGTTCATATATGCTCTTGTCTTTCCCTACTCTATTCATCTCTCTGACCCGAATCATTGTTTATAAAACGCATAGATATACCTATCTATACGTAGATCCAAAAAATCCAGATAACGCAAATTTTCGCTTTATTTTCTCTCTGATTTCCCTATTTTTGGTTGGCTATGTTTTTTTGTTTATCCTCATTATCATTCTCCACGATGAAATACAGTTCTCCCCTCCTGAAAAAATTCATCTCCGTCAACGATACGCCGGAGAATATCGCTAAGAACCTCATTCTCAAGACCTGTGAAATCGAAGAGATCAACGAAAGGAAGATCGCGGACAGCATCGTCATAGGATATACCAAATCCTGCGAAAAACATCCGGATGCGGATAAATTATCCGTCTGCATGGTCGATTGCGGTAGTAAATGAGAATATCAGATCATCTGCGGCGGCGCGAATATCGCTGCAGGATTGTACGTGCCGGTAGCATTGCCAGGAACGCGTTTCGAAAAAGCGGGGATAACGATAGAGCCGAGAAAGATGAGAGGGATAGCGTCCAATGGCATGATCTGCTCCAAGGAAGAATTGTGAATCATGGAAGATATGGAGAAACATGCTATCCGGGATCTGAAAGAAGATCTCGATGGCATCTCCGACCAGGATCTGTGAACTCCGCTGAAGGAAAAGTTTCCCTGGCTAGAGGGTCGGGTCATGGAGGTGGACAACAAATCGATAACCAATAGGCCTGATCTCACCGGGCATTTCGGTGTCGCTGCAGAGCTGAATGTGATGTACCGTGGAATGAAATGAGCCATTACGTTCAATAAGATCAAAGACTATTACGATCAATGCACCTACAGACATATCATGGAAATCCTGGAGAATAGCACCAAACCCGAAAGGCTGGTAAAAGGAGAGGCTGAAGGTCTGAACGCCTACATCCTTCTCCACCTCAAAAACGTAAAGGTGAAGACATCATCATTTCTCACGAGATTGCAGATGCTCGATCTGTGATCGAATCCGATCAGCAACCGAGTGGATTTCTCTAATCTCTTCATGAATATCAGCGGACAGCCGGTGCATTTCTTCGATGCGGAAAAGGTCGAAGGAGATATTATCGTCAGGAATGCGAAAGCAGGTGAAAAGTTCGTCGATCTGTTCGAAACCGAGCATATATTGGACACTACGGATATCGTGATAACCGACAAAAAGAAGATCCTTGCGCTTGCAGGAGTCGTCGGAGGATTGAATAGCGGGATAACGGAAGATACGAAAAATATCTTGGTCGAGATAGCGAACTTCGACCCAGTAGCGGTAAGGAAGACATGAACGAGATTGTCATTAAGGACTGATGCGGAGCTGAGATTCGAAAAGAACATCAATCCTCGATACACCTTATTCTGTCTGATTCTCTTCCTGGACGAGCTGAATTATTACAAGAAAGATCTCGGCGATTTCGAGATCGGTTGACTATCTTATCATATCAACGATAAGATCAACAAAGAAAAGGACAAGACCATACCATTGGATATCGAGGCTTTGGAACAATTCATCTTCGGAAAAAAAATGCAGTGATTGGACAAGAGCGTAGAAGAGATCCTGACCGGACTCGGATTTACCTATGCAAAAAACAAGGTAACTACCCCGCTACGGAGAGGTCCGGACGATCTGAATATCCAAGAGGATATCTACGAAGAAGTCGCAAGGATCTATGGATATGATCAGATAGAGCCCATGCCATTGCTCAGCGAAACCACCTACACGCCATATACCGACTATGTAGCGTTGCAAAGAACGCTCGAGGATATCATGGTAAGGAATATCGGCTGCAATCAAGTGGAGACCTATCCCCGAGTCAGCGGAAAAGCATTGAAGGAATTTGATAGAAAACCAGAGCACTGCTATATGCTGCAGAATCCTACCAATCCGGAAGCACCGTATATGAGGGATGATATGGTCTACGGACTTCTCGCTCACACAGCTAAAAACAGCAAATTCTTCGAAAAATTCAAAATATTCGATATCGGGAAAATATGGAGAAAAAATTGAAAATTGGAAATTGAAACTTGAAAATCCAACGCGAATGCAGACAAAAAATTCGCCTCACAATTCGTAGACGAAGAAACACAGCTTGGTGTCATGTTCTATCAGAAGACCATAAGCCAATGGGATCAAGATCCCCTATTGGAAGCTAAAAAAGCTGTTAGACTCATCGCAAAAGAATTGGAACTCGGGACGGTGACCTTCGAAATGCCTGCCACTCCGCGATTTCGATTGCATCCGAAAAAACAAGCACTCATCAAGCTTGGCGATCTCGTCATCGGTTTCCTATGATCGCTCCATCCACTGATTCTCCAGAACAATAAGATCGGAGAGAACAGCGGCGTAGTATATCTCGCGTTGAACATCAGTTCCATAGTCCAAAACTCCCCATCAGCGACCGAACATATGTACCAATATGAAACGCTCCAGGATCAAATAGTGCGAAGGGATATCTGTTTCGTCATCGATGCGAACAAAAATTTCGATGGAGTGATTTCAGCGGTCAGAAACGTCCCTGAAGTAAAGGAGGTTGAAGTCTTCGACGTGTACGCCGGCAAAAATCTGGGCGAAGAGAAAAAGTCAGTATCTATTAAAATCAAGATCATAGGAAATGGAGAAATGACTACGGAACAAATCAATGATATCTTGAATAAAGCGATCAAAGCAGGAGAGGAAGCTGGAGGAACACTTAGAGCATAATATGTGTGCGTGATAACCTGTTGAATCGCTAACGTGCTGAAATATTGAATTGCTAAGAGGAGCGGAATCGCGCTAAAACCAGATTGAAAAGTTGAAATAGTGAAATGCTGAGGCGGATGTCTCAGTATTTTTTATTTGATTGACTTTTTTATAAAAATATCTATATATTCAAAACACAAATACCTATCATTATGCCGATACTATTGATTTATGGAGTCGATAAGTTTGAACAGACTGAGCGATTCATCATGGCGCTGAACAAAAGGATCGTAGACTTGAGAGAACTCAATCTCAATGAAGACGATATCACCGTCAAATTCGTCCGTAGCACCGGTTCGTACGGCGGAATCATCATCTTTGTCGAGGGACTCTTCGACAAACCGGAAAGGACTCCGGAAGTCCGCAAACAGCTCGCAGAACGGTTGGTGGAAACTACTAAACGGTTCTGTCCTGACGCTACACTGATCGAGTGTCTGATAAGGCCGTTTGAGCCAACGCTCGGATTTGCAAGCATCAGGATCAGCCAACCCTGATGTATCCACAAACCCATAGCTGCCGCGTATTCACGGCAGTTTTTTTAAAATATTTTTTTAATATTATCAAACAAATGTCAATGATTTTTTGTTTAAATTTCCTCTTGTATTTTGCCAGGAATATCATATATTCTTTCTTGGATGTAGAAATCTACTCCAGATTTTATTCATTACCAATATTATTCAATGTCAACTGGTACAGTCAAGTTCTTCAACAGAACTAAAAACTTCGGATTCATCACTCCTGAAGATGGAAGCAAGGATGTTTTCGTCCATGGTTCAAATGTCATCGGCGAATCAATCGCAGATGGTGACACTGTCGAATTCGAAATCGGCGAAGGAAGGAAAGGTCCTGAAGCTAAAAACGTAACAAAGACTGGTTCTGCTGGAATGGCTGACTAATCATGCTACGCACAAAAAGATCTTAGACATTATATAGAACTATAATACCCTTATATACTATATACTCCTACAAGACTTTTTTGGGGAAAACACCGCAGTAGTGCGGTGTTTTCCTTTATCTAAAAAAATCACTTCATCGATGATGAGGTGATCCGTTAGTCTCTTTTCCGCACTCCTCTGCTGATTATGAGAACTTTCCAACTTCGTTTCCATTATCGTCATAGGAGAAGAACTCTTTACCGTCGAATGCGACATAGCCGCGATCATACATCAGCAGATCATCTTTATTGAAAGGGACTGTCTCTCCGGTCTTTTCGTTATGTACAAAAATTTGGTTTACCCTTTGCTTGCGTGAATGTCTCGTTTTCTGCAAGGATTCAGATACTACCGCCTCATTCTTGGTCATGAAGGTGAACTGGGATCGATACTTGGGCCCATTAGCCCTTTCACCGATATACAAAACGTCCTCAAGTTGCCCGTTGGTCAACGTGATGAGTTCCTGAATATCCTTGAAATGATAGGCTTTGCTTGAGTTTGACTCATCCTGCATATTCAATTCCTTCATACGATAGCAAAATTTATAAAATCCTTCTCAGTTCATCCAAGGTCGTGAGACCCTGAAGCATTTTTATGATCCCGTCTTCCTGGAGCGTAAGAAAACCGTTCTCTCTCGCTTTCGCGTAAAGATCGATGCCCGTTTTCCCTTCGACAATCATCTTCCTGACATCATCGGTAATTTCGAACATCTCGATAATCGCCATCCTTCCCTTATACCCGCTTCCATTGCATTCATCACATCCTACTGGATGAGGAACGGTCCCATCGAACGGCAACACTATCTTCGGGTCTATATCATGTATTTTTTTGATAGCATCCTCTATCTCTGCTTTCTCGCCGTAATTTGCCTCTCTTCTGGTTCAACACGCCGTACAGATTCTCCTGACCAGTCTCTGCGCGACTACAAGATTGAGCGAAGGTGCTAACATATACGGTTTCACATCCATGCTCGTCAATCTCGGTATCGATTCTATGGCAGAATTGGTGTGCAATGTCGTAAATACGAGATGCCCTGTCAACGCAGCATTGATAGCTATCTCTGCCGTTTCCTTGGATCTCGTCTCTCCGATCAGGATGATGTCCGGATCATGTCTGAGGACAGCCTTGAGCCCTATTTCGTAGGTATATCATTTGCTATAGTTGATCTGCGATTGTTGGATTCCTTCGACCTCGTACTCGATAGGATCCTCGAGTGTGATGATCTTTCTCTTGCCGTCATTGAGATAACTCAGGATCGTATAGAGCGTCGTGGTCTTTCCTGCTCATGTAGGTCAGGTGAATATCGTGATACCGGTATTCTTGCTGATATTTCTCTTGAGGATATCATAGGTCCTTTCTGTGAATCCTATCTTCTCGAAGGTTGAAATACCTTTCGTAGGATCCAAGAATCTGATGACCGTACTCTCTGATTCGACGCCAGGCATGAAATTGACCCTGACATCGATTTTCCTTTGCTGACCCTCGGGATCGGTAGCTTGGAATGAGAACCTTCCGTCTTGAGGGAGATAATCGATATTCATCTTGGTCCCTGAGATGAATTTTATCTTCTGGAGATACTTTCTGAAATCCGCATGGGTGAAGGTGTGCAAATCTTGCAAGACGCCATCGATCCTTATCCTTGAGATCACTCCATCCTCTTGCGACTGGAAATGAAGATCGGAAGCTCATGTCTGGAACGCCAACCTGATGAATTCCATGATAAAGTCTCATGGTTCCATATTCTCTCTCTGGTCAAATATCTTCTTGATCATGGCGATAGCTCACTTACCAGCAGCTTGCTTCTGCTCAGTCTCCGCTTTCCTCTTCTGTTCGGCTATGCCTTCCATGTCCGCATATCGACTCATCGCATAGGCGAATCATTGCGGAGAGGTATAGAATATCTCATATTTATATCCTTTGTTTTCCAAGTTTTTGAGCAATGCATTGAGTCCATCAGGATATTCATTGGTACTCAGCACCTTGAACGTATTCTTATCCTTCGAGAAAATCATGGTCTCAATCTTCTGAGCAGATTCCTTAGGCAATATCTTGAGTTGCTCAAAATCAGGACTGATACCCTGCAGGTCGTCGATTTCTAGAATGCTTTTTGTCAAAGTTATCGGCATAAATCCTTATGGTTCCCAGATAAATAGAGGTGCCATAAAACAAGTATATCCCGGATACGCTATTTTTCAAAGATTTTGGCTATTGTAGGGACCTATAATACTTGACATTTAGTTTTTTTGTAGTATATGTAAAATACTCTTGTATTTACCCGAGGAATGATTATGTTTTGCCTTCAAACAAAAAAACATATCATACCTATGAGTAAACACAATCTTCAAAATTCTGTATTCGGTGTCATAAATCTTTCTGACTCCGAAGATTACCAAAAAAATGTCGCACGCTATGCTGGGCAATTGGCCCGATCACTCGGTCTACGATTAGTACTCTATCCACATCACACCTCAAACGATTCTGTATTCAAATTCCGAACGGTGATCAATGTAGCCAAGAAAATACCGGGCATATCGGTTTCCGTATCGCGGCTCAAAATCAATATCTTCAGCTTTTTCACCTCATTGCACGATATAGCTTCCCAAGAACAGGCAGCATTCATCGTCATGGGAGTAGGTAAGCATACCGCAGGATCATTTGGATCGACTATCTGGTCGATGACTCAGAAGACCATGATCCCTACTATCCTCATACCACGTGACATCGTATTCAAACCATATGCACATATAGCATTGGCTATAGATGATGAACGGAAACTCCAGAAGATAGAAGTCGTCAGGACTTTAGCGCAAGCTTTTGGATCGACTATCAAGATCTTTCAGCAAAACCACGAGGATGCGGAACACGCATATCTGATTCAAAACGGTATGCAGCATATCGTTAACTATCTCAACACTTACGCTATCGGCTTCTCCATCACCAAAGCCAGAAAGACAACGAATTTCCCTAAAAATCTATGTAAATTCTCGTCAAAAAACGCTGACTTACTGGTGATCGAAGTAGATCCCGGTAAGATCGACAAGGTGATAAAACAGAACATAGAAACGCTCTTACGCATAGACGCCTATGCTCAGCCGGTTTTGTTCACCAAGACCAAAATGGTGGGGAGGTATGAAAACTTCAACCAATAACCACAGCGAGGAGCCGGGATTTCCGGCTCCTTTCTTGTTTCCTTGACTTTTTCTACATAATTTATACAAGTACTAAACTACCGTGAAAACACGACACTATTGAAATAAGGAACATCGCCTGCCTCTTTTTCAATATTTCAACCTTCTTCTCATTTATTGATTATGTCTCATACTCCCGCAATACTCCAATATCTCGATATCAAAAAAGACCATGCTGACTGCATCCTGTTTTTCCGTATAGGCGATTTCTATGAAACATTCTTCGAGGATGCTAAGACCTGCAACAAAGTCCTGGATATCGTGCTCACGAGCAAGAACAAGAATGCTGATAATGCTGTTCCTATGGCTGGCATCCCCTATCATAGTGTAGAAAAATATATAGCGAAACTCGTTGCTCATGGGTATAAGATCGCCATTGCAGAACAAACGAGCGATCCAATCCCCGGAAAGATCGTAGAAAGGGAGGTCGTGAGCATCATCACTCCTGGCACGTATATCCAAGAATCCAAGAAGGACTATGCCTATACGATGGCGATCACGTTTTTACCTCATACCAACGGGAATTCCTATCACCTTGCACGAGGCGATTTCAGCATCGGAGAATATCGGACCAAGAGCTTTGCCGATATTGTCGAGATGCTCAAATTCATCCTCATCATCAAACCGGTCGAGCTGGTCTTCGATGTGGATTTCCCTGAAAAGGAAAGCGTTTCCATCCCTGTACAACAGAACATGAAATGCCTCGTCTCTATCCGGGATATTCCGCCAGATCCAGAAAGGCTCATCATCACCCTTACCGGGATCCAGCAGATAGCGAGCTATGGAAAAGCACTCGAAGATGGAAAACTACCGACTATAGCATTGCTTTTTTCCTATCTTACTCATACCCAGAAGGTCTCACTGACCAACATCACCAAGATCTCTTTTCATTCACAGGAGACCTATGTCATCCTGGATGATGTCACGATCAAGAATCTTGAACTCCTCTCCTCTACCTATGAAGGAAGCGATAAATATAGTCTTTTCCATATCCTGGATACGACACAGACTTCATGAGGATCCAGGCTTCTTCGCCATATACTCACGAATCCCATCAAGGACCTTACACAGCTACAGCGAAGGTTGGAGATGATCCAGCACTATTTCACCGATCAAGAACAGAGCAACGATATCTGCTCCCTTCTTACGAACGTGCGTGACATCCCGAAGATCGTTACTACGATTGCCTACAAGAAACTCCTGCCGAGTACCTTCATCAAACTCAGATCAAGCCTCAGAATTTTCTTCCAGCATAGATTCCTGCTCGATGAGCTGAAGAGACTTTGACTGACCGAAAGCAGCATGAGTGCTTTGGAACATCTCTACAACTATCTGGAGCAGCTGCTAAAGGACGATGATGAATATAATGATGATATCGATTATATCCGCGATGGATACCATGAGCACATCGACGAGCTCAGAAAGATCGCCTATCATAGCGACGAGCTTCTTGTCCAGTACCAACAAGAATTGGCTCAAGTCGCCGGCATCGCCAATGTTAAAGTGAAATTCATTCTCAATCAAGGATATTTCCTCGAAATCACCAACAAGGATATAGAGAGATTCGAAAAGAGTCTCTCAAATCCAGAATCCAGACTACAGAATGCAGAATGAAAGTTCGATGTCATGCGTAGGAATACGCTAAAATGAGGTCAGAGATACTCCTCTCCGTATCTTGAGAATCTCGAGACCAAAATTTTGGAAGCAAAAGACGAGTTGCGTATACTGGAATTCTGATTGCTTCAACAGGCGCAAGCGAAGATATCGGAATGAACCAAAGCGCTACACGAATTCTCGGAATGGGTAGCACGACTAGATCTCTTCGTGTCGCAAGCAATGCTTGCACATGAAAAAAATCTCGTCAAACCTGAATTCCATTCGCATGATCAATTGTGCATCATCGATGGAAGACATCCAGTCATCGAAGCATTTCTCCCTCGTGACCAGCAATTCATACCGAATGACCTTTCATTGCATGGAGCATGCAGAATGCAAAATGCAGAATGAAATGAAGATGATCCAGGGTTCCTGCATATCATCACAGGACCGAATATGGGAGGGAAATCAACCTATCTAAGACAGAATGCCTTGATTGTTCTGATGGCACATTGCGGGCTTTTCGTCCCTGCCAAGGAGTGTCGTTTGGGTCTTGTGGATGCGATATTCGCCCGCATCGGAAGCGGAGATAATCTCGCAAAGAACCAGTCGACGTTCATGACGGAGATGATCGAAGTCGCGAATATCTTGAACAATGCCACCAAGAACAGTTTCATCATCTTCGATGAGCTCGGACGCGGGACGGCGACCTATGACGGTCTTGCACTCACTAAAGCGATATTGGAATATCTCGTCACCAAAATCGGTGCGAAGACATTGATTGCTACGCACTATCATGAGTTAATCCAATTAGAAAGCGTCTTGCCATGAGTACAGAACTACTCTGTGAATGTCTACGAGACTGAAAAGGAAGTTGTCTTCATGAAAAAGATCACAAGATGATGAGCGAGCAAGAGCTATGGCCTCGATGTCGCAAAAATCGCCGGAATACCTCAGAGCATCGTCGAAAGAGCCAAAGGACATCTTGACCTCCTGGAACAATGACTAGGGAACAGGGAGCAGGGAATAGGGAACAGGGAGCAGGGAGCAGGGAATAGGGCTATGCCTTCATCCTCTCTCGGCTTCGATTTCGATACTAGAACTGATCATGCGCTTGCCTATGAGAAGGTCAAGTCTTTGCTGGAAAGCTTTGATCTCAACAATATCACTCCCCTGCAGGCGCTGCAGCTTCTAGATAAGATAAAAGATGAATTGAAATAATTTTATTTCCTCATTGTTTTTTATGGTACTTACTTTCCCTTGAGCGCAACAACAAGTAGACGACCGGATCAATCAGCATCCAGATTGATATTTCCCCGACAAAGGACTTATCGAAAAACTGAAAGAAGAATGAGGCGAGATAGAGGAAGCATTGATGAAATACATACAAGAACCGACAAAAGAGAATCTAAGAGAACTCAAGGTAGAGATCGGCGACGAGCTTTTCGCCATCATCTGCCTAGCCAACAGCAAAGGGATCAACCTCGATGAATGCTTCAATCTGATGATGGAGAAAAATAGGGAAAGGGCTAAAAACAATTATCAGAAAGAGAAAAAATAATGATATGCTATCCATAAAAATCATACTACCTCATGAACAAACAAAAAAAAGCACCGCATTGGGCCACATGATGGTCGATGCAATGACTATTTCCGGTCTCTATGGTCCGTAAGCGATGTTCGATCTTGCCACATCACGAAGAGATGATTGCGGGAAACGCGGGTACCATATTGAGAGAATGTCCGGTATCCAGACGTTTTTTTATTTGACTATCTTTCGTCCGCCGAGCTTGATATCTCACAACACATACTTCCCTTCCCTTATCCTCTGAAGATCCATGACGCGATATCCCAATGCCCTGAATAGCCTGCGGATGTGTCTTTTTTTCCCTTCATTGAGGACAATATCATAATGATATGGTTTTTTGAATAGCGTGATCTTGAGTGTTTTGAGCACTTCATCTTCATCCCTAACTCCCTCTATGGCCTTTTTAAGATCTGCATGATGCAACGATCTATCGAGTTCAACGATATATTCCTTCTCTATGCCATGTTTGGGATGCTCGTATTCATTGACCAATGCGGGATCATCAGTCAGGAGAAGAAGCCCATGTGAATCCTTGTCGAGCCTTCAGATATAATAATAGTTTTTGAATTCCGGCGGCAAGAGCTCATAGATGGTCTTGTTGTGCGGATCTGATTTGGAAGCAACATATCCTACGGGCTTATTGAGAAGGATCAGTGTCTTTTTTCTCTGCTCTTGGTGTATGATCTCGTGGATACTTACTTTGGGTCCTTGAACATCAAGCTTGTCGCCCTCATGGATCTCTTGGGTATACGAACTGATGATCTTTCCGTTTATTGCCACATATCATTGGTTCACCAAGGCGACAAATGCTCTTCTGGATATCTGATGACATGTCTGAATATATGTAATGAGGCGCATATTTTTTTACATTACCATAAAAAGAGGACCGTATGATCCTCCTTTTAATGCTTTTTCAGCGGATTTCAACCTATGTATATAGGGAATTATTCTGCTGTTGGGGTTGGAGCAGCTTCTGGTGTTGTAGCTGTTGGAGTTGTTTCAGTTGTCCCAGTTGCAACTTCGGTTGTTGGAGCGACTTCGTCAACTACTGGAGTTGTTGTTTCTTCAGCTGTTGGAGTTGTTGTCTCTTCAGTTGTTGCAGGTTTGTTCATGCAACCAGCGAAAAGAGCGACACCTGCTACCAATACTCCGAGAGTAAGTAATTTTTTCATGGCACCACAATTTAACTATATAAAAAAATATTTTTATGCAGCTGTAGTATATAAAAAAATCTACTACGATTACAAGAGTATTATCGAGATTTTTTCTATGACTTCCTTTTAGCGGATCCGATAGAGATTTTTTTGACAAATAGACCCAAAAACCGTATACTTATGGTGCGTACGAACCATTTACCGATATATCGCGTCAATATGGATATGTTTCCGACGAAAATCGTGATCACCTACAAGAATATCTCTAGATTCATTTTCTGCAATCTTCTTTTTTTCGTCGCCGTACTTATAGGTATCCGGATATTCCGGCGTATATTCTCCCAAGCATCTACGATACATGTCTTCAGCACGAGCGACACAATCCAGATGCAGAAGGATGCGTTGATTGCACAATTCAATAGTTTCCTCAAACAGCATACCCAGGATAACGATATGAAGATCGATATCATGCTCTGAGACTTCCAGATCGACCAGTGATTCATAAAGTCAGCGAACAATCTCATTACCTATAAAGGCTTCGTCCTACCGAGATACTTCAGCATATACAGCACGACTCCCATCAAACCGGCAAGTTATTTTTCTTGAAATACCTATGATCCTGCTGAACTTGAGCTGTTCATCGACAATTTCGTCTTCAGCAAAAAGATCTCCCTGCCCAAATCTCAGATGCGTATCCAATTGCCGATAATCACATCACTGATCGACGATTTCAATATCGCTTGTATCTTCGAGAATAAGCTCTCCACCAAAACCTGCGATTACTACATCAATACTTTCCTGGATAGCTTCTTCATCTACAACATCGCTACCGACTATCCAGGCACGACCAAAATCTTCACCACGCTCATCACCACCTCGAAAACCAGAGAGAAAGCATGCGCATGATTATCAAAATACACCCTCTATGCCAACGACCAGAATGACGCTATCATGCAGCTCCTAAATAGGTGTTGATCAAACTATGGTGATCTCGTCAAAAAGACATCATCGTTCAAGGAAATCCAAAAGACCTTAGAAAACCAAATATTCGATATAACCGTCTATAAGGACTCGGCTCTCAATGCATACAAATTACTCTCCTACCAGCAACAGATCTACCAGGACTTCCTCATCAATAAGGCTGATACCTATAAAATCTCCACCTATCTGGACTTCGTCAAAGAGCTTTTCAAGAAACAGCTCATCGATCCGTTCTACATCGACGAGACGTATCGGTACAACACGTATTATCTTGCATTGACGCTCGAGAAACTCATCTATCAATCCTCGACATTCACACAGGATCTCTGAAGCAGCAAGCTCTCTCCGCTCATTCTTTCCATAACCTCCCTGAATGAATGAGAGAAAATGCTCGGCTTCGCATGACTTAATTCGCTGATACGCAATCCTTCGCTCATCAGCAAAGAGGAGACCTTGACCTGATCTACAGACATCATCAGCGAATCTGAGAAGATAGAAAGGAAACTGAAAAATATCTATTACCTTACGATCGATCAGCAAAGCATATCTGAGGGTTCTATCGATCTCATAGGATACCTGAAATTCGTCTGAAAAGAGAACATAGAGAATATCAAGTCGCATATCCTGCTCGACTACAAGAACGATCTTTTCCTGGTGAAAAGCATCGAGCTCCAAAATAAGCCGGAAATGAATGAGGTCATCAAGAATCTCCTTCTCATCCAAAATTTCTCGATTGGAGAACTCTATAGCTACATCTCGAAAAACCTCGTTTTCTACGAGCAAACGAGCAGTCCTACCGATCTGTGTCCCGGACTCTGAACACTCAAGGATGTGAGTATTATCGCCTGCTCGCCTACATCAGTCATTCTCGAAAAAAAATCTACGCGCTACGCTTTCAGTATCAAGAATTGAGGCATCGAAAACATCGACATCTCGGACAAAGAATTGGAAAACCTCATCAAAGCATCCTACGGTTCTATCATCTCGAATGTTTTCTCTCTGCTCGACGCCATCAAATCCGTCCTTGCCTACGTAAAGCCAGTGCAAGTCCATGAAGGCACCACCAACGCGATTCTCGTCTTCGAGAAGATCCAGCAATATCTCTGAATCAAGGCCAATGATATCGCCGACAAGAACGGTAAGATACTTGTCGATCTTACGCTTGGATGAGTCGATTTCGTTGTCAATTATGATTTGTCGAAAAATAGCCTATGACCACGATATTTCAAGAAAATATTGGTGAACGATAAGCCGTATCTGATACAGAATCTCAATTTACCGCTTGATGATTCCAATCAAAAAGCTATAAACGCTTTCGTCATGGATCCGCTGTCCGCCATCAAGAATGCAGATCTCACTGCATGGCAGAACTATACGACACAATTAAAAATTAAAAATCAATAACGAATAATGCAGGTATTGTCTGTATATCGGATATCGTACACATGCACTAGTCCATATGGTACCAGATCCCGACATTTTTCATTATTCACGATTCATTATTCATTAATTTTTGTGGTATGTACAAAAGATTCACGCTCGACGAACTAAAAACGGTGCAAAACACGTTCATCAGCAATTTTTATAGTATTCTCAAGAAAGAACGTTGTGCCATGCCTAGCGATCTCTTCAAAAAAATATTCAAAGAGGGGGATGAAATCTTTTATATGTATAGATGAGATTTTACCTTCAGGTTTTTGCACAATAACGGTGAATACATCCTTATGGATGAAAAAGAAAAAATACAGATCCTGCTCAATGAAGAGGACAAGAAAGCTTTTCAATCCATGGTAAAGAATTTCATCCTCAGGAAAGAGAGAATTACCTGACAAAAATCGATAGAGCAGATCCTTCTTGATGAATTCCATACCGGGCAATATTCTACACTTCTAGGAAAGAACTATATGGTCTACGATATCGAGACCGATACCAATATCGATAATCTCAAGGCAACGAAGTTTTTGCTAGCGTATTCCCTATATCCTACCGCATCAAACAAGATGACCTACGAATACATCGATCAGGAATGATTACGCGACTTCGTCCAGAAGATGCTTGATTTTGATGGGTATATCGTAGGTTTCAATAGCATAGCATTCGATAATATCGTCTCTGTGTATAATGTCTGATTATCGGAAGAAGAGATCAAAAAGATCAATGATAAGAGCATAGACCTCTTCCTTTTCGTGCGAGCTATGACCGGGAAAAGGATCTGACTCAACAAGATAGCAGAAGCATTGGTCAATGTCAGCAAGACGCTCACCTCATGAGCAGAAGGAGAAGTACTCTATAAGAGATATATCGAAGAGAACGACTTGGAAGCCCTTGAGGAATTCAAGAGATACTGCAAAAACGATGTCAGGATGACTATGCTCATTTTCCTCTATCTCATGCATTTCAAAAAGCTTTTCATAGAAGGAGAAGAGATAACCTTCACGCTTGAGGATCTTGTGAATAAATCCCATCAGGAGATCAAGACCCCCGCGCAAGCTGTCGGGCAGAATATCTTTGACATGTAAATTTAGAATTTAAAATTTAGAATTTATCGTTTCGTTATTTTACCGCTTTAGCGTTCTGATCTATGGGAGTGAAAGAATCGTTGGCGAGCTTCTATGATACTCAAGCAGTCAAATACCAACAGACAAGAAACAAGCACCGAGCCGATGCAGATCTTTTTCTCGAAGCAATCAAGAAAAGTGGAAAGAAATCAGTCTCCATACTTGAATTCGGCTGCGGAAGCGGAAGATTATTAGCGAATCTGAAATCACTCACCTGAATCACCATCACCTATACCTGAGTCGATATCTCCAAAAATCTTATCCAATTGGCGAAGAGGTCGGTTACGGGAAAGTCCGCATCCAATCATCTCCATACCACGTTCGTCTGCGATGACATCGCTCACTATCTCAAATGACTCAAACAAGAGACCTTCGATTTCGTCATAGGAG
>CAYSER010000010.1:28311-30500 GCA_964430205.1 uncultured Candidatus Peribacteria bacterium | reverse complement strand
TCTTCTTCCTCCTCAGTCCCTGAGGAGTTTTTTAATAATGGCATGAAACGGAAATATTCGAGGAGCTGGAGTCAGGTGAATCTTCCTATGGCAATGTTGAGTAGGAAGATAATCAGGAGGAGTTCGGGGAATGCTAAGAGCAGATGTTTCAATGAGGTCCGGAAGAATAATCCGTAGACAGCGAACGAAACGATCAGGAATTCAGCGAATGCGATTCGTCGTCAGGTATTGAAAAGTTTGAAACCCTCATTGAAGACTTTATCGCTGACCATGACGATGAAGACGATAGGGAAAATGATGTATCCATTCACTAGAAGAGACATATCTATCCAGGAATTTCAGAAGAGCGTATGGATCCAAAAGGTCAATAAGAGGATGAAGAAATAGAGGATTACCAACAAAGCGCTTTTGGCATTATGCAAAAGATAGATCTTTTTGGTGAAGATTCTGATGAGCGCTTTGGTAATGAATCATATAAGAAGCAGGATCATGCTCAAAGGAATGCCAAGGAGCGATATCGATACCGCAAAAAGAAGAGGGCTATAGATGCCGAAGACCGAGAATCATACGATCTGCCTGAGTATGCTGATGACAAGTGCACCTAAGGAAAGTACGAGAAACATGGTTATGAGTTCGATAGGGAATCCGTGGTAGATGAGACGATCGACGATGTACGAGACGGGAAGATATTTCGGTGTTTCATGGAATGAGAGTGAAAATGGAATGATATAAGACTCTTCATTGACGGTTTTACCCAAAGAAAGCGTAGAGAGGAAGTTGAGGAGCTTATCTTCCGAAAGGGTATAGATCTTTGAGATATCTATAGGTTTGATCGATTTGGCCAAAACCCTTTTAAGGAAATATTTATTGCTGTTGGTGACGAGATAGATGTTCTTGTTTCAGAGATTCAATGCTTGAGAAGCATGGAGCTGACCTAAGATCTGGAGAAGGATATCGAATTGGGGGGTATTGATGATGAGCATTTCGCTTGATTGGATGTCAGCGAGGTTGTTCTGGAGCTTCTTGCGTATATCGTCTTCAGAGAAAGTGAGGTTTCCTCATAGGAAAATCTCCTGAAGCAATGTCTTCTGTTTATCGAAATTCTGCTGAAACCCGAGATCGAATTCCTCTCCTTGAGTTCAGATGTACATGATGTGGCTGGTATACTGTATTCAAGGGGTTGGAACAGCACAATGAGCTTGTCATTCACAATCGGTAGGTATGAATTGTGCTACAGCGAAATCCACTATGCCTAGTATCAGCAAGAGCAGGAATCAGATGGAGAGGGATTTTTTCATAAAAAAGGATAATACAAGGTAAATCGCCTGTAGTTAAGTGATTTCATAAAGGGAATCAAGTGATTATTCCTTGATGCTTTTATCTTTGATGAATGATATGATCTCTAGGAGAAGTCTCTTTTGTTTGTAGTCGAGCTTCTGGTTAGCTGCCAAAAATCTGATGTCATCGGAAGCGTCTATCGTATTCCCTAGAAGCTTCTCGTAGATGAGCTTACCTAAGGCGATAGGCAGTATCATGTTTTTCGTATCTATAGTGAAGCCATCGAAAAGATGCTCGGAATCTTGGATCTCTTCCTTACCCAATTTGGACATATAGAAGGTGCGCATATGTTGTTCCAATGTTTGAAGATCTTTCTGTTGGTCCTTATCCAGATTTTTGATATACGAGATAGCATCTTCCAGTCATCTCCGATAGACAACATCTTTTCTATTCGCTCCTGGCTGATCGAATGCATGGTATCTCTTTGTCCTCAATGCTCTTTGATCGGCAAGGTTCTCAGCGTCGTTTTCGGAATTGCCGGAAAGAAGATAATAGATCTTCATGATTTCCTTGGTAGTAGTGAAATCGTTATGCTCAGCAACGAAAACACCGATGTTGGATATGAGCGGAGCATCGATGGTAAGATCTTCTCTCTTGCCGATAGCGAGTTTTTCGTTCATGACCGCGATTCATTCTTCTGTCTCTTGCTGTGACTCTGATCTTATATTCAAGACGTTTTTTTGGTTGAGCATCCTGAGAAGGTGAGTATTGATCTCATGGTCTATGAGACTGCAGAGTCTTTTTATCGAGATGCTTTCGCGATGGGCAGGGATATCTATAGCATAGTCCCCTATACCGAAACCCGAGACTCTCGGATCCAGATAAATCCTGACGGTCTTCCTGAGCTTGCG
>CAYSER010000010.1:0-28211 GCA_964430205.1 uncultured Candidatus Peribacteria bacterium | reverse complement strand
AAAGTCTTTTTCTGATCATCATTCAAAAGATGTGAGTTTTTATTGAACAAGGAGGTTAATGTATTGACGATCAACTTTTTCTCTCTCTCCTGGCTGGTAACGCTTGGACCATAGATGATGGTCTCTAATTTCTCTACCTTCTGGAGGTATGCTTCCCTTTCTCTATGGTCAAGGGGATATCATCCCTTTTCTGCTTCTATGAAGGTTGTATAATGCAGGAGTATGAGTCTGAGGATATTCCCTTGGATGATATTGAGAAGCAGTTTCCTTTGCGGCTCATAGAAATTCGGATCGCTCATTAGCTCTTCTTTCAGCCTTTTGAGCTCATTAGAATATGTTCATAGGAAAAGATGCACATTATCTATATCCTGCTGGGTGATGGATTTATTTTGGGTATTGAAGAGTTTAGCGGAAATATAGGTATCCACGTCGAGTTTCTCATAATTCAGAACTCAGGTCAACGCTGAAGATACCGGTTTCTTTATTGCTTCGATCCTGTCGGAGTATCGGACGAAGTTCCTCTGTTGGTGAGGGGTTTCTTGGCGTGGTTTTGCCATAGGAGGGAAGGGTAATATAAATCCGAATAATTATATCCCATTACCTTGGGAAAGCAAAATTTTCAATGGTTTTACGTAGACGAACAAGGAATCTCCGGTCTCATGATTGGAGAAGATATCTCATTTCCTAATAAACCCCAACCCATTCAGAATCTTTATCATGGGAGTATTGTCGATCTTGACCGTTGCATAGAGCGGCATATCCGTCTTCTTTTGTAATAATGCAAACAATCTTTTGCTGATTCCTCTTCATCTGTAGTTCGATGATACATACGCGTAACCATATTCTCATCTTCTACTGGATAATTTGATGTCCGTTCCCTCCATGATGGAGTGTCTCCATGATCCTTGGGGATGTTTGATGGCTGAGATTCAAATGAGTGTTGAATCATCGAAGCAAAACCCCAGAAGATAGCATCTGCCTATCCTTTTGATGAGGGAATCCGATGTGATTCATAGTTTAGGCAAAAATGAGCGGAAAGCATCCAGCTCATTCCATGTGCATTGTTGTGGAGGTTTGACGATAAATTCCATAGCATAGGCTATCAGATAAAGGTATCATAGATAGTGCTGATTATGCGTTTCGTGCGTTCGTCTAGCTGGTTAGGTGATAGGGATATCTTTCATGGGAAGAGGATATGACAGAATCTTGAGAGTTCGTTGGAGGCGCGTATCTTCTGTCATTTCCTTGGATTGCCATCGATGATGATGAATTCATCGGATTCCTTGATGTCTGCATATCCTAGTCATGGCCTTTTATATGACAAAGAACCATTGGTATAGGAATAGACGCCGGGAAGCAGGTCCTGTTTGCAGACGACTTCGTGTTGTTCCTTGTTGCAAAGGATTATGTGGCTGCCTTCTTTGTCGTATTTGTATTGCTTATCTACGGTGTCGAAGTCTACCGTGTAGTCGATATTCATATGCTCGAGGATGTGAAACGCATCCATGGGGATTCTGTCCTTTGCCATATCCAACATGGAGATCATAGGGAATGCTCAGGTATATCTCGAATTACATTCTACGACATGGATCGTTTCCTGTTGTTCATCGATGATCAGATCAAGTCAGAAGATTCATTTGTATCATTGCTTATACATATATGCTCCCAATGTTTGGACTATCTTGGATGCAGCTTCCTGGAATTTCGGTCAGAAATGCTTGGCACTCCGGTCATGCCCGCAGAATAATCACGATCATTTCTTGAGCTGGATAGCTTCCGGGATATCTATGAGCTGTGTCTGGATGCTACTGGAGAATGTTCCATATCTAGTTGTACAGCCTATGATACTACAGCTCGTTCATTCGATGAATGAGGTTACATTGACGGAAGATATCTTGATGTTTTTGTATATGCTGCAAGTGATCTTTTTTATGAATGAATCGAATTCATTTTTGTTGTTGATGAATATCGTCCCTTTACCGCCTCCATGCTTGATATCAGGAAGCTGGATGACAAGACGATCACCGAATTGCGTAGCGAGTTCGTCATATTCCATCCGTATGAACTTTCTCAAGGGGATATTCTTTCAGGGAATTGGTTGGACGCCTATTTTCTCTAAGATACGCCTGAATTCTTTCTTGTTCTCAAAATGTTTTCTGACGTCGGAAGCGTTATTGAGTATCTTATATCACAGCTTGTTCGCGATAGTAGTTGTCGGTTTGCTGTTTTTGTAGATGAAAAGATATGCTCAAGGATATTGTTTTCAATAGGCTTTAGTGGCTGGATGCTCTAATATCCCTGAGGTATTCAATGCTTTTATCTGATGTCATCCTTTCTGTCTTTGGATGCAGAAGATATCGGTGTATGACGATAGTACTGAGAGATCAAGGCTGTCTTTATAGCAGATGATGCTAAATTTCTCTTTTAGCAATAATGCAGGCATGATCCTCATGAATGCAGTGACTCAAATTCCGAGGATATGTGTCTTGTCTCTGGAAAACGCTGTATAGCAATCTTCAATGGTGCTGATATGCATGTTATTTTCAGAAATAAAGGTCTAAAATAGCTCCAGCGACATCTCTCGGTGTGCCAAAGATATCCGTCTGATGGATATTGTATTGGGCATTGTCGTTCAATTCGATGACGGCTCGTTCTTGTACTGCAGGATCCTTAGAAATGTCTCAGGCAATAATATCGACTCAGACGATAGGGCATGAGCATAGCCTTGCGAGTTTGATACATATGCGTTTGAATTTCGGATGAATTATGTCCGTGATATCTTCCGCATCTCATCAGGTGCTGAGATTAGAATTGCCCCTGAGAAAGATTCTTCTCTTCTTCTTGGGAATTGTCTGGAGGGTATATCCATATGCATCTTTGAGATACCTTTTGGTTATAACATCTATCTTGACTTCCGTAAGGATGGAGACAGCACAGCTCTTTCATCTTTGGGGAGATGTATTTTTGGCATGGATGAGTTCTTTGATGGTATGTTTACCATCGCCGATCACTGATGCAGGCATTCTTTTGAGTCATGCTATGATCTTGTCACCTACGACCATGATCCTATAATCATCACCGTTGATGAATCTTTGGATGATGATGGTCTTTCAGAACTTTCCTGCTTCCATGAGAGCAGCAGGGAGCTGGTGGGGATGAAAGACGATAGAGATGCCCTTTCCGCATCACCTATTCGCAGGTTTGACTACAAGAGGATATCATAGAGTGGTACGTAGTGATACGGTATCCACTGATTGACCTTTCTTGATGATGACGGAAGTGGGGTATGGAATATGATAGTGTTCCAGGATTTTATAGGTATAATGTTTATTCTTTGCTATACTGTTACCCAATGAGGAATTCATTCACCCATTATCATTTTGAAATAATAATTTTTTCTTTCCTTTTTTCATGAAAAAGAGAGGGATGGTCTCATCGATGATCTCTATGGATATTCATCTAGTTTTCGCTGCTTCCAAGAGGAATGTTCATTTGAGTGTGAGCATACATTAGATGACATAGTCTAAATCGGTGATCTTGAGCTTCCCTTTATATATCTTATCATTGAACCTCCCAGTATCTATGAGTTCCTTTATGGTATAATATCCTTCCAGATAGAGTTTATCCTTGAAAAATACTGTTCATGGATGCACGGTAGCAGTAGTGATGATTCATTTTTTTATCCTTAAGACTCATTTGAAAAGGCTTTCTATCTCTTTTTCAGGATACATGAATTTGATGAGTTCG
Organism: uncultured Candidatus Peribacteria bacterium; assembly: GCA_964430205.1. GTDB lineage: Bacteria > Patescibacteriota > Gracilibacteria > Absconditabacterales > Absconditicoccaceae > CAJBLF01. Next base: position 24,464 of record CAYSER010000010.1, on the reverse strand, counting down.
AAGGTTCTCTTGAAATCATAGTTCTGCGCTTCTCTGACGAGATAGTATTTCTTGTAGATAGAATCCTTCTCGTATTCCTGAGGCAGGATGTTGCTTGCATTGTATATGGCCAATCATTCCTCATCCTTGAGATAATGTGCTGTCCCTGACTTTAGGATATTCCATCATGATTTGAGTCCGTTGAGATACCTGACGAGATGGGTATCCACTTCATGTGCGAGAATGGAATCCAATTCTTTCTCCCTGAAGATGCCATGTTTAGAGATGCTTATCTTTATCTCTTTTCCCATAATCACAGAGATCCTCGAAAGATTGGTATAGCTGAAGACAATATCGATGCCGTATATCTTTTTGTCGGCGAGGTATTTTTCTATTTTTTTCTCTATATCGGAAAGCTTCAGTGGTTCTCCGAGCAAAGATTGATTGTCTTCCTTGATGGCAAATACTTTTTCTTTCGCTATCTTCAATAATTCATCATCGAAATCGCCGAAGAGTGCTTTGTTATAGAATGCAATCTTATCGAGATCTTGTTTGCTGTAAGCGAGAATGAGATTTCTCCTGAGTTCCAGCTCTTCGAGCTTTTCCACAAAAAGCTGTTTGAACGGGCTATTCAATTTTTGCAGCTGCGCTTGGAGATGATCTATGTCCTGTTTAGTCTGCTGCAGTTTTTCTTCAGTAGGCCGTTTGTATTTGAAGATCGGATTATATTTCCCATGGAGGGTGATGAATTTATCGAGTTCGCTGAAATAGTTGACGGGTCTTAACCTTGCGGAGAGATTCAGTTTCTTATTCAGTCTCTCTACCTTCTGATCTATGACATGGAGTTCTGCCGCTTCCAGGGGATCGATATATCTCGGATTGATGATATCTACCGTATCGAAGGTCTTATGTATCGGCTTGATTAGATAATGACTGGCGGTTTTGTTGCCGAGGATGATCTTATTGTCGGCTAATCTTTCCATGATAGAGAATTTTGACTTTTTGAGCACGATATCGTTTTCATAGAGATCGAGATATCGTTCTCTCTTATTCTCCTTGATCTTATCGAAGAGCCTCTGGGACATATAATTTCATCATTTATTCAGATCCACCTCAACGATGACATCGATTTGCTCTTCTTCCTCTTTTTCCTTGATGATGAATTTTCCATATTGCGAGAGGTAAAGCAGCTTGCTCTGTCAGAGGATGTTGGATTTCTCTGGGGTAAATAAGCTCTTAGCTATCTCAACTCATTTCTCAGGATCTGTGACTTTGAGATCCTCTATTTTATCCAATATCTTTTTTAGTCTTGTATCGCTGACTTTCTGCACTTCAAGTCATGCTCTGGCATTGATTTCGAGGAGCTTCGGTCATTCGTTGGTGATGACCCGATCGAGTGCAAGATATCAGAGATTGACGAAATACTGTACTTTGGCAGACAAAAACAGAATATCATTCCGGTAGGGAATTTTCTTGTTCTGGAAGTGGGAGAATCTTTTTGGGAATTTCTGTGAATAGATCTTTTTCTTCCGGAGCAGGGAAGTTATCTTGCCGCTTCCTACTTCTATGCCCAATCCGAGACCTCATTGCGCGAGATTCGCTTTGCCGCCTGAAACAGTAGTAGGGACTCTGATCATGGTAGCGACCGGTACGAGATTGAAGACGATGACCCTGATGTCTGCAAGTCAGAATTCGCAATACTCCTTGAAGAGTTCTCCAGCGATGAGTTTCTCTTCTACAATGATCTTATCGCCTCAGAGCGTCATGGAGAACTTTCCGTCAAGGATATCTATCAGGCGTCTTCTGAATCATTGGTCAGTAAGTACCTCATCGCCTATTTGATAGTGCCCGGAGTGAGAGTGGTCGCTGAATTCCTGGAGGAAGATCCTCTTGATCTTCAATCAGAGTTTCTGGAAAATCGTTGTGTGCTTGAACGTGTGTACATCAGGAGAATCATCTGTTCATGCTTCTTCTGGAATGTATTTTACGATATATACTCATTGTCATTTGCTTCATTGATTGGGTTTGACAACAAAATTCTTTTTCGGGAGATAGGCAAAATCGAATTCATAGAGCTCCTTGCGATTGGAGATGATAGCATAGGTCTTAGCGAATGGTATTCATCTCTCTACGAGAAAATCTTTCGTCTGAAGCTTGTTGTTTGCGAGACGTATTCATTTCTTGTCATTGAATTTCTTGATATAGAGCAGATTCCTGGCATTATTGCCTAGGATGCCGAAATCGAACATCGTCGCTGATACGATAAAATGCGTTCATTGCTATAAGGAAAAGCGAACAAAATGCAATTCCATGCGCAGTGTATATAAATGATCAAGTGATGCGAGGAGAGGAGTGGGGCTGGTAAGTCTTTTTTGTTGCATTTTACGAGAGGAAACATACAAAAGAAACATGATTTACCCCTGAATGCATATGACATGAAACTCTCGGTATACAACACATTGACACACAAGAAAGAAATCTTTGTCCCTTTGATGGAGGATCCAGAATACAAAGGTGAGAAGAAGGATTTCGTGGGGATGTATTCATGCTGACCCACGGTCTATCGGGATCCGAGCATAGGGAATTATAGGGCGACGTTCACAGCAGATCTGATAAGGAATACCCTCAAGATCATGGGATACAAGGTCAAGGCGGTCATGAATATTACCGATGTGGGACACCTTGTTTCCGATGCCGATGAGGGAGAGGATAAACTTGAGAAGTGAGCTAAACGTGAAGGTATATCAGCATGGGAAGTGGCGAAAAGATATGAAAAGATATTCAAGGAAGGTATGCAAGCGCTCAATATCGATGAGTTCGATGTGATGCCCAGAGCGACAGATAATATTCCAGAACAGATAGCATTGGTGAAAACGCTTGAAGAAAAGGGATATACCTATACGATCCCTGGTGATGGTATCTATATGGATACGAGCAAAGTCGAACATTATGGAGAATTGATGTGACCGAATTATAAGAAACGTCTCGCAGAGCTCAATGCTGGTGAGAGGGTAGAGATGGGAGGGAAAAAGCATCCTACAGACTTCGCATTGCGAAAGTTTTCTCCGGAGCATGAGAAGAGGCAGATGGAACGGGATTCGCCTCGAGGTAGATGATTCCCTGGATGGCACATAGAATGCAGTGCGATGTCCAGCAAATATCTCGGCAATCAATTTGATATCCATCATGGAGGAGCGGATCATATCACCATCCACCATCCAAATGAGATAGCACAATCAGAATGTGGTTTCGGCGTTCATCCGTGGGTGAAGTATCGGATACACAACGAGTTTCTTCAGGTCGATGGCGGGAAAATGAGTAAATCATTGGGGAACGTATATACGCTCAACGATATTACGGCCAAAGGATTCTCTCCGTTGGATCTTAGATATTTCTATTTTATGGCACAATACGGAAGCTTTCAGAACTTTACGCGAGACCAACTAGAGGCAGCAAAGAATACGAGGCATTCCCTTATCAGGAAGCTTCAATGAAAAAGGACAGTAAAAGATAAGAAGGATTTTGAATCTGATCCATTCTTCCAGCAGGCTATGGAAGCGATAGGTGACGATATGAATATGCCGAAACTGCTTGCAGCGGTGCAAAGTGCATTAAATAATTGATGAGAACATGTGTATCAGATCATCACATGGCTAGAGGACAATCTCCTTAAGCTTTGATTATTTGAAATGCTAGCGGAAGAGAAAATCGATATCCCCGATGAAGTGACTGCTCTCGCAGCCCAAAGATTGCAAGCAAAGAAACAGAAAGATTTTACGCTTGCCGACGAACTAAGGAATAAAGTCCAATCGCTCTGATTCATGATAAAAGATACCAAAGATGGATATGAGATTGTAAAAGGGTAATTTTTTTACATGTTAATCATCATATCATGTTCGCAAAAAAATTGCTAGTAGTATCTGCGATTACCTTGTCGTTGGTAGTGGTGGCAGGATGTAAGACCAAGACTGCGGATGTCTCCAAGGACGCCACTTCTCCAACAGCGGCGACAGCTACACAAGAGACGCAGAATACCGCAAAAGCCCCTGCAACCAAGGAACAATGTATGGATTTGATCACTTTTGCAATGAAGGTTGCTTCGCTCAAGGCACAATGAGATGAAGCTGGTGCTTTAAGATTCGCACAGCAGGCATCTGATCTAGAAAACAAGTACATCAACCAGAACGTTGAGTATGAAGAGGCTTGTGCAGCATATATGACGGATATGGCTTTCGCACAAGAAGTCCAGAAGCGTATGACTGAAATAAAATAATGGCTCCGATGTGATGCTTTTTACGTCCCTTAAGAAGAGACTTTTTCTCGAAAGTGAGCCTTGTTTTATGTCTTTTTTGCTCTATTGAATAGGACACAAGCGGTTTTTTTGTGCCATCAAAAGCAAATCCATACGATTTTTTTATGTTTTTCTACCCTCATGACATCATGGTGTATTACGTGATAGTGAGCCTGATAAGCTTTGGTCTGGTTATGGCATCGTATTTCTTGCCGAACATGGCGACAATGTACGGATTCAGTATCAATAGCTGATTCGCTCAGATCGGTCTGATGTTGCTGTGGATTACCTTATTCGTCAAACCATTGTTCATGATCCTAGTGAGATATACGGAGCTCAGAACAATAACGTTGCGCTGATTGCGACAGTATCTCAAGACTATCAAAGGGAGAGATCTAAAATGATTAGGGAAGATGCTGGTGAGCGTTATCTATTTCTTCGCTGCACTCGGCATGAGATTCAGGAGACAATTGGGTATCACCACATTCCTTGCGATATTCACGCATGCGGGACTGGTGGTAGTGAACCGGATACACATGCATCTTCCGTTGATCGTCTGATTCCAGACATTCCGGATGATGATGTGAGGATTATGATTCCTTATGCTTTTGATAGGATATCTCACGTCCAATGATGTTTCCGTCAGGACATTGAAAAGTAACCGGAAAACAATCCAATATGCTTCATACGTCGCTTTGATTGCAGGATTGATTCATGCATCATTATACAATCCGGAGTTCTTCAGCCAATTCATCATACTGGCCATCTATATAGTTCTCAAGCTTATCGAGAGACAGAAAATCAAGACCTTTACTTGACCGACCGCATAGCTTATGAAAAACCGAAAATATTTTCTCAGGGGAATTTCGAGGAATGTCCTAGTCTTATGATTGGTTAGCTTATTGACAGATCTGAGCTCTCAGATGGTATTCCCATTGATTCCTCTATTCCTGACAAGTTTAGGAGCATGAGCTACCATCGTCGGGATAGTCGAGTGAGCGGCCGATACGACAGCAGCATTATTGAAGGTGTTCTCATGATATCTCTCGGATAAATTCAAGAAAAGGAAGATATTTGTCCTGATAGGGTACAGTTTCTCTACTATCACGAAGCCGTTGTTCTCTCTTGCAAAATCATGGCCGGTAGTACTGGTGTTCAGAGTGATCGAAAGGATCGGCAAAGGATTGAGGGATGCTCCCAGGGATGCGTTGGTCGCTGATGCGACAGCGCCTGAGTATATCGGGAAGGCCTATGGTATCCAAAGAGCTATGGATGGCACGTGATCAGTGCTCTGAGCCATACTCGCCCTGGTGCTGTTCCCATATCTCTGATATCAGAATCTTTTCCTTTTTGCATTCGTGCCAGGAGTGATAGCGGTGGTGACGATATTGTTTGTCAAGGAAGCTAATGCAATGAAGCATTCGAGGGAACGAAATCATGTGCATATTAAACCGAAGATAGAGATTCCATCATTAGATAAGGCCATCAAGCTGCTGCCGAGGAATCTCAAGATATTCATCGTGATTGCCGCATTGTTCGGATTGGTAAATTTCTGATATGCATTCTTGTTGTTGAAGGCCAAGAGCATAGGTGCATCAGATGAAACAGCAATCATCTATTATGTGCTGTTTTACGGAGTGTACACTATAGTATCCACGCCGTTAGGGATATTGTCTGATCGCATAGGAAGAAAAAAGATGTTGTGGATGGCATACTCTTTGTTCTTGGTGGTAACCTTATGATTAGCATTTCTGACTCAATTTTGATGGGTAATTGCATGTTTCGTGGTATTCTGAATCATATTTGCGATCGTGGATGGTACTGAAAGGGCATTGGTAGTCGATTTGGCAGATAAGAACCAGAAAGGGACAGCATTGGGGGTCTTCCATACCGCGATAGGGATTGTGTCATTGCCTGGAGGATATATCTTATGAGCCCTTTGGGACAAGATTTCTCCTCAGGCCACCTTCTTGTTTGCATTCGCTGTCGGGGTGCTTATCCTAATTTTATTCTCTTGTATAAATACGAAAAAAAATACGATTGACAATGTCGGGAAAATAAATATCGATACTATGACAAAGGAATAAAAAGCAAAAAAAAATTTAGCTGCTGATTTCTTTGATATATGCACGATAAATGGATTTCCTACAAAGATATTTCCGATGGCCAAACAGAGGTGAAGGAATGGTTGGAAAGGAAATCGAGGGATCCGGATCCATACATCGTAGAGGATCTGGCAAAAATATTGCAGATAAATGATCTCGATATTCAGATCAATAGTTTCATCGAAATCCAGGACAATAAGATGGATGAACTTTCTGACCAGATACACTATTCCTACAATGAATTCGGTACAAGAACTGATCTCAATCCTCACAATAAACGTTCAAAGGAGCTGGTAAAGAATGCAAAACGGAAGGACGAGGTGGTGCTAATGAAAGAGGAAGACAAAATCGATATACTGAATTATATCAAAGATAAATGACTAGTAGTCGATAGTATCAAATGTATGGATGATGACGATAAGACAGTGACGTACCTTTCAGCAGTGATCTGAGATATAGAGATGGAAGAGAATGATGATGAAGATGAATCGCCATGGGTGTTCGTATTCCCTGAATTCGTACTCAATGCCTCATGAAATGTAGAGCCATCTCCAGATGAAGGTATGACACTTGAGATGGAAGTGGATCAAATCAAGGAAATTATCGTCGATGAGACGAAATATACGTTCATGTTCTAATTGATTGATGAAATAAAAAAAACCGCCTTCTATCATGCGGTTTTTTTCTCTATGATGAAATCATATATGTTTATTTATTCTTTCTTTTGGTAGATGATCTGCGGATTGAGGACGACAGGGAATTCCTCCATATCAAAGACGATCTTGAACTGGTTGTTCGTGTCCGATGAATTCTTTGATGAATCGATCTGGCTGAGGTCTTCATTTCCCAAGATATCCTGGATTTTTTTGAATCCGTTGATAAGGATAGGAGCAGAGAATAATGCGATATTCTTGACGATATAGAGCAGGAATTGGAGATCGGAGATTGCTTCTTCCTGAGTCGTTTCATTCTTGTATTTCACTCGAGGCTCAGCCCTGGTGATATATTCGTTAGCTTTCTGGATCAGTTGGTATCGATCATCGAGATATCATTTGATATCAGCCTTCTTGAGATAGTTTTGTTCGATCTTTGCTCCATCTCGACCATCTTCGAAGAAGGAGAGAAGCTGGCTTTCGTTATTTTCTTTGAATATCTCCCGTTTCTGTCTGTTGAATTTACCGTTGGTAATGCCGTATTTCTTGCAGAGGCTGGTGACCCTGTTCACGAGGTTTCATCGTCCTCCAATCAGCATACTTTCATAGAGGTGTCACAATCTTTCTACAGAGAAATCTCCATCGGCGCCGATAGGCACATCATACAAGAGATTGAATATCACTGCGTCTCTATCATAGTCATCTACGACTTGGATAGGATCTATGACATTGCCTAAGGATTTGCTCATTTTCTGGCCATCGACGGTAAAATATCAGGTTACGAACTCTGTATCTGGCAACCTATAATCCACGCTCATCAACATCGCTGGTCGAAATATCGAATGGAATCTTGCAATATCCTTTCCCAGGATATGTATGATCTGAGTATCTTCTGATCGATATCATGCATCTCTGCTGACAGTGACATAATTGAATAAAGCATCATACCATACATAAGTCACTTGAGTAGGATCGAACGGTAATGGAATTCAGAATTTATTCGTTTCCCTGGAAACAGAAAAATCCTCTAGGCCGCTCTTCACAAAGGATTTCATTTCGTTGAATCTATATTCAGGTACGACGAATTCTGGATATCTCTGATAAAAATCCGCTATCTTCTTTTGATAGTTCTTGAGCTTGAAGAATCGATTTTTCTCAGTGATGAGATCAGGTTTTTTGAGATGATCCGGACATACCATCTCTCCATTCTTTTCGATCAAATCTTTTTCAGTCTTGAAACCTTCGCAGCCTACGCAATAGTATCCTTTGTATTCTCCTTCGTAGATATCTCATTTGTCATAGGATTTTTGAAGCATTTCCTGGACGAGTTTCTTGTGGTTGTCTTGGGTTGTTCTGATAAAGTCCGTATAGGAAATTTGTAGATGCTGCCAGACCGCTTCTCGTTTCTTTCCCATCGCATCAAGATATTCCATGACATCTTTCCCTTCAGCTTCCGCTTGTTGGACGATCTTCTGGCTATTCTCATCATTCCCGGTTGAGAATTTTACCTCATATCAGAGCAACCTTTTGTATCTTGCATAGAAATCAGCTATGAAAGAGCTGTACGCATGTCCGATATGTGGGTAACCATTAGGATAATATATCGGTGTTGTGATGTAGAATTTCTTCATTGGACAATAAAGCAGAAGGTAAAAGACATAAGGTAGAACAATTGTTTTTTCTTCTTCTTTTCGCATTCTACCTTCTACGAAAAACGAAGTACTTTTCAAGGAGTTATAGTTTGGTACAGATGAGAATATGGCCGATGATAATGCCTGCTTCGCGGATAGGCACTAGATGGGTATCGAAAAAGCAAGCTTGGGCTACTTTCTCCAGATCCTGGATCCTATGATTGAAGAACTTGATTTTGAACTGATCCTTATCTTTTTTCCAAATGAATTCACGTCTTTGGATGAAATGTCCGATAATCCAGGTTCATCATGGTTTCAGTATCCTATAGACTTCATTGAAAAGCGTATCTATATCTTCGATATGTTCTAGGACGAAGAAGCTGATCGCTAGATCGAAAGATTCATCATCGAAGGGGAGGGGAGCTTCCAGATCACAGACTACTTTCTCAATGTTTTTGCCCGGATGTCTTTTCAAAAGCCTTTCAGCGATATCACAAGCGACATATCTCTCAGGGTTTAGTGGCGACAAGAACTTATGTAACCTGCCGTCACCAGCACCGAGATCGATAAGGGAGATGTGCTCTTGTTTCGGAAGATATTTTACAAAAACACCTTTGTCGAAGCTATCAAGGTGTTTGTGGTAATTCCCGTATTGCTCGGCTATGATATTATAGCCGGTCTTTGGATCGTGGATTGCTATATGTTTCTGGTTGTAAGACAAGCTGGATGACTAATTGACTAAAATCAGTTAACAACTAATAGTGAACAATTGAGAATTTGTGTAATTATTTGCTCTGGTAATGCACGATAGTTCATAATGAGGTAGTAGTTGCTCGTTGTTAGTTGGGGTTAGAAAAATTTCTTCTCTTCATCTCATTTCTCTTTTGCGGCTTTATCCAGATACGGCTGCATCTTCTCTTCTACTTGAGGATTCGGTGTATGAAGATATTTGGTGAGTTCAGTGGTTTTCTCTGCTGCTTTCTTGAGATGTACATAGTATTTGCTGAGTTCGGCTACGACATCTGAAAGATCATCGTTCTTTTCTAGGAGTTCTATGGTCTTCTGCTTCAGGAGAGCATTCTGCTGAACGTACTCATCTAGTTCATGACTGAGATATTCAACTTCTTTGCCTGCTTCTTTGAGATTCGATCTCAATTGGTTGACGGTATCCTTATGCTGGTATCTGAGATAGAAGACAAGATATCAGACCAGGCCTCATGCAAGGGCTGCTATAATGATATATCACGTCATTTTCTAGTTGAAAGAAATAAATACATAAGGAAAGATTATCACTTCTAAATTCTAAATTCTGATTTCTAAATGCTAAATTCTAAATTCTAAATTCTAAATTCTAAATTCTAAATTCTAAATTCTAAATTCTACTCCCATATATAGTAGTTTACGTGATAAAATCAAACTAAAAAAAACTCCTCGAACAGAGGAGTTTTTCCACAGCGCTGTGTTATGGTTTGAAAAATTACTTAACAGCAGCCTTGAATTCAGATCCAGCCTTGAAAGTAACAACCTTCATTGCAGGGATGTTGATTGTTTGAGAAGGATTCTGAGGATTAACACCTTTTCTAGCCTTTCTCTTAGAAGCCTTGAATGTTCCGAATCCTTGGATTCTAACTTCTCCAGATTTCTTTACACCACCGATAACAGTTTCGATGAAAGAGTTAACCAATTCAGATGCTAATTTCTTAGAAACACCCAATTGTTCTGCTAAGCTAGCAATAAGAGCTGTCTTTGTCATTTGTACAAATAATTACATAATAAAAGGTACTGTGTACAGCAATGATATTAGCATAGAGTATGCGTATTTCAAGAGATTTTGAAAGAAAAGCCCCTGCTATCGATGAGATACAGAACAAAAGGTTAGAACTGGTGTTTCTTGTAATTTTATGGTGTAGTCTGGTGATTTAGGATTGACATTTATATAAAAATGTATGATAAAAAACGATAGGTTTTGAGAAAAGCCCGACAAGAAGCCGGACTCTGAAATAGTATAGAGAGTATGGGTGATTATTGGTCAGTTTCAAGAAGCTGCTTGAGATGTTTGATCGCTCTCGATAGTCTTTGCCTTATCATCTCATGCGATGATCAGGTGATTGATGAAATCTCATCATTGGTTTTCTCTTCTATGAATTTGAAATAAATGATTTCCTTGCTGATGTCATCGAGATGTTTCATAGCATTCTGTATCGCCTCGAAATTGAAGTCGTTATCGAGAAGGGCAGTGATATCGAATTCATCGACAAGCGTATCTTCGAAGGGCTCATCATGCTCGTTTCCTTGCATGTCCGCGAAAGGGGTGTCAGTATTCTTTTTGAAGAAATCTTTTATGGTGTTCTTGAATATTGTCCAGAAATAGGCTTTGAAAGACTGATCTTCCTTAAATGATTTTACGCCTTCCCGGAATTTTACATAGAAGTCGGAGATAATATCTTCGGCATCCTGTTTGCTGATGAAATAATTCGTATTGATATAACGGAAAAACATATCGACCGTCTCCAGGTAGAACTGGTTGAAGGCGTTCTGATCCTGTTCTTTCAATTTCTTTATGTGCTCTTGATCAAACACTACCACAAGCGATGCATAACAGGGTAAAAGACTACGAGAGTGATGTTACATCTGCTTCTCTAGGATGATTTCATGATCGTCCTTATCATTGATGGCTTCGGAAGTGATCCCTCAGATGCAAGAGAAGACTTCTTTGAAAGAGCCGTCCTCTTTCCTATCGAGCGGGCTTATCGGTGGAGAGATTTTATCGATCTTGAGGTATTGACTACCAGCCAAGATTTTGCATTTACAGACTCAGCAATGTCATACGCCGCAAGAGATAGGGATATCTATGCCATGTTGTTTCGCAATCTGTGCAATGCTCTGGCGATCAGCTCAAGGGAATCTTCCTATGGTGCTTCCGTCAGGTTTTTTGAGATGGATAGTTACGGTCATGATGGATAGTGAAATGATAAACGATGAGAGTTATTTTATCATCGTCATAAGTACGTCTTTCGCTTTATCGAGTTGGGTATCTCTTCACTCTTTCGAATACGCTTCAGGATCGAATTCTACCTTGACGTCAGGCGCTGCTCAAGTGAGATCGATATTTTCGCCATTAGGTGTATATCGTTTGCCTACCGTATATTTGATTGATGCGCCATCATCGAATTCGTCCATGGTTTGTATGGATCATTTGCCGAACGTCTGGGTGCCGACCAATTGCGCTCCTACTTGTTCCTTGAGTGCCAAAGCAATGATCTCTCCTGCGGAGGCGGTCAATCCATCGACCAGAACGACCATAGGCATATGCTGATAATCCTGATATCATTCCGATAAGAGTTTTTCATCTTCGAAGACGGTATATTTGGTGCTTACGACCAATTTGCCCTTCGGAATGAAATGAGAGGCAATCTGGACGGCTATAGGCAGCAATCATCAGCCATTGCCCCTGAGATCCAAGATGATTCATTTGATATTCTGAGATTTGAGTTCACTCAAGGTATTCTTAAGCAAAGTCTCCGTCTCTTCTCCGATGATAGATATGTTGATATATCCCAGATGTGTGCCATTCGATCAGGTGATGACCTTCCCATTGACGGAAGGTACGATAAGTTTGTCTCTGGTGATCGTTTTTTCGATGACTTCTTTGGTACCATCCTTAGAAACTCTTTCGATGGTGAGTTTTACCGTGGTTCATTTTGGTCATCTTATGAGATTGACAGCTTGCTGAACATCAAGATTCTTGGTGGATCAGGTCTCGATCATGACGATCCTATCGAGGAGTTTGAGCCCTGCAATATAGGCAGGAGATCATTTGATCATCTCATCAATCTGGATGTAATAGTCTTTTTTGGAGATGACAGCGCCTATGCCTTCGAAATCAGAAGATCACTTGAGTTCTTCCTGGAATCCGGAATTCTGATCGCTATCCATATAGATAGTATAAGGATCATCGATAGCATCGACATACGCTTTCACGGCATTGGTGAGCATTTTTCAGGTATTGAGCCTTTCTGTATCATAATAGGCATTCTGAAGAATACTATAGATGGCATCGAAACGCTCATAGGTCTTGTTCCCTAATCAGATCTTCTCGGGATTGACGACGTTCTTGATCGAAGCAATCAATCAATCCATATTCAGTTTCCCTGAAGTGATGATGGGTTGATGAAGAGTATTCCGTTCGTGGCCGATCTGCCGAAGGAATCAGCCGAAAAGCGTTCATAGGAGGAAGAGGATGATGAGTTTGCTTCTTTTCATAGAGGGAGATAGATGGTAAATCCTAGGAGTTGCTTGCATTTTCATAGATTTCTAATATAGAATTCTCCTTGATGAATACAATATCAAATGAATAATTTACATCTGTAGGGTGCTCAAGAAGGTAGTAATTTATCGTATGTACCACATGTCAGAGTTTCCTCTGGGTGACGTAATCGAAAAGATCATCAGTATGATCAACCACTTTCACTTCCACGAATTTCAGATCGCCGTTCTTACGGAAAATGAGATCTAGTTCTCATCACTGGATCGTGTAGTTCCTTTCGACAAGCGAATATCATTGGCGGTAATAATGTTCAGCGGCAATTTCTTCTCAGCGATATCATTTCGATTTCTTATACCTAGTGTTCATGGCTCATCATATTCGATAAATCTATTGGCGGTAAACCTCTATGACCTTATCTCGATTGATGCATTTCCGGATATTGGTCACATATTCGATTCTGCGATTCTGGTAGCTGAGATAATAGGCATGTTCTCGTATATCTATGGTTAACAATGGCTGTTTGTCCATGGTTAGTGGACATCATGCGTTGCTAGTATTGATGATATCCAACGTATGGTCAGGATTCTTGACTAACCACGTCCATCATGATCAGAAATTCCCTACAGCGCTGGCTGTCATGGTTTCCTGAAAATTTTCGAATGTGCCCCGTTTGGCGACGATCGCATCATATAAAGCTCATCTAGGCTGTGCGTTTTCTCTTGGGGACATGAGCATATTCCGATAGAACGTATGGTTTCGTATTTGAGCGGCGTTATTGAACACTGGTCATTCTGAGGTTCTTACGATAGCTTCCAGTGACTTGCCCTCAAAAGGCGTACCGGAAATCAATTCATTCAGTTTGTTGACATATCCTTGATGATGCTTAGTATAATGGATCTCGACGGTTTTTGCATCGATGACCGGCTCAAGTGCAGCGAAATCGAAAGGAAGCTTCGGCAATTCTATCATAGCAAGGATGAGAATATAAAAGCACCATTACCGGAATTGTATAACTTGCCGATGCATTTTCAATAGGAAATGGGAGCTGGTCTATCTTCTGAATTTTTTTTCTCATCTCATCATGCCGCATCACCGATCGTTTCAATCTCTGCCTTTTGGTTGCCCTCACATCATAGGTACGAATGTTTTGCTCGCTCAAGAGAAGAGCTGTGACTGCAAGTCTTGGACATTCTTCATGGCGATCTGGAGCTTGACCCGGGTGGAGAATTTCTCTTGAGTATCGATGGTCTTTACCATGCGAGTCCCGCTGAAGACCGTCTGGAAAGCAGCATAATCTTTTGTAGCTACGATATTTTCGATGCCAGACATCAGAGTAGGCTGATTTCCATAGTCAGACATTCAGAATCATCTATCGAATCCTTTTGTCTCATGTGGTCTTCCATGGAAAGCGAGGCTAACGAGACCTCAGATGATAAGAGTTCACAGTATTGAAGCAACAATAGTGATGATAGTTTTTTTGTCGAAGATCATGATATGAAGGGGGAATGTAAAAATAACGTAGAAGAATGTATATTTCTATCTTAAATCAACCTTAAATCTTATGCTATCCATCTAAATCCGTCTAAATTCAGCCGCACATGACATAATGGGTAGTTTTAGATAGAAAATAACGAAACATTCACTATACTGACTCACATCATGGAAACGATACTTCTTAAACTCATCAAGGCGAAATATGAAGATCGTACGCTTGGCCTGCTTACTGCACTCAAGAGAGATTTTTCCAAAAAGGAGAATCTCCCTGACTTACCATCCAATATCCAATTGCTGCAGACCTATTATGCTATGATCAAATCGAAGAAGATACAGAAAGATCCTCAGATAGAGCAACTCCTCAAGAAGAGGGCGATCAGATCGGAATCCGGCATCGTATCTGTACAGGTTCTGACGAAACCTTTCGCGTGCCCTGGACAGTGTATTTTCTGCCCCAACGACCCAACGATGCCGAAGAGCTATATAAAGTCGGAACCAGGAGCGATGAGAGCGTTGCTCAATAGGTTCGATCCCATCAGACAGGTCTACAATAGGTTGCTCTCGCTCACGCTGACAGGGCATGAAACCGATAAGATAGAGATGATTGTCTTGGGTGGGTCCTTCGATGTATATCCGAAACAGTACAAACTCCAGTTCATCAAATCACTCTACGATGCATGCAATACCTTCGATGAGTATTTTAAGAATATCGAGATATCTACGGCCAAGAAATACTCGCATGCGACGATAGACAAAGATAGGAGGATAGCATATCCGGCATCGATGACAGAATCGCTCAAGAAGAACGAGAAATCCAAACATAGGATGATAGGATTGACTATCGAGACGAGACCGGAATTCGTGACGGATGCCAATTGCGTATTTCGGCGCGGACTCTGAGTGACAAGGATAGAGATGGGTCTCCAGTCCACTGATGATGAAGTGCTCAGACTCAATAAGAGAGGACACACGGTACAGCAAGCACGCGAAGCCTGTGATAAGCTCAGGCAATACGGGTTCAAATTCTCACTGCATCTCATGCCGGGGCTCTATGGGTCTGATGAGGAGAAAGATCTCCAGACGTTCAAGGATCTCTATAGCGATCCCTCTTTCAAACCTGATGAGATCAAATTTTATCCGACATCCGTCATCCCTGAGACAGAGCTGTATATGCTCTACAAGGACGGAAAGTATTCGCCCTTAGAAACTGATGATATCAAAAAACTCATAAGACAGACCTTCATGGATATTATTCCTCCCTATACCAGGATCAAACGCCTCATCCGTGATATCCCTGCAACCGAGATTGTCGCAGGCAGTAAAGTGACGAACCTTTCGCAATTGATGCACAACCAGTTATTACAGGAACAGAAAACCAAACCAACGGCACGAAAGAAATTCTACCAAAGAATATACGGAGAATATGTATGCTATGGGTCTCTGCAAAAGTTACTCAAAGAAGAAGCGGAGAAAGTCATCCCAAAATCATGAGAGATCCAGACATGTATTGTTGGTGAACGTCCAGATTTGAAATCAGTCAGAAATTTTGTTTCACTAGATACTAGAAGCCGTGAGATCAGGAATAGATCAGTGACGAGTGATCAGTGTCTCGTAACGCGTAACTCGGAACTCGTCACAAATATGGTGATGAGAAGATATATGAGCAGTGGGGGAGTGGAGTATTTCATTGCCTTCGAAGATCAGTTAGGATATCTCTATGGATTCACCAGACTCTTGTTGCCCGAGGAATGATTTTTGGCGGATGTACCATGATTAGGTAAACATACCGCAGTGATCAGGGAACTCCACGTCTATGGAAACGTTGAAACATTGAAACATTGAAGCGTTGAAATAGTGAAGCGTTGAAGCGATAAGATTCAGCATAAATGATTCGGTAAACAGCTGATGGAGATAGCTGAACAGGTTTCCCAGCTCCACAAGTACAAAAGACTTTCCGTCATCTCCGGCATCGGGGTCAGGGAATATTATAGAAAGATCGGATATGAGCTCGAATGAACGTATATGGTCAAGGGCTTGAGATAAAAAAAAGAGCCTAATACAGGCTCTGATGATGCCAAGAGATTGGGATTGGATTGTTATATGGCTTCCCAATCAAGCTCAGCGTAATGGGCTTTGAGATCTGCTTGATAGGCTAACATAGCATCTTTGTCAGTGAATACTGCATCCCCGCTCCAAAAAAAATCCGCTACGAATCCGCCTTGGGCTTGGGCATAAACTTTCGCGATATATCTGTATAAGCCCTGCGAATGTTCTTCTGTGCTAACAAGAATGCGAGGTTCATACCCATGATAATCGGAATCTTTAGTGCTAAAGAATGCATCTCCCTTATGGATCCTTGAGAGAAACTCTTCCTGAGAATAGACCCCTTTAGGATGCCGAGCTTGGATCTCATTCAACCGGTCATGGTTCCTGATAACTAGTATTCCTACACCTATTCCCATAGTTATTTTTTGTATTAGTGGTGACTGTTTTGTTTATTGAAGATAATATAATTAAAATAATAAAAGAGTCAAGAAAATGTCCATTGCTCAAATGCGTACGCATTACATCGACTAAGCTATGGATAAGTCATTTTATCATTTGTCGTTAGTTTATATATCGAGCTCCTTTACGCTCTTTGCGTGAGTCAGGATGAAGTGTTTCCTTGATTGGACGTCTTCACCCATCAAGATCCTGAATAATCTGTCGGCCTCTTCCGCATCTTCGACTGTGATCTGATTCAATTTTCTGTTCTCCGGATTCATGGTAGTCTCTCGAAGCTGGTCTGGATTCATTTCTCCGAGACCCTTATATCTTTGGATCTCAGTCTTATCCTTATCGAAGCCATACATATCAGGCGTATGGTTCTCATCGTAGATATATTGGTATTTTTTGCCTTGCTCGAACTTGAAGATAGGAGGACAAGCGGCATATATATGACCATGCTCGATGAGTGGTCTCATAAACCTGAAGAAGAAAGTGAGTAATAATGTCCTGATATGTGCACCATCCACATCGACATCCGTCATGATGATGATCTTATCATATCTGAGTCCTTCGAAATCAAAATTATCTTTGACTCAGGTACCTATAGCCGTGATCAATGCCTTCACCTCATTATTGGCCATAATCTTCTGCATAACAGCCTGTTCGGTGTTCAGGATCTTACCTCTCAATGGGAGGATGGCCTGGAAGTTGCTATCGCGTCACTGTTTTGCGCTACCTCACGCTGAATCTCCCTCGACGATATACATCTCTGTACCTTCTTTGTTTTTCCTTGCACAATCTGCAAGTTTACCGGGAAGCACTCATCCGGCAAGGATGTTCTTCCTTAGCACAGTCTCTTTGGCAAATTTGGCTGCTAATCTAGCTCTTGCAGCGAGCTCTACTTTTTGGAATATTTTATCGAATTCTCCTTCATTGTTGATGAAATAGTTCTTGAGATAGTCGTAGACTGCTTTCTCTACCTCTGGTCTTACATAACTATTTCCGAGTTTCCCTTTAGTCTGTCCTTCGAATTGCGGTTCAGGTATCTTGACCGTAACGATGGCATAGAGTCCGTCAGTGACGTCAGAGTATTGGAATTCTCCTATCTTCTTGTTGATCTTTTCCTTCTCTTTTCCTACTTCATTGATGATATTCAATAATGCTGATTTGAATCACAAGACATGGCTTCCTCCATCTATGGTCGGGATATCGTTCACAAAGGAAAGGATATGTTCATTAGGGCTATCTACGAATTCGAATGCGATCTCAGTGAGGCAATCTTTTCCGTCCGTCTTGAAATAATGAGGTGAAGAAAGCGGCATTTGTGTTCCCACAAGATTTTTCAGCCATGTCTTGATTCCTCATTCGTAGTAGAATCTTTGTTTGAAACCGTTCTTTTTGTTGACGAAATTGAAGGTGATGCCAGGGGAGAGATATGCTGATTGTTTCATTCTCGCGATCTCTATGGACTGGGAGAACTCGATAGTTTCGAAGATCTTTGCATCAGGCAGGAATTTGACTGTGGTCCCCACCTTATCGCTTTCTCATAACTCCTGTATATCTCCATCAGGAATACCTCTCTGATATCTCTGGAAATATTTCTTGCCGTTCTTGTAGACGGTCACTTCAAGCCGTTCGCTTAGGGCGTTGACGACTGACGCTCATACGCCATGAAGACCTCATGAGATCTTGTACGCTCATTTATCAAATTTTCCTCATGCATGGAGTACGGTAAATACTGTTTCCAAAGCGGATTTCCCTGTCTTAGCGTGTTTGTCTACAGGAATTCCTCTTCCGTTATCATGGATGGTAACGGATCCGTCTTCATTGAGACAGGTGGTGATAGTGGTACAATGTCCTGCTAATGCTTCATCTACGGAATTATCGACGATCTCTTGTACGAGATGGTGTAATCATTTCGCGTCGGTGGATCAGATATACATTCCAGGCCTTTGCCTTACGGGCTCCAATCATTCCAAGACTCTGATATGCGATGCGTCATACTCCCTTGAACTCAAATCTGGCATAATCTTTTATAGTAATTTAGTAAAATAATTTTTTTGATGGATAGCTGATTTAATCTTCCAGATAATCATCGTCGTCGAATCTGCTCATGTAATCATCTTCTTCATCTTCCTCATCGATGTCGTCTTTTATTTTTCTTCATTTCCTTCTCTTCTTACCTTCACCGGCTTCGAGCTTAGCGATATCATCCTCGATTCCAAGTATTTTTTGTAATCCCGCATGCTCTTTGAGCTTCTGGATGACTTTCTGTTCGATTTGTCTGACCCTTTCCCTAGTTACATTGAATTCTTCTCAAACTTGCTCTAATGTATATCTCGGTCCATCGATACCATATCTCATCTTAACAATCTTTGCCTCCCTATCGTCGAGCATCCCTAGGATCATGTCGAGATTGCTCCTGAGCGCATTCTTTTCGGCGAATTGATCGGGCCTTAACGTATTGCCATCTTCGATAAGATCGGCAAGCGTATCTCTCCCCTCATCTCCGACTTCCCTGTCGAGCGATACGTTTCAGAAGATGACCTCTTCGAGTTTCTTTATCTTCTTGATGGGGAATCAAAGCTTCTGCCCTATTTCCTTAGAAGTCGGTTCCCTTCCAAGCTTTTGAAAGAGGAGTTGATAGGTCTTATTGTATGAATTGATCTCATCGATGAGATGAACGGGGATTCTGACGTGCTTGGTCATATCTGCAATCGCTTTGGTGATGCTCTGCTTGATCCACCGAGTGGCATAGGTAGAGAATTTGAACTCTTTTTCCGGATCGAATTTCTCTATCGCTTTGATCAATCAGATATTCCCTTCCTGGATGAGGTCGGAGAAACTCAGTCTCGATCAGAAGAATCTCTTGGCAATGCTAATCACGAGCCTCAAGTTTGATTCGATAAGCCTTTTTTTGGCTTCTTCATCTCATTTTTTTACGCGTCTTGAGATGTCCCTTTCTTCCTCTGAAGTCAGGAGAGGTATCTTTGATATCTCATTGAAATAGAGCTTGATGAAATCTTTATGTTGCAATTCTGAGGTATTCTTCTTAGTGTCATAGAGCTCGATCTTTCCAAGCTTACTCTCTTTCTTGGATTCCTGAGCTTCTTTTTCTAGAATTTCCTCGATGGTGAGCATCTTGATGCCCAATTTTTCGGCCAATTCATAGAATTTCTCTATCATCTTGATGCTGAGATCCATATCATCGACATCAGCGATTACATCTTCCTCATTGATGATTCAGGTATCAAATCAATTCTTTAAGAGGTCCTGGAGAGGTTTGCTGAGTTCACCGATATCGTCTTGGAAACTGTCCCATAACTGCTTCTGGAGTTTTTGCATAGAAGGGTGAAAGAGAATAAAAGAATAGGCAACGACCTGGCTAGTATATAAAAAGAAGAGAAAGGTATAAAATATTTGACATTTGGTATAAAACATATATAATATATGTCGTGTAGTGATCCCATATGCTTATATAAAGCAACAGAAAAGAGCGTAGCTTTACCCAAAGTATGCTCTTTTTTGATAGGGAGCTAAAGTAACGCTGACAAACAAAAAAGAATCACTGAACATCCAATGATGAGAATCAAAATAATGATTTATTATCCAATATCAACCCAAAAAATCATTGAAACTAACCTATAAATACGTATATACGCAATGATAGCAACCTGATTTTTTATACGATAATCATGAGAAAGCATGTTCCATTATTTCGTGGGGAAAGTCCGTCACATAGGAGGGGAGATCATCATCCAAAATGAGAATATGGGGATCCAAGTACATTATCTTGGTAAGAAAGAGAAAGGAGAATTCTTCCTGTATCCTTATCTGGACGATAATAGGAAGACAATAATCTATTATGGATTCGATACCATAGATCAGAAAACGCTTTTCGAAAGTTTGCTCAAGATCAGTGGAGTGGGTCCTAAAACCGCATTCCAGATCTCTCAATTGCCCAAAGAGCGCCTCCAACAGGCACTCAAGAGTGTTGATGTCAAATTCTTTACGGCCATACCATGAATCTGACCGAAATCCGCTAAAAAGATACTGCTTCAACTCAAAGGCACCTTTGATATCGAAGATGTCCAAAAGATGGATATAGATCAGAAGCTTTACAAGAGCATTGTTTCCTCGCTCAAAGGATTCTGATATAGCTCTGATCAGATTACATCAGCATTACAGAGATATGAGGGAAAGATCTCCAAAGAGAATATCCCTACCGTCATCAAACGAATCATATCAAATATATAGCGATAAGATACTTGCATGAATAGGTGATTTCTTGATAAAGCATAGATAATATTGATATTTTCGATAATATATGTATATACATAACAACTTTATTGTTTGACGAAATAAAAGACAAAGACCAAGAAAAACAAGATTTCTTAAAAAAAAACATAACTTGGTTCTCTAGCTGTCTTTTATGTCCTAATCTAGGATCATGAATTCCAAGAATCTCAAGAAGACGTATATCCAGACGTATGAGAAATTTTTTCTTGAACATCAGACCGTGATTTCGGCGCCATTCGTAGTGAGCCGATGCGGCGACATCCTCAGTAATTATAGTTGAGTGAGCGTAAAACAGAAGATCCCGATTCGTATCTATCTGGGATATAATAAGACGGCAAGCGGGAATATAGTCATCAAGAAAGTGTATCATCTTGATATGAATGAATATCAGTTTATAGAGAGCAATGCGCTAGAATATGCACCATACATTGCTGATATCAACAAGGAATTGGAAAAAAGGTATAGCAAATCGTTGCGTGGAAACGAAGGTATAGAGATAAGCATACTCACGGAATTGCCCAGAGGGGTATGACTCTGATTTGGTTCGATCCTAGCACTGCTTCTCTCTATTAGTATCAATCTCATAAGCGGGAATATCGATCATAAGAAATTGCTATTTTTGAAAGGCAAGAATATCAACGAATGATTGATGGATACCCAGAGCGACATTCACAAGCTATTTGAGGATGCATTCAATTTCGATAAGGTCATCTACGATATGGTCGGATCAGGCACGAAGATGGCAGCATTCTTCGATTCGCCCTATCCTATAGTTTCTTTCTCGGAGGATTTTGACAAACCATTGGTGGCAGAAGGGGATAGAGCACATAGATATTATTGATTCAGGCTCAATGAGCTCTTCAAGTGATTGAGAGAGAATCCATATATCCCCATAGATTATGGTGTCGTCTACTCAGGGAAGCCCGTATTGTTGGAGCAGATTGCATGAGATAATTATAGGTCGAACGATACCATTACCAAGATGATCAAATCGGATTTCAAGAAACTCATGTGAAGTAACTTCAGTAATCTGCATCCGAATAGGATCCCTAGATTCTACAAATATCTCATCATTCCGGAAATGGATGAGTTTGCAGCTACCTATGGTAAACTTATGGGCATACTGAGCCTGAAGATCCTTTATTTCATGTCCAAGATCTATTCGGAGGCATATGAAGAGACGCATATGCTGCAATTCTTGGATGCACTCAAGAAATTCAGGCAAGGCGATTGTGTGACAAGAAACAGCTCAACGAATTATCTGAAATTCATAAATGCGTTCATAGAGAATTTTCATGGTCCTCAGAAGTATCTCTCTCTTTCTCCCAATGATAGTACGATCATGGGAGGATCACTGATTTTCGCTATGCCATTGGAAGGATTCAGGAAAATGGTCGTTGATGCTGCGGAAAAGAGTAATAAGGATTTCGTATGATCAAAATTGATCTACGCCAATCGGATCGATGGGATAGAGCATGAATGAATTAGGATAGAACAGGATATAAGATCAGGCAAATATTCAGAGTTCCTGGATTCGAGCAAATGTATCCTCAGAACGTCGGATGGGAAATTCTGCCTTGGAAGCCATGATACGATACTTGATACGCACAAGAAGGGTATACTCCTGGATATGATACAGAGCAAGATCCACATCAATGGAAGGAAGCTGACGTCAGATGATCTGCATTCTCAAACAGCAACCGTGGATATTCTCAGAATCCTGATCGCACATATGGGAAAAGATGTTAGCAACAAACAGCTGATCCTCTCCAGCTATAGCAAGAACAAGAACGATATGCTTGGCAAGATCGTTTTGCCGCTGGTAGAGCTCATAGAGAGAGAAATAGGGAAGAAACTGCCGCTGATCTGCAAATGAAGCACGTATGAGTTCTATATGAAGCTCAATCCATCTGATATCGAGATAGCTGTGGTAGATAGGATCAACGCACATATATAAGAAAGTACTCATCTGAAAGACTGGCGAAGCTATTGTCCTGGCTTTGTCAGTTTTTTTCGTATGAGGGAATGATAAGAAAGGAGCAAGAGACAAAAAGCATGAGAAAACAAATGCTTTTACACCTCAATGATTCAAGGATGGAGCTTTTTCGATTACTCCACAACAAGAAATTTCCGGAAAAAAAGATCATCTTTGAGTATTTTCATAAGAACGCGAATCAGGATGTCTCGAGATTTTTGCTCCAGATGATCAAAGGAATGAGAAGGGAGCTCAAGGAGACAAAGACATTGAATATTTTTTTCATGGAATTCTATGATATGACATTCCATTATGTCGCATTGCGCAAAGTGAGGATCGAGAAAAGGGTGTTGAGGGTGTTCGAGATACTGGCTTTGCCAACAAGCGAATTTAGCGAAAAGAGATGGAAAGAGGTATTCAAGAGAGTGAGAAAGATCAGACTCTAAAAGTTTTTTATGTCTTTTTGGACGAATATGCAGACGATAAGAGAAATCCTAGAAAAGAAGAGCAAACAATTCATATATACAAGGAAAAAGAGGTCGAGAGTGAGAAGGTGGATTGATAGGGTGATGGTGATCATGAGCTCGTTGATGCGGTAGTATCGGCTGTCCTTGAAATTGCAGAACTATTTCATAAGATGCACTACATCATTTTACCATTTCATCAATTAGTCATTAAGTATGAATATACGTAATTTTTGCATCATCGCCCATATAGACCACGGAAAATCTACGCTCGCCGACAGGATGCTCGAGATCACCTGAACTGTCAGGAAACTTGAGCACAATCAGATGCTTGATCGTATGGATATTGAGCAGGAAAGGGGAATTACCATCAAGTTGACGCCGGCCAGGATGCAGCGGAAAGGGTATGAGTTCAATCTCATAGATACCCCAGGGCACGTTGATTTTCAGTACGAAGTCTCCCGTTCGCTCGCTGCGGTCGAAGGAGCTATTTTGCTCGTCGATGCAAGCCAAGGTATCCAGGCACAAACCCTTTCGACCCTGTATCAAGCGATAGACCAGCATCTGACGATTATTCCAGTGCTCAATAAGATCGACTTACCAGCCGCTAATCCTGAGAGAGTGGCACACGAAATAGAGAACGTCATCGGTATCGACAAGTCAGAGATCATCAAGGTCTCAGGGAAGACATGAGAAAATGTTGATAAGGTGCTCGATGCTATCATCGAAAGGATCCAGGATCCATTGTCGTTCAAGAAGTCGCATCCCAAGAAATTCCGGCCCAAAGAGGTGGAAGATAATAGATATAAGGAAGGATGA
>CAYSER010000009.1:0-32420 GCA_964430205.1 uncultured Candidatus Peribacteria bacterium | reverse complement strand
CTATCGATTGACTTATCGGACCATCTGAAAGACGGTATTTGGAAAGCAGCGGATGGTTCCCCTCATAGCATGCTTGGGTGAAGATGTTGCCCATGGTGCTATCTTCCCATCCGGGAACGTAAACAGGGATATTGTTCTTCCATGCCTGATATAGCCAACAATCATCTTCGTTAGCCGTCGGATCTTTTTCGATCAACCCTTGTTCGAAAAGCTGAAAGAAGAATTCGTGCCAGAGATACCTCTTACCTTCTGATTCTGCTTTTCGCCATAGCATCTCCAATGCTGGCAGGATTTTTCTCACTGATTCGTCTTCGGGTAGGAAAGTGTCAGTAATTCTTCTCAACCCCGTTTCACGCAATTCATTCTCTTCCTCAGGCGTAAGGTCCGTGTAATTCGGGATGTATGCATAATGACTATGTGCTACATACCGGTACATGCTTTCTTCCATATTAGCTCCGGTGACGGAGATACCATGAAGCTTACCTGCACGAATGAGTTCCCCTATGGTCACTCCCATCTGGAACGAGGATCCTGCTCCTGCCATTGCAAGGAACAATTTTCCGCCGTCGTCGAGGTGATCTTTGAGCCATAATCCGGCATCGACCGTCTTGCCGCCGTTGCAGTGGCGTTTGGTATGGACCAGATAGTCGGTTACTGGAGTATTTGAATCTGCGTGATACTCCCTTTCTCCTGTTATGATCTTTCTTCGTAATGCAGGAGACAATCTGTCTAATTTTTCCATATGTACATTCTTTTATTTGATTATTGTGTTTGTTATTTTGTTTATATGTATTTAATAAATTAAGTCAATATATTGTTTTTGACTTTATTCTGTGCCGTAATGTTCCCTGCATGAATATATTTCTATGAAGAAATCCTTTTGTGCATTTTTCACTACATTTATTCTTTTACTATTAATTCATCCTTATATCTCTCATATAATTCCTTTACGTCTTCAGGTGTCTCGTAATTAGGGAAAAGGGCTTGATTAAGGTCTATGGACGTTTCTATCTGATCTGCAATCTTATTGTTCGTGTCTATGAATTGGTTTATGGTCTTTTTGTCGAATCCATTGCGTTCCAAGATGTCCTTGATTTCGTCTTCATCCATGATATGGAATTTCCCTCTCGGTTTCCTTCTGTTCTCATCATAGATTTTCAGTCCGTCCTTGATGGCAAGAGCGACTTCCCATGCTTGCTTGTCATTTGCAGAAGGATAGAAGTAGACATTGTCTACTATGCATGGGATGTTCTCTTTTTCAGCGATCGATACTATGACGTCGTTTATGCCCTTGGTTTCAGGCGATTCAAGATAATCTTGTGCTACCACTTCCAAATAGACATTCTCTTTACCCAGTATCTCTTGTATCATATGTATCGTCTCGATGATCTTGGATTCTTTCTCGTCAAGTGCTACCATCTTTGCTATCCATGAATGGGTACCTCAGAAAAAGCATACGATCTCCCTTCAGATTTTTCTCAATGCTTGGAGATCTATTTTCGGTTTGTCTTTTATCCCTTCTTTGTTCGCGAACGATGTCAATTCCATTAAACTGTGATATCCTTCCTTGTTCTTGGCGAGCAATACGATATTCCCTATGTGCTGTTCCGGGATCTGCGATCATATGTCCATAACGAATCCCAACTCAACCCCTATAATGGGTTTTATCCCTGTATCCTTCGTAACTTGAAAAAATTTCACCATACCATACATGCCTTGGTAGTCTGTTATCGCTATAGCCTGCATTCATAACTCTTTCGCCTTGTTCGCAATGGCTGCGGGTTTGCCGATAGCTTCTAAGAATGAAAAGGTGCTATGTCCATGAAGATGAGTAAACATCGGTTTCGTATTAAGAATTAAGAATTAAGAATAATGAATTGAGAATTGAGAATTGAGAGTATATTATAGTTTTGCTTTTGGGTTTCAACCATAAATGAGAAAATATGTTTTCTGATTGAAAAAAAACGACATTTCTCTATCATGTAATCGATTTATTTTTGTGATTGGGAAATGTATAAGAAAATTTTGATAGGAATATGTGTGCTGACCGGATTCATTTCTGTCGTTTCCGCATCTGCGTGGAATCTTCCTGGTGTTACTATTATCACTCGTGCGCAACGATGAGCAAATGAGAGTCGGAGATATTCTTTAACATCAAAATCCCAGAGAGATGCCATCCATCAGCAAGAATCCGAGAATTGATCGGACCAGCTCTCCGAATCGGATTATCAAGGCCAGATGGCGACTGACTATCTTCTCGAAACCACTCCGAGTGAACAGACCGTTGAAGAATATCGTGAATCTTCTAGCGGGAATTATCTCAAATGGCCAGAGAGCATCCATAAGAACAAATCAAAAATCATCATCCATCATACGGCTGAAGATGACACCCCATTGTTGACCTGATGAACTTGAGTCGTGATTCAGACGCTTCAGAATATCTATAAATACCATGCGCTTACTAGATGACGAGGCGATATCTGATATAATTTTATCATAGATCCGTATGGAAATATCTATGAATGAAGAGCCTGATGAGCCTGAGTGGTCGGTGCTCATACCAGTCGGAACAACACGCCTAGCATAGGCATCGCACTTATGGGGAATTTTAATGTGAATATCCCTACTGATCAAGCTCTCAAATCGCTCATCAAACTTACAACCGTATTGGCCAAGAAATATAAAATCAATCCTAAAGCGACTACTACGTATTTCAAGAAATCCACTGAAGCCCCCTATATCAAGTCTTATACCAATTATACGATTGCGTGACATCAGGATGCATGAGTCACTTCATGTCCGTGAACTAATCTTTATGCTCTTCTTCCTGAAATCAGGGAACAAGTCAACGATAATCTTGCAACTACGGTTTTAGTTACTGCTCGTACAGCTCCATTATCTAAATGAGTCAAACCGAGAGGCATAAGCCTAGCATGATGGTATTATTCATATTCCGCTACTCATACATTCACGCTTCCTATAAGATGGTCCGGTGTAAAATCCTGCACATCTAAAGATGCTGGTGTTACTATCAATTCTTGCGCAGCATCTGCTAATGGCCTCTCCATATCTCTTACTAAGAAGTGAACCAGCTGACTCAAGACTATAGATGTCCTTACCAGTTCATGAACCAAAACCTTTTCCATGAATCTTATCCGGCAGGATGATTTCGCTGGCATTGCTGACAAGATCAAACAATCTTATGCAAACAGAAAAGGCATAGTTAGTTCTTCCCAGACTATCAACAAGATCTCCTCTAAGATCTCTCTGGCTGATGTAAAACAACTCGTGCATAGGCCACTTACTATCTTGCTCTATGAATTGAGCATGAACTATCCAAGGCATGAAATTTCCTGTGACTGATGATGCACTATTTTGGCTGATGGTAAGCTGTATACCGGTGATGCTCCTGCTATTGAGACTAACGATGGTTTTATCTATCTTACGCTTCCTTCTTTTGAGAATCCTTTGTCGGTATCTCATCTTGAGATTTCCTCTGTTAATGGATGATTGGTCCATGTAACGAACTATACCAGGAAATCCTATTGAGGCACTCCTTGGAATGTATTCAGATGATCTCTTGTCCGATCAAAGGAACCAATCAAAGACCTCTCTTCTTGAGAGTATTCCGATAGGGCAGTCGTCATGAATACCACTTCCTTCGATGCGTATATGAAAGGTATCGCCGAGACCAGCGATAACGATAATATCGAAAAGCAGAGATTGATATTGCTGCTCGCGAAGATGTATGCACTCTTTTATATAAATGGGGAGAATGCTCATCCTTCCATACCTGCGTGAGCCGATTATCGTGCGATAGACAATCCTGATATGTTTCAGAAATATGCCTGAGCATGATGGGAGAGGACTTCCAAGATGTCTTCTTCATTGTTGGCGGATATCCAAGACAAGGTCGTTATGTATGACGGCTATGTCCCTATCCTTCCTTATTTCAGCTGTTCAGCAGGATTCACTTGGTCAGCCAAAGAGAAACGGTGACGGAAGGATACTCCGTATCTTCAATCAAAATTGGATTTTGCATCATGCCTAGATTTCAATGGCCATGGTGTCTGATTGAGCTGAAAGGGTGCACAATACTTAGCTGAGAAATGATGGACGTTGGAACAGATACTCCAGTATTATTATCCTGGTGTGGAGTTAGTCACTCTCGACTAGTCTTTTTATCAGTATCACTCACGCTTCGTGTACAAGAAGATCCTTCATACGCTTTTTCATTGAACCTCTGATCTTGCATCCCAGCATATTTTAGATATCTACGAAAAGAAAGGATTTTGCGTCCTTGATTATCTCTATTTCGCCAATATCAATTCGAAACGTCTTTTTGATCATCATGATGTCGTGTATAAGTTAAGCAGTTTCCGTGATGCATTGCTTGAGGACTATAGGCTCATCGATATGCCTGTTATTCATAAGGTTTATCAGGATGCTATCCTAGATGCAGATGTCGTGCTGCCTGACGGCATAGCTTTGCAGATGTTCTATTACTTTTTCGCCAAAAAGCGGATAAGGAATCTCAATGGTACCGATTTCTGTCCCTATTTCCTTTCGTATATCAAGGAACATTATTCCTCCAAACATCTCAATATCATCCTTTACGGGACCTACGCCCATCTTCTTGAAAAAACTAGGGATTTCTTATTGAAGCAATGATATAATGTCATCTATGCGCAAGATGGTTATACGAATCTTGATCGACATAAGCTTGAGCTCGCTTTGAAGTGAAAACATCAGGACATCAATGTCCTCTTGATAGCGAGGGCTACGCCCGAATATCCTATCCAAGAGATCTGGACTTACGCTAATAAGGTAAAAATCCGTGAATATGGCTTAATCGTCATGAATCAAGCGTGAACGTTCGATTTCTGGGTCGGCGAACAGAAAAGGGCTCCAAAACCCATGAGACGATTGAAATTGGAACGATTGTGGAGATTGCTGACCGATCCCAAGAGAAATATCAAAAAAGTCTTATCGAGTCTGGCTATTTTCAAGTATATTTTCTCATATTTGATATTGCAAAAGGGGTAAATATGTATACATATTACGGAGTAGTCACGAATAGGTATTTTTTTCGATTTTTTAATTGTTTTATGGTCCTTATTGATGCATCTCAAAGAAAAGAAATTCCTCTATCTTTCTGAAGACCATGTATTCAATTTCTTGGAGGAATTGGATAACTGAATCAAGATAAAGATGTTCGTGTGATTCGAAGCAGATAAGTTCTTGGATTTCCAAAAAGATCTGCTCCAAGATTTCTTGGCTGAGCTTAAGGATAAGATTTCTGATGAGAATTATGATATTGACGATATCAAAAATCATTTCGAGGTAGCTCTCCAAAACCTCAATGTCAAACTGAAGGCGTTTGCTGATAAAGTCCGTGACATAGATTTCTTTCCTATCAAATGATATATCCAGATCGTTTCCGATAACGTGCTCATGCTTTCTATGATCGGTGATGTCAGTATTATGATCTTCAGGGATGAAAGGTTGTATTATTCACTCACCAATTCCATCAATGATAAATGAAAGATAGATCTCTTCTCTGATTTTGTCGAAGGCGATATTGAGAGTAATGACCAGATACTCTATGTGTGAACAAAGATTTCTGATGTCTTCGATACCGGCGATTTCAAAGAGATGGAAAGCGTCCTTAGATCTGAGGATACCCATCTAATTAATTTTTTCCAAGAGCTCCTTACTGCAAGATTAGATAAGAACTCCTTCGGATTTATCTTCCATTATCTTATCACTGGTGCTTCGATCAAGACGCATACTGACATTTCTACACATCTTGCTCAGCATTCATTGTTCACTAAGATCAAGGAAAAATTTCTGAAGAACAAATATCAGGCAACAGTCATCATATTGGGGATCTTCATCCTCTTCATGATCGTCAATCTCCTTTCCCAGGTGCTCAAATCCAATTCGGATACGTTCGTAACCTCGGATGGTGTGACTGTGGACTTGACGATAGAGGATATCAAGAAAGATCTTTTCATGTTCCAGGGCATGGATCCTACTTCTGAAGAGAAATCCATAAAATACAATGAGATCCTTAGTAAGCTCGATGTCTTGCAAAGCAAGGGTAGATGGCTTGAAGATGTCGCTCAATTCAGGAAATTGCTCCAATCCGAATATTATAAGGGATTCAATATCGTTTATGTCAGCAGTCTTACGAAATTTGATGATCCCACGATTGGCAAGAAGACTAAGATACTTACCTTTAATACTTCTGAGACTTCCCAACTCGGTGATATAAAATCTCTTCATGTCTATAGGAATATGATCGTCGCTGGAACAAAATCTGCGTTGGTCGGTGCTCTGGATGATACTATGAGATGATCTTTGGTGAGCTATAATCTTCCTGCTACTGATACCCTCAAATCATGCAGCCTCAACCTTCTCAAGGACGGAATTTATTGCTCTACGAATAGTTCTACGCTTTATTCCATCAATAAGGAATGAACGCAACCAGTCACTACGACTGATACCGAACCGTTCTCCAAAAACATAGCGGGCGTTGTCACTTACGGGAAGGCGAATCTCTATGTGTTCGAGAATGCAGTCAGCTCTGTGGGCAATACCACCTTGGTGACAAGATACCGCAATACGTTGTGATCACAGACTATTTATCAGTGATGACAGAAATACTATCTCAATCCAAGCATGTCGTGATTCTCTTTCTGATCATGATTCTCCAGCTTTGCCGTCGATTGATCCTTCCTGACGTGGAATAACGGTAAGCTCTATCAATTCCGAAGGAATCCTCCTACTGCTTTCACGTTGGATGTCCGCGAAGTCAAATTGCTTTGATGAGATAAGAAGACCCTACAATATTCCAACGATGTGAAAGTCATAAGCTCTATCAACTCTAAATATGTCTTCTTGTTCGATAGGGTGAATCAGACGTTCACTATATATGAATCACGTCCTGCGAAAAGTGCTGATGCCTATAACTATGGCCTCTATTATGTCTTTATGTTCAAGTTCGATTTGTGAGCTTCTGCTAAGGTCGTCGATATAGATATTCCTGATCCGACTTGAAATAGGCCTGAGATGTATATCTTGACTAATGAATGAGTGAATAAGATAGCTTTGTATGAATTTATCGATAGTATCCAGGATAATAAGATGATCAAACAGCTCAATTAGCGTTTTCTTTAGAGGATAAGCATGAAATTCATGGAAACTATATCATCGAAACAGTTGAGAGAACATCGGAAAAAGTTTCGGTTAGCCAAACAGCATACATATCTACCAGAAAGTTCATTGATAGGGGGAAAGGAAAGCACGGCTATGTTCACTATTGCGTGAATGCAGCAGCTTATCCCTTATCTTTCCGGGAAGGAACATCCTCTCGGCAAGAGATTATTCAATATCCAGAAATGCATAAGGACAGTCGATATCGATGAGGTCGGCGATGCTAGCCATCTCACGTTTTTTGAGATGATGGGAAACTGGTCATTGGGTGATTATTTCAAGAAAGATGCCGTCCAACGGAGTCGGGAATTCTTGGTCGATGAACTTGGTTTCGATTCCAAGAAACTGGCAGTAACTGTCTTTGAAGGCGATAAGGATGCCCCAAAAGATGATGAGACGGCTGGATATCGGAAAGCCGTTTGAATGCCTATCGATAAGATTGCCTATATGCCTGCCGAAAATAATCGATGGAGTCCTGGTCCAGTATGACCTTGCTGACCCGATACCGAGATATTCTATCGGGTAGGGCATGATACTTTCCCGCCGAAAGATTCCAATCCTAAAACTGACGAGGACAATCGGCTTGAGATACGGAATAATGTATTTATGGAATTCTATCGTGACGATAAAGGTAAACTTACCAAACTCAAGAACCAGAATGTCGATACATGAATGGGATTTGAAAGGATGTCCAAAGTCCTTCAACAGAAAGCTACCGTCTTCGATACCGATATTTTCGCTCCATTGATCAATCTGATAGAAAGAACACTAGATGTTTCGTATGTAGGTAATGAGAGGAGATGCAGAATCATAGCTGATCATATCAGGACCGCTTTTTTCCTTATCTCTCATGATATCATACCTTCCAATGAGGGAAGATGATATGTCTTGAGAAGGCTTATCAGAAGGATGTGTTATAATTTCATGCTTTTGAAACCTGTTGCAGAAGAGATTTTCGATTCTTTCATCGTTACCATTGTCTCATTTGTCGATGCTCTCATGGAAGCACATGCTGATACCAAACATGTCGCCATGGTACTGATAAAAGAAGCTCATCAGTTCCAGAAAACCATAGCACACTGACAGAAACTCCTCGACGAACTCATACAATCATCCGCACATAAAAGCATTTCAGGAAAGGATATTTTCAAACTCTATGATACCTTCTGATTTCCTTTCGAACTTACCAAAGAGATCGCTGAAGAACATTCATTGAAGCTGGATATCGACTGATTCGAAAAAGAGATGCAGACACAGCAGGAAAGATCGCGCGCTTGATCCAAGGATATGTTCAAACAATGAATAGATTGGGCAACTTATCTCCAATGAATCGCACCTACTGTCTTTATCGGCTATGATTGTCTCGAATCTGCTGATATGAAACTGCTTAAGGATTTTACTGTAGATTGACAAAGGGTTTTGATTTTTGATACGACTCCTTTCTATGCGGAAAGCTGAGGACAGATGGGCGATATATGAACCATAGAATTGGACGATGGAGAGAAGGTGGACGTGAAACAAGTCCAGAAATATAATTGAATTTTCTTGCATTTCGTGCAATAGATTTATCTTTTTGACATGTGGCTTCTATGCACTATATCGTTGCAAGATTTCCTCGCTCGTTCCCCTCAAAAGATAATCGCAGAGGGACGTGCGGCATGCATACCCTAAAAGCCGTCATAGAGTGATTCAATTCCAGCCAGATCAATAACTATATGAACTATGCATCCGGGCGGTTTAGTAAGCATACGTGATATATGTTCCCTTTCGGCTTGCTTAAAGTTATCAGGAATCATGGCCTATCTGCCAGGACTATTCATTGTAGATTCATGAGCAAAACAAAGAAGATCGAGATCCTCAAGTCATTGCTCCAGCATTGACCTGTGATTCTCCTGATTTCCCATGCGTATAGTAGTAAGACGCATTTTTCTTTCCGCAGAGCATTCACCCTCCAGCATTACATCAGTTTACGATGATATGATGATGATAAGCGTGTCTTTTTTGTCTATGATTCCAATACGGAAAAACCCCACCATAGAGGTGAAACTTTGCCTGTAGGCAATATCCTTTTGGATTATGATAGATTGCTTCGATATCGGCGTCTCGGCGGTCGAGGAATGTTCAGAGATTTCGGCATAGCCGTTTCGTGATCTACCGATTAATCGATCTGATTATATTTGGGAAAGAACGTATAGACGATTTTATAGAATGCGTCTATGACTTTATCGAGGCCCTTTTCCTGTTTGAGCATCTTTTCCGTAAGTATTCATTCTAGCTTGAACATCTCTTGTTCTACCTGTTTTCCTATTTCTTGGAAGTCTTTTCCCGGATTATCGTTTTCATTGAGTGTCCTGAATTTCCGGAAAAGCTCATTGTATGCTTCATAAAATCTTTTGAAGAGTTGTCCTCATTTTGTCTTGGTCATTTCTTCGATCTTCTCTCATATGTGATCGTTTATGATATGTTGGATCTCGATTTTATCCTCAGCAGAGGCTTCTTTGAATACCGGTCAGAACACCTCATGTTTTTCAAGATCGGAAAGATAGGGGATGAATCATCTTTTCTCTTCGATATTCGTTATGATACTCTTTATCTGATCTACTTCCTGTTGTTTCATGTTCTCTAGCTAATCTTATCTGATAAAAAATATTATTTGATTTTTCTGCATTCCAGGTAATATCTTTTTTCTTCTGCTTCTCCCATGGAGAATGTTTTTCTCGGCAATGCGCCATCGACTATTACTGTCTTGAAGAATGCTTTCTTATCCATGATGGGTAATATGAATCCTATGTTGCCTGCTTTTGTGCCTAACTGTTGAGTTATTTCTTCTCCGTGGATATAGTCGATTTTCGTTTCTGAATGTCTCTTGAGATACTCATCCAAGAATGCCTGGAGGTTCCCCACTTCCAGATTACGCTTAGGATTCCTTATCTCGACTACGATATATCTATCATTATACATCATACAGAAATGATGTGCTGTATCATCTGAGATTCACCGGTTCTCCTTCATTTTCTCGAAGGTGTCGTATGCCTGTAGAGAGAGCTCTGATCATTCTTGAGCGAAATATGATGACATCTCACCGATCATGTCGTTCTGATCCACATTGAAGAGTACCCTATGGATCGGTTCGAATTCTAGTCCTTCATCATGGATATTGACTAATTCTACGAGTGCGAATCTTGCTGGATTATGCTCTTTCTCCGTTTCTGTGAGCGATTGCTTTTTCTGCTCTCGAATCGCTTTCGCCGTCGCTAATGAATGGTTTCCATCTCCCATGGCGAACAATAAGACTCATAGATCTTTGTTCAGTCCGTATCTTTCCTTGAATGCTTCTTTGTCCGCTAGTTTTTCGAGGTTGGTTATTGCCCTATCGATACTCGCTTCATCATTGATCTTATATCATGTGATATGACCTCAGTTCATCATGAGATCCGTATCGTATACTTTCTCATAATGGTCTCTTTCCGAGAATAATGCTTCTATGACTGTCTTTTCTGGATCATCGATGAGCACCATGATATGTGGCGATTCCAATGGCGCATCTTTCCTGATCTCTATCCTTGGGGGCAGTCTATCGAGAATCGTTCATTCTGTGGCTCTTATCAATGTCTGCGATCCTTTATTGAAATCATATTGCTCCAGATCCAAGGCAACAATCAATCCTTTCCTTGATTGAGCATGTGAGGTCTTTCTATCTACAAGTATGAAGCACGGTCATTGGTTTTCCAGTACACCTTCTTCGAGATAGGTGTTCATAGATTTCTGTATGGATGCTATCCTTTCCTGTTTCCCTGCCTCTTCAAGATATACTTCGGGGAAGATGATATTGAGCGTAGACGGATCGTTACCGACTACCTTTTTCACATTATTCCGATATTCCGGTTGTGAGGTGTATTGGTCACATGCGACCACCGCTCGTTTCTCCATGTCGACTCACTTCTTAGGAAGGAAGATCTCTGGTACTTGTACTCAGATGTTTGGAAAAAATGTTCTCATGACTGGTTATAAGGGGTAAAAAATCTTATGATAAGGCTTTTATTGCCTTCTGTGTTTTATCCGAAATTTTTTGAACATTCACAACCCAAGTGTCGATACTATGAATCCTATCGTAGGAACAATAGCATTTATCCATGGTTTAGGCAATTCCGCTGCAGAGAAAAATGTTACTATCACTGCATAGGTAAGTATCATTATCAGTATTCTCCTGGTGATGCTTGTTTCTCGCGCTTTATCTGCTTCTACGCGTCTATTCCTTTCTTTGAGCTTTTCTATCTCTTTCTCTAATCATTCCATATGCTTCTGAGAACGAATAAAATCCTCTTGAGAGGACTTCTTATCTGGATCCAGTATATAAAAATTTCTCATCGATTTCAATCTGAAATGCTTATTATTGGATATCTGTTCCTTCTATATAGAATCATCCATTGAATGTATCTTTCTTTATCTTCCCGATGATCGCTATCTGTTTTTCTGCATGCTGTTGTATGATAGCATCCACCTCAGATCATTTTCATCGAAACAGGCTTGTGATATTCTTATTTCCAAGTCTTCCATGGATCTTGAGATGGGATTTCCCGTTATTCCCTACTTTTTCCACTTTCTTGATGTCTATGTTCTCGACTAGGAATATAGGTTCTTCGTTGCCCTCTCCGAATGGGGCTAGTCTATCGAGTTTGGCGAGTGTGTCATTCTCCCGTTCATGTGCATAGATCTTGGTATCTACTTTCAGTGACTTCACGAGATCTTCATCAGTGATATGTGCGTCGCAGTACTGATTGAATCTTTGTATCAACGTATCCAAATTCGCTAGTTTCACTGTCAGTCCTCATGCTCATCTATGTCCTCCGAATCTTTCTAGGATATCTCAAGCCGCTTTCACCATATCGATAATACTGAAATATTCTGGTCCTCTGAGTGAGGCGACACCTATTCCTTTCTCTCTATCGATTTTCATGATCATCGATGGCTTGTTGTATTTTTCCGTGATCCTTCATGAAACTATGCCGACTATGCCTTCATGGAACTCCTCATGGGCTGCAATGAGGATTTTCTTTTCCAGATCCAACATGGTTTCTGCTTCCTTGAACATCGATTCTTGGATCTGTCTCCTTTCTGTGTTTATAAGCTCTAGATTTTCCAGGTATTCCAATTGCTTCTCTCCTGAATAGAGGAGTGAATAAAGGCTTTCGTACGGTGACTTCATCCTTCATCCCGCGTTTATTCTGGGTCAGATGATGTATCCGATGTGGTAGGTATCTATCGTTCCTTTGATATTTAGATAATCTACGAATCACTTGAGCGATTCCGGTACATTTTTGCGTGAATTGAGTCATTGCAATCATTTTTTCACGATCACTCTGTTTTCGTGGATGAGCGGAACCACATCAGCCACTGTTCATATAGCTACTATTGGCAGGAAATAATTGAAGATATGATTCTTTTGTTTCTGGTCAAAGGTCGATTTGGCTAATATCGCACAGATGAGCTTGAAGGTCACTCACACTCCTGCTAATCCCTTAAAAGGATATTCTGGTGATATCTGTGGATTGACAACAGCTATCGCTTCGGGTATTGTCTCCAGATCTTGATGATGATCGGTTATGATAAGATCTATTCCTTTCCCTTTGGCATATTCTGCTTCCTTGATAGCTGCAATGCCATTGTCTACGGTGATGATCACTTTCACTCATTTCTGAGCGATTTCATCGATATGTTTATTCTTGAGTCCATATCCGTCTTTGATCCTGTCGGGATATTGTATACTGACGTTTTTGTATTTCAGGTATTTCGTTATGAATTCGTAGAGTATATAACTAGAAGTCACTCCGTCTACGTCATAGTCTCAGAATATCATGATTTTGTCTTTGTCCTTTATCGCTTGTATGATTCTCTCTACCGCTTTATCCATGTCATTGAGCAAAAATGGGTCCAATCGGTAATCGTTCAATTTCGGATCCAAAAAAGAGTCGATATCATCATCGATTCATCTTACTTTGAATAGTCTTGTCAGTAGATCTTCGTCTGGATTTTCGTGTACTACGTGATAATTCATATTCGGATATGTGTGAGAGGTTTGAAACATACTTAAATGCCACCATGTGTATTTGTTGCATTGGTGGTTCGCGAGCGATTGTAGATTTCTTAGGTATAATTACAATGTAAAAAAACACCCATGGATATACCATCAGTGTTTTCCCCTTTATTATCGCGTTTTATCGCCTTTTTAAACCCCGCGGCTTCGTTTCGCTTGTGTGTGGCGAGTCGACTACGGAATTAATGTTTTTTAACGAGAGAGCATCGGGATAGGCTTCATACAGCCTACAATGATAATCAATCGAACTGGCTATCGGTGTAGATTCTATAAGATCCCCGATACTCTCTCTAGGTCCATCTGATCTTATTGGGTATAAGATCTAGATAGTTTTTAAGGAGGAAATACCTCCAACATAATTACCTATACCAAGGTACTGTGTAGTGATCCATATGATAAGTAACTATGTTAGTATAAGTATACCCCAGAATTTCGCATATGCAACAACTCCCCATCTATATTATTTATATTTTATTTTATTATTGTTGACATATAAAAAAATACTCATATACGATACTGGTATGAGTATCTTTTGATAACTAATCGTTAGCAGATAATCTTTACCCAATCTTCCTTGAATTCTTCTCCATAATATATCTCGAAAACGAAGTCTGAGAACTTTTCCTTGTATTCTTGTTCGGCAATGCCTGCTTTGTATAACAGATGCATGACAAATTCCTCTGGATCTGGGAGTTCTTCCCATACTGAGGGCAAAAATGTCGCTTGCCTATATCCATATTTGATGATCAGTCAGCAATGTTCTTTCTCCAAGAATTTTACTAATGCCGTGGAATCGGTGAACGCTTTCTCATGTGTGGGGGAGAGGATAGTGATCCCGATATTGAAGGTATTATTCTCTATTTCATACATGGTTATCGGATCGAATCTTGGGTCCTGGAATGCAGCATTCTTAGCATTCGCTATAATATCCTTGGCGAGTCTGGTGTGTGGAATGATTGTTCCTATGCATCCTCTGAGCTCGTCATTCATCTTGATGGTCACGAAACACGCTCTTTTCTTCCCGAATTGCTCGTCGTCGAGCTTTATTTTTTTTGGATCGCCTAATCAAAACTCTTCCAATATCGACGATTTAGCTAATCTTAGGCAAGTAGTCTGAAAAACAGATGACATGATTACCGGTTAAAAAGTTAAAAAGTTGAAGGTTTAGACAGTTACTATTCAAAATCTCTACATCTTCGAAACTTTAAAAAACAATTTAGTGATACATGACGGATCAATATCCTACTACTCTTGATTTGTCTCCTGCGGTATCTCAGCTATTGAGATATTTCAATAGTTTGGGTTTCCGTCACGCCTTGATAGCTATTTCGGTCAATGCCAACCATGGGTGTATTCAACACGCATCAGCTTCATCGGCTATCCTAGTGATGTCCTTATCGATGAAATCCTGCAATGTCTCTTCATCCGTTTTGACAGCATTGCTGTATTCCATGAAATGACTCAGATCAGAACTGACGATAAAGAAAATATTTCTCTTTTTTGAGAGCTCATAGAGGATATCTCCAACCTGTATTGGATTCACCTGTCAAAATATTAAGGGCAATATTTGGAAGGCGGAAGGTCTTTCTTTTTGTTTCCCCATGATCACTTTCCCCTGCATCTTTGATGCAATGTATTGCAGGAAGGGGAGTTGGACTTCATAAGAATGTTCTTGATCGAAAGCGGCTGGTATGAAGGAGAAAAAATCAGGATATTGGTTGATAAGTCCCTTTCCCAATTCTCTATCGGTATCTATCATCCCTAATGGGGTTTCGAATCTGTCGAATAATCAGACGGATACCCCTTCAAAATATTCATAATGACTCGGTGCGAGAATGACAAATGTCATAGTACTTAGATCGGAGACCTTAGCCCTTAGATGGTTTAGTAATGCAGTATATGAATATGCAGCTACTTCCCCGGAATAGACGTAGCCGGCATGAGGAGCCACTATAGCTTTTAGGCCTTTTGTTTCATTCTCAAGCTTTACGTTAGCGAAAAAATTGTCGAGCATTGATATAATCTCTGCTTTATCGGCAGGATAGAACGCTCAGGCTACGTTGGGTGTCTTGATCATCTGTTGCATGGGTATACAACTAAATGTTTTTTGTGTTGTTTTATAGGTCCTTTTTTTTCTTGAGGATCAGATCTATCAGAAGCTGTTTCACTTCTTCTTTGCTTCATCCTTTCTTGATTATCTTATCTCAGAATACTGTCCGTATCGCATCGACTCCTTGGTATACTACCATTCCCTTGCCATCTAGGTTAGGTAATCATATCTCTTTGGCTAGTTCAAGCAGAGGTGTCGTTCATGTCTTGGTCAAGTTTATATCGCTGATGATGATTCTCGGATTCTTTTCTGCAAATTTCGACAGCAATTCCTTTGTCTGATCTATATTCTCTTCAATCGATCATGATGCAGGTGCTAATCATGAAAACTTCTCTAATTCTCCATCCGCTCATTTGGTCGATAGATTTATGATGGCGTCGATGGGCTCATGTATATCGAATATATATGATTCTTCTGCAGCTAACGCTATATCTGGCTTTATCGTATTAAGATTCCCTGCTATATTCGCAGCTTTCGATACTGTCCTATTGATGATGATCAGCTTTTTTATCCCTCTTTGGACCAGTTCCAAAGCTATACCTCTTGCTGTCCCTCCCGCTCCTAGCATGATTATGGTCTTACCAGCAAGATCCTCTCCTATCTCTTTGAATTTGTCGCTCAGACTTTCGCAATATCCTGCAGCGTCTGAATTATATCCATGGATTTCATCTCCGAAGTGTGCAACGAAATTTGTCGATTGCATAGCGTCAGCGACAGGATCCACAAAATATTTTTCTTTCTTTGTCTCTTTCCCATGTAACAGATCCCATCATGAATCCTTGAATCAAACCCCTAGTCATCATCAAATATACCTATCGTTCGCTCTCAGCACTTCAAGTATTTTCGCTAGATTTTCCGCTTTGCTTACCACCATGCTCGTCTTGATATCCAATCCGTATTTTTGCGCAATAAAATTTCGCATCTTAGGAGTTATGCCTGCATAGTCATGATTTATGAATGCCAATGAGAAATTCTGCGCTTTGAAGAGTTCTTCGATGTCTCTATTGTCTTCAGGTAATTTTGCGATTGATATCGTTCCTTCTTCGAATAATTGCTTGATATCGATAGTATTGTCTTTGAGGTGTGAATTGTCGATTTTTTCCATTTCTACTTTGGTCAATAAGCTAAAATCATTGATATGGGGGTATATCGATTTTATATGATCGAGTATCGCTTTATTATTCCTTAGATCCGATTCTTTGATGAGGTGCAAGTCCGTGATTTTCACTAATCCTGCTTCTGGTGCAAATATCGGATATATTCATTCTTTCCTGTTTCCCGGCACCTGTATGATCCTTGTCTTTACCACTTCTCCTATCTTCCGTCATTGTTCATGGGGGTATATCCTATTCCCTGGACGATATACTGTGGTTTTGTGCTCATCTAACCGATGTTTCTCTTCTTGTCTAAATGCTATCCCGTTTCTGTCTAGGTACATCTTGTTCTCATACGAAGTAAATTCCATGGCTTAGGTATGTTGTGGATGTGTTTTGTTTCATTTTTTCTTGCCTTGAAGAAAGAATATGATCAGATCCTTCCTCTGATATATCGGTAAAACGCTAACAGCTGCAGATCTTGATCTGTCTATTTTCTATCAATGCATCTGCTACTTTTTTGTGCGCACTCTGCAATATCCTACAGAATGTCGGTGCGGAGATATTCATCTTTTCCGCTGCTTGGATCATTGTGAGCTTTTCATAATCCGACAATCTGATCGCTTCATATTCATCCAACATCAATTCGATATATTCCGCGTCTTTTCATCAGCTTCCTACAGGTCCGAACATATGACAGACCGGATTACAGGTTATCGTCCTTTCTTTTTTATTCCTCATTCGAAATGTAATGTACCATATAAAGTCCATTTCGTTTCCATCATAATGAAATATATTTCATAATCAAGGGAAAAATCTATTTTCGTCTCCCTGGTATCTTTGTCTTGCATTTCGGGCAGATCCCATCCTTGAAATCAGGATCTATGCTAGTGGAGAATCCTGCTCTCGAGATGATATGGAGTCAGCATTTCGGACAGATAGTATCTTCATGTCCATTGTTCCGGATGTTCCCCATGTATATGTAATTGAGCCCTATTTTCTTCCCTATGTCATATCCTTTCTGTAATGCCGTTATCGGTGTCGGCGGTACGTCCATCATCTTGTATGCTGGATAAAAGGCCGAAAGGTGTCGAGGCATGTCTGGTGAGATGTTGTGTATGAATTTCGCGATTCCCTCCAGATATTCATCTTTGTCATTGTATCAAGGGATCACTAATGTCGTGACTTCCGTCCGAATATCATGTTCTCGGCATCGTTTCACGTTGTCCAACACCGGTTGCAATCTTCCTCCGCAGATATCTTTATAGAAGGCTTCCGTATATCCTTTGATGTCGATATTTACTGCATCGACCAATTTTTCGATTTTCTGGAGACATTCCTTTGACATGAACCCGTTAGTAACCCGTACATTCCTTATGCCATGCTTTTTTGCTAACTTCATCGTATCGTAGGCATACTCGAAGAAAACTGTCGGTTCGTTATAGGTATATGCTATGCTTGGAATAGTGTTATTGATGCAGTATTCGACAATCTTCCTCGGTGACCGTGATTCTCCTTCATTGATGATTTCTGGGAATGCCTTTGCCTGTGACATCTGCCGATTTTGACAGAATTGGCAGGTAAAGTTGCATCCCGCCGTTCAGAACGAGAATATCTTGCTTCATGGGAAGAAATGATAGAGCGGTTTCTTCTCGATAGGATCGATATTCACTCATAATGCTTTCCCATACACTAAGAGATAGAGTTCACCGTCTTGATTTTTACGGATACCGCATTTCCCCGTCT
The DNA here is from genome assembly GCA_964430205.1 of uncultured Candidatus Peribacteria bacterium. Taxonomy (GTDB): domain Bacteria; phylum Patescibacteriota; class Gracilibacteria; order Absconditabacterales; family Absconditicoccaceae; genus CAJBLF01. Next base: position 14,158 of record CAYSER010000009.1, on the reverse strand, counting down.
CTCCAGGATTGATGGGACAGTAATGATTGCAGGTCAGGCACATTACCTTATTATCCGGTAATTTTTTGTAGAGGGTTGCTTTTTTCGCCATAGCAGTGCAGAGAGAATAAAAAAAAGCATATGCATATGTATGTATTATCGCTATGTTTTCAATAATGCTTTGAATATCTTGGTATCTTTCAATGCTTCCCATGGTAATTTTGGATTGCCAAAATGCCCATATAATGATGTCTGTTCGAATATCGGTTTCCTGAGATCAAGCTTCTTGATCATGCCTTTCGGCGTAAGATCGAAGTGTGTTTTGATGCAATCCAGTATTCTCGGCAATGGTACTTTCTCCGTTCAAAAGCAATCGATGTCTATTCCTACGGGATCCTTGATGCCTATTACATAGGCAAGCTGTATTTCGCATTCCCTGGCTATATCGCTCGCTACGATATTCTTTGCAAGATATCTTGCCATATAGGAGGCACTCCTGTCGACTTTGGTGCAGTCTTTGCCCGAATACGATCATCCTCCATGTTTTGCCCTTCCTCCGTAGGTATCCATGATGTTCTTTCTTCCTGTCAATCACGTGTCCGCTTTCGGTCCTCATCTATTGAAAATTCCTGTCGGATTTACGAAAATTTTCGTATGGGTGTCCATCCGTTTCCCTAGTACCGGTCTGATGGCTTTGCTTATCAGCATATCACGCAATCCTTTTTGATCGATTCCCTTTTCATGTTGTGCTGCGATTACTATCGCTTCAGCCCTTTGCGCTTTTTTATCCTTATATTCTATCGTAACTTGCGTCTTACCATCAGGATAGAGCATCGATATCGCTCCCTTGTGTCTCAATTCCACCATTTTTTTGGCCAACCTATTGGCAAGGACATGAGTCAACGGAAGAAATTCATCTGTTTCTGCTGTCGCATATCCGTACATGATCCCTTGATCTCCTGCTCCACCGATATCTACTCCTTTGGCGATATCAGGCGATTGTTGGTGGATAAGATTCGTTATCTTGCAGGTCTTGCCGTTGAATGATTTCTTGCTATCATCATATCCGATCGCTATGATCTTTTCTCTGATGATCCTATTAATATGTATCTTAGCTTTCGTAGTGATCTCTCCTGCTATGATAAGTCTCTTATCGGTCACCAGCATCTCACAGGCGACTCTGCTTCGAGGATCCTGGGTAAGGCATGCATCCAAAATCATATCTGCTAATTGGTCGCAGAGTTTATCCGGATGTCCCTCCAATGCTGATTCGCAGGTTATGAGATGTCTCATATCTTGTTGCTATTTAAAACTAATGATAATTGTATTGCATCCATCTCTTTCCTCTCATGGGCGAAATACTGGAACAATACTCATTTGATTAGTGGTAAGGGAAGTGGACATCGCTAACCCACAGACATTAATTTATCCGTACGAATCGCTTCGTACACCATAAAGTAAAGCATCTCACCCATGGAACATTTTGACTAGCAGTATGGCGCTAAGAGGCATATGCTGGCGTGTTGTAATCGGTATGACGTGGCTAGTAGTATCCTACCAACGTTTAAACACATACACTTATGCATTAGCATCCCCAAGGGTAATCACTGATTATTGAGATCAGCGACGTGGTTATACAATGACCATCTTCCCATAGCATGCATCAGCATATCACGAACGCATGGTATCGAAAGAGGAGTATCATATGAAGGGAAGATGCCATATGCAGGTGACAACCATCCATATCGAAGGAGATATGAATCGTCCATCCAATTGACATTTCAACTAGCACTGGGGTTCCTAAGAGCATACAGGTGTATGTTGTAGCTATCATGCTCGGCTAGTTCAGCTATGAAAACGATAGAACATACGGATTATGCCGTTAGAAGTCTCTTGGATAATTATTGCCTTATTTAAGGGACAACAACACATCTGTAGGAATGACCATCTTCCCATGTTCTCTATCAGTAGGGTAACGAATAGAGAGCATTGATAGATGATCCGTGATAATGTTACGCAATGATTTTATGTCCTTTTTTTAAGAACACAACTGAATATTCCAAGAACCGTCTGATATGCTAGTCTATACCTCTCTATATCGCGTTTTAAAAAAAGAGCCATGAGGCCCTTTTAGATAGTAATCCTTACTGAAATGTTAGATTATGATATTTCTTAAAAATTCATCATGTCCCGCTACCATGTTCAATTTTTTTGCTTCATCCAATCCTATTATCCTTATAGATTTCGCATCATCTCCTGCTTTGAGTTTTCCGCTCACTATATCGGCTATATATACAATGGAGATGATGTGGCTACGCGGATCCCTTTTGGGATCACTCATGACTCACGCTAACTTCCTTATCTTGACCGTAATGCCTATCTCTTCTTTCATCTCCCTGATGAGCGCTTGTTCCGTACTCTCTCCGTATTCAACGAATCCTCCGGGCAATGCATATCCAATAGGCTCGTATTTCCTTTTGATGATCACTATCTTTCCGTCTTTCGTGAATACTATACCATCTATAGCTACCGCAGGTCAGATATGCTCGCTTTGATAGTATTCGGTCAATCTTATGCTTGCATGGATCTGCTTGAGATATGCCAGGATTTGTGCAGGTATCATGGTTTTCAATCATGATTGGTCTCAGATATGGAGCAGATGCCTGATGGTCGTAGATTTGATTTCTTTAGTGATTTTCAGCGGAAGGACTCAATATCTCGTTTTCTTGAAAATTCCGCTAGTCCGTGGATTTCCGCTGATGACGGTATCGAAATCCGGTAGATTCTTGATGATATAGTTCTTCCGATCCTCGTCGCTGTCGAAATCGGGGAGTGCATAGACAGTGAATGATATGTTCAATGCCTTCAATATTTTCGTTATCATCGTCTTCCTCTCTTCATACGTGAAAGGGTTTTCTGCGGTATGCTCCTTGTTGGATGATCAGATGCCTATGATGAAATCGGTGATTCATCTTTTCCTAGCCTGATTCAATGCGTCCAGATGTCAGAAATGGAACGGTTGGAAACGTCAGATGAACAATCAAATCTTTTTTTTCATAGGGGTTGCATAAACGATAAATCGTCTTCACTATACCCATAATCTCTCATTTTGCAATGATGAAAATCAATATATCCAGGATTTTTTCATGTTCTGATTTGTTCATATTACGTTCAAATACCATTATTTTTTGATCGCTTTTCTTATCAATAAAAAAAACAGGACCGGAAGGAGTTGAACCCTCGACGCGGAGCTTTGGAGACTCCCGCTCTACCGCTGAGCTACGGCCCTATTTGTTTATCCAGACGATAAGCCTGATTCTGTCGTGTCGTATAATGTATCTAGGCCAACATAAAGTTGGCATATTGCACTTTCCCGCCAGAGGCGGATAAGCTTGCACCGGGTATGGTTTACCACTCGAATCCATATCGTGGAGACTGAGGAGAGGTAGCTACACATTGCTGTGTCTCATCCTCGCGTTGCATCTTTGGCCCCGTTGAAGCGGGACTAGTTTACGTTTCTGTGGCACTTTCATTTAGCCTTTCGGCGTTCAGCATCCGTGAGATGCTACCCTTGGTATGGTGTCAGGACTTTCCTCCCCGCATCACTGCGAGGTAATACGATGTCTGGATGAGGCATCTTTAATGAATTTGCCGGATATTTCAATCAATTCTGTCCTTTTTTGCTCATTAGTCCTTGAGCAATTCTATACCTTTTCTTTTGCACAGCATTTTCAATGCTTCGAACCGGAACACACTCGCTAATCATCCTGCTATGGCAAGAAGGAAATATCGGATGGTCATAGAGTCGAAATGGAAAATGCGTTGCATAGATGGGAGATAGACCATCATGGTTAATAAGGCAAACGCTCAAAGAACGACGGGCAATAATGCTTTGTTCTTCACTTTGAGCATATACATTACCGTATGGGTCCATGAACGATTAACTAGGATCAACGCTATATTTCCCAAAATAAGTGTTATGAATGATCATGTTTTCGCTACTGTTTCCGATTGTCATAGTCGTAAGAAGACCTCATATATAATCAAGACGGTGAGTAGTACGGATAATCATTGAAAGATGCTGATCATCAATGTCCTTTTTCAGAAGAGACGTTCTTTCGGATTACGAGGGAAGCGTGACATGATGTTCGTTTCCTCTTTCTCTCATTCGAAAATCATTGAGCATGCTGGATCTATCAAGAGTTCCATAAAAACTATATGGACAGGGTAGAGTATGATGGGCCATCAAAATAATATCGGCAGGATGCTGGTGCCAGCGATAGGTATATGTACGCTTACGATATAGATCATTGCTTTTTTGAGGTTGTCGAATATCTTTCTTCACATCCTTACGCCGTGCACTATCGATGAGAAGTCGTCATCAAGCAGTACTATGGCTGCCGACTCCCTTGCAACATCAGTCCCTCTCTGCCCCATAGCTACTCATATATGCGCTGCTTTCAATGCGGGAGCGTCGTTCACTCCATCCCCGGTCATCGCCACATAATGACCATGCTTCTTCAAAAGGTTGATGATGGTCAATTTCTCTTCCGGAGCCACCCTCGCTATGATGTTCGCTTTGTCTATTTTTTTCAGTAGCTCTTCTTCGGACAATGTGGTAAGCTCTTCACCCAAAATCACTTCTTCCGGGTTTGCTAGTCCTATCTCTTTGGCTATATGCTTGGCTGTTGTAGGATAGTCTCCTGTGATCATGATCACTCTTATCCCTGCACGATAGCATTCTTTGATCGCTTGAGGGACTGTTTCCCTTATAGGGTCAACCCATCCTATCAGTCCTATGAATTCAAAATCTAGCTCTGTCTGTGTTTTCGGAAGCTTATCTCCTTTGATGATTGCTTTTGCTACTCAGAGAATTCTCAGTCATTCGTTTGCCATCTTCTCAATATTTTGCATCATCTCACTCTTCTTCCTCTCGCTCATATGGCAGAGCTCCATGATAGCTTCAGGAGCTCATTTGCTCGCTACCGTTAGATGTCAATCCTTCGGCTCTTTCCAAACATGTGACAGAGCAAGCAATTCTTTGGAGAGCGGATATTCCTGGATTAGATTGAAATTATGGATGTGCTCGTGATCAATCTTACGACCAAGGATTTCCAATGCCTTCTCCATGGGATCGAAAGGATCCTTCTTGCTTGCGAGTATCCCATATTCGATCAGTCTATGGAAATTTTCTGGGATCTCTTGATGATCTATTATGTCGAGGAAACTTCAATCGGTATACAGTTTCTTTACGGTCATCCTGTTCCGTGTTATGGTTCATGTCTTATCACTGCAGAGGACAGTAGCCGCTCATAATGTCTCAACCGCTGCCATCTTCCTCGTAAGCACATTCTTCTTGGACATCCTCCATGCTCCTATCGCAAGGAATACGGTCAACACTACCGGGAATTCTTCCGGCAATATCGCCATTGCCAGTGTTAATCATGAAAGCAATCCGTCAATCCGATCCCTGTATACTATTATATATGCTATGGATATAAGTATGCAGAGAAATATGGCTATGATGAAAGCAGCCTTGACTATCTTCTTTACCTCTTTTTGCAGGAATGTACTTTCGCTCTTGATGTCGGTAAGTGCTTTCCCAATGCGTCCCATCTCTGTTTGTGCCCCAATAGAAAGCACTTTGACTACGCATTGTCCTTGGACGACCATGGTCCCTGAGAAAACAAACGGCAGATCATCTCATCATGGTCTAAACTGTTTATAATCTACTTTATCTGATGCGGATTTTCTCACTGGTATTGATTCTCCTGTGAGCAATGATTCATCGATGCTGCAATTCCTGCTTCGTAGGACGAGTGCATCCGCCGGTACTTTGTCGCCTTCATTCATGATGATTATGTCATCTCTCACAATCTCTCTTCCTGGTATTCTTAGCTGTTTTCCGTTTCTGATGACTAATGCTCTCGGGCTTGAAAGATCCTTCAATGCCTCGATCGCTTTCTCTGTCTTATTCTCTTGGTATATTCCTATACCTATGATAAATATGATTGAAGACAGGAGTATTATCGCTTCAGTAGTATCACCTAATAAGAGATAGAGTGTTCAGCATGCTATCAAGAGCAATAGCATTGGTTCCTTTACCACATCTCGGATAATCTGAAAAATGCTTTTCTTCTTTCCAGACGGTAGCTCATTGTATCAGTCCTTTGCTAGTCTCTCTTTCACTTCATTGTGTGAAAGTCATTGCAGTCTCTTGACCTCTTCTTCTGTCATAAGCATGCGATACTATTATCTTATTAAAAGAATGGCTGCTTCCCGCAGTATATCGTTCTTTTGGATTTTATCAAATAATTCTTGCATTTCTCTCTCAAATACATTATATCTATCATGTCTTTATTTTTGTTATTCCATGATCATGAAACATCTTACGGATTCCCTAATGTTCAGGAAAACCGCACGGGTTCTTCTTGTGATCTGATGACTTAATCGAGGATTGCTCTGACTTTTTAATTTCGACATTGTAGCATGGATTTTCGGATACGGTTTCCTCGCTCGCGTCATTTATACTCTTGTCGGGATCGCTACTGTCGTAGTGCTGATGTATCCTGTCTCTAAATCTCATATGCCTCTTAGGAAATAGGATATCTGACCGTTATCTTACAGATCTATTATTTTAATCGTTTTTTTCTTATTGCTTTGATAGATATCGAGAGTATACAGATCGATGTATCTTGGAAGACATTGCTCGCTGATGAATTCGCAAAGCCTTATTTTGCTCATATCAAAGAATATCTCCTTCACGAAAAGATGTCCGGCCATATCGTCTATCCTAAGTGATCAGATATCTTCAATGCCTTCAACCTGACTCCTTTCGATAAGGTCAGAGTCGTGATTCTTGGACAGGATCCGTATCACGGCGAATGAGAAGCTCATGGATTATGTTTTTCTGTGCAGGATGGGATAAAGCAACCACCATCACTTAAAAATATTTTCAAAGAGCTACAAGATGATTTAGGAATTACTCCACCAGTGAGCTGAAATCTAACTAAGCGAGCTGAACAGTGAGTGTTTCTATTGAACGCTAGCTTGACGGTCAGAAAAGATGAACCGAACTCACATAAGGATATCGGTCGACATCATTTCACGGATGCCGTCATTAAGCTCATATCCGATAAGAAGGAATGAGTGATTTTCCTTTTGCGAGGAGCTTTCGCTCAACACAAGAAGCCACTTATAGACACAACTAGACATATTGTTTTGGAAGCTCCGCATCCTTCTCCATTCAGTGTCCATTCCTGATTCTTCTGATGTAAACATTTCTCTTGGGTGAATTATATCCTTACCACAAGGGGTGAACACCCCATCAATCGGGATTTGAAATAAATCACGAATTGCATTTATCTGTTATGAACATCATGAAGGTACTCAAAGAGAATATCGTCTTCCAAGGGAAGATCGTGGAGGTTGTCCATCAGTTCGTGAAGATAGACGGACGTGAATTGGTTTTTGAGATAGCCAAAAGATCCCCAGGGGTACGTCTGATCATCTGCGATAAAGATAAAATATTGCTCACCAAGGAGTATCGTAAGGAATTGAAATGATATGACTACCGTCTACCATGAGGAAAAGTGTTCGATACGCTTATCGAATTCAATAAGAATAAGGGATACATCAAGAAATATGCCCGTATTGCGGCTAAGCGTGAGTGTGAGGAGGAGACATGATTGACTCCTAAGACATTGAAGCTCTATTATGTTTCCGCTGCGGGAGCGACAGTGGAGCGGGACTTGTATTATTATATCATCAATAAATTTGTTCATCATGCACAATGACAGCAATTGGAACATTGAGAAGACATCGACGTCGAATGGAAGACGAAAAAAGAAATTCTTTCGCTCATCAGGAAGTGAGCTATGCATGAAGATAGGTCGGTAGGAATATTATTAAGATATCTCCAGTAAATTTTTCTTGACTTTTATATAAAAACATACACACGAAATGTAATGTTTATCATGTCTTGCTCAGATACCAAGAACCGAATCCTGACAAGACAGTACGCTCAGAGTAGCTGGATATAATATGACCTTGTGAGAATAGGCTGTCTTGTCAAAAAAAGGTTTGACAAAAGTATTGAGATGAATATCATCATAGTATGATGGAACTCAAAGCCGCACTCAAAACAACTCCTAAGTATCTCAAGATCTTAGCTGACGAAGGAATCACGACAGTGAAGCAATTTCTCGAATACTTTCCGAGAGCATATGAAGACAGATCCACTATCAGGAACCTAAAAGAGCTCATCTTCAATGAGAAATGAATTACCGCTACCAAAGGAAAAATTGTCAAGAAATCTATCTTTATGAGAGGATGAAGGAGAATCTATGATATCAGCTTCAAGGACCAATGATGATCCACCTGATATATCACCATCTTCAATTCCGGCTTTCTCGCAAGCAAGATCCAAGAGAATAGGCGATATATCATCGTGGGTAAACCAACTATCAAATATTGAAGAATAACCTTTTCCCATCCAGATGTCGTGGAGACTGAAGCACCGGAAGAGAATCCTGTGACTAGTGATGAATGAATGGCTACGAGTGATGAAAAACTTGATACCCATACCTCGTGACTCGTTACTGAGGTGTATAATACATGAAGGATCTTCCCGATCTATTCCGAACTCATGGGTATCAAGCCATGACGATTTGCACAGAAAATGCGGTGATTGATGGACAAGGTTGACACAATTTTCCATGAGTACTTACCTAGTGAATTCATAGAAAAATTCTGATTAATGGGAGTCCAGGAAACGATCAAGGAAATGCATTATCCTACCACTTTCGAGCAACAGAGACAAGCCAATCTGAGGATATTTTTCGACAGGTTACTGAGGATCCAGTTATATTCCTTGCTCAACCGCGATGCCTATCAACAAAGCCCTACCCATACCGAAGGACATGCTATCGAACGGGATATCATCAAGGATATCCTGTCTTCCTTGCCGTTCGAATTGACGATGGCGCAGAAGAAAGTCATCAAGCATATCACGGAAAATATCCATCAGCCTAAACCCATGTTAAGATTGCTGCAAGGAGATGTCTGAAGCGGAAAGACTGTCGTCGCTGCTGCATCCGCCTATTATACGTTCAAAAGATTCTGATGACAGTCCGTATTTTTGGCGCCTCTCGAAGTCTTGGCAAATCAGCATTATAAGACATTGGCTAAACTCTTGCTCCCTTTGGGGCTTAGGGTCGAATTGCTCACCTGATCCATTCCCAAGAGCCAGAAAGATAAGATCAAGCTTGATTTGGCTGAATGAAGAATCCATGTGCTCATATGAACGCATGCGGTTCTCCAGGAGGATGTATCGTTCAAGGATCTCCAATTCGTCGTCATCGATGAACAGCATAAGTTTTGAGTGAAGCAAAGGGCATTTTTCAAAAAGTTTTGAGCGCCTCATATTTTGCAGATGAGCGCTACGCCTATCCCAAGATCGATGGCATTGGCTTTTTTCTGAGAGTTCGATGTGAGCATCATCGATGAGATGCCTGTAGGTAGGAAACCTATCCAGACGAAGATCATTTCTGAGAAGGAATATATCAAGCTCAAGCCATGGATTCTTCAGAAGATAGAGAAATGACAGAAGGTCTTTATCGTCACTCCTCTGATTGAGGAATCTGAGAAGATGGAAGAACTCAAGGCTGCTACGGTAGAGTTTGAGGAGGTAAAATCCCTTTATCCGGAACTGCATGGAAGAGTTGGTCTTCTTCATGGTAAAATGAAGCCGGGAGAGAAAGATGCAGTCATGCAATCATTCAAATCAGGTAAGATATGTCTTCTTGTGTCTACAACTGTCATTGAAGTGGGGGTGGATATCCCGGAAGCTACCATAATGATTATCAAGAATGCGGAAAGATTCGGATTATCTCAATTACATCAATTGAGATGAAGGATATGAAGATCGGATATCCAATCATATTGCTTCTTGCAGACCAAAAGCAAAGCTGGCGATATCGGAAAGAGGCTGAAAGCTATGGAAGAGACCAATGATGGCTTTAAACTCGCTGAGTTGGATCTACAAAACCGTGGAGCATGAGAAATCCTTGGTACCATGCAGTCTTGAGAGTCTGATATTCCTCTAGAGATCCTCTCTGATCTTAAATTCCTTGAAAAGATCCAGGATGGTGCTAAATGGTTACTGGAGAAATATCCAAAATTAGAGTGATTGCCCGGTCTCAAAAGATATCTTGAAGAGAAAATGGGGGATGTGTTGGCATAAGGTTACCAGGTAAAAGTTTACCGGGTAAAAGGTTCATAACTTTATTTGAATTCTGTTCTCTTTTTGATATACCTATGGAGTGATATTTTATTTGATATTTTTTTCGTACTATGAAAAAATGACTACGGTTCATGTTGTTCTTTGTGATAGCCGTAACAGGAATCTTTCAGCTCTATAAGAACTTCAATATCCAATGAACCACCATGGAAGTCATACGTGATACTCATGATGTCTCTCTCAATGATTTCTTAGAGCTTTATCATTCAGGAACATTTACCAAGATCATATTGGAAGATGAGACTTCTCTCAAATGATATCAGGATGCCTGAACAGGAAACACCGTATCCTTCCTAAGCATCAGAAAGACGCTGACTGAACACTATCTCAATATCTATCAGACTAAAAAACCGCTTGGTACCTCCTTGAGCGATCTTGGTATTTCTCTTACCTGATCTGTCGCTGTGGATGTACAGTTCAATGAAAAGACTCGGCGATCGTCCTTGCTTCAGGATGTATGACCGCTGATCATCTTCTTCATTCTCATGATCCTTGTTTTTAGGTTCGCTATGCCAAAATGAGGTGCTGGTTTTCCATTCAGCGTCAAGGCGTGAAAGCTCAATACGCCTAAGACTATGAAAACAAAATTTACCGATGTTGCTGGTATGGATGAAGTGAAAATGGAACTATCTGAGATCGTAGATTATCTCAAGAATCCCATGAAATATCATAAAGTCGGTGCTAGACACCCTAAATGAGTTTTGCTATACGGACAGCCATGATCATGAAAGACATTACTCGCTAGAGCAGTCGCATGAGAATCCAATGTCCCTTTCTTTTCCGTTTCTGGGTCAGAATTTATGGAAATGCTTGTCGGAATGTGAGCTGCTAAGGTCAGAGAGCTTTTTGGTAAGGCGAAGGCTACTGGCAAAGCCATCATTTTTATCGATGAAATAGATGCCATAGGGAAAAAGAGAGGTATCTGATCAACAGGAGGCCATCAGGAGCAGGAACAGACTTTGAATCAGATTCTTACGGAAATGGATGGATTTGATGTCACTACCAATATCATCGTCATCGCTGCTACCAATAGGCCTGATATCTTGGATCCTGCTTTGCTCAGAGCCTGAAGATTCGATAGGAAAGTCTATGTCTCTGAACCTACCTATGAGGAGAGACTCATGATCTTTGATTATTATCTCAAGGGCAAAAAACTTGATAAATCTCTCAATATCCCATCTCTTGCCAAAAGGACGAGCGGTCTTGTCGGTGCCGATATCGAAAATATCGTCAATGAGGCAGCACTCAAGGAAGCTAAGGAAAATAGAAATATCATTAGTCAGAATGATTTCGAGTATGCGTTGGAAAAGGTGATCATGGGACCAGAGAAAAAAGTCAAGTCCATGAGAGAGGATGAAAAGAGAATTATAGCTTTCCATGAACTCGGTCATGCCGTAACGTCACATCTTTTGCCTAATGCGAATCCCGTAGAAAAGATTTCAATCGTACGCAGGGGACAGGCACTGTGAGTGACGCGGATGTCTCCGAACGAAGATATGTATCTCAACTCCAAAGCTAAGTTTTTGGACGAAGTCGTATCACTCCTTTGATGAAGAGCGGCAGAGGAGGTCTTTTTCGGAACCGATAATATCACTACTTGAGCTTCCAACGATTTTGAGAAAGCTACGGATATTATCACCAATATGATTGTCAAATACGGTATGGACAAGGATCTGTGAACGATCTCCTATATCGATAGGAATAAGGACGAGTACGTACTTTTTAAGTGATACAGCGAAAAGACAGCTCAGATCATCGACGAGAAAGTGAAGAAATATATGGTTGAGTGCTATGAGATATCCAAGAAGCTGATCATCCAGAATAAATGACTTATTGAAAAACTCTCCGAAGCTCTTCTCACCAAAGAATATCTCAGTAAGGACGAATTCGAATCCATGATCTCGGACTTCTCCAAATCAAAAAAACCATCTCTCCAAAAACCTAAGATCAAGTAATATCTGTTTTATCATTTGCATGATGCAATGTCCAAAAATATCTATGTCCTGGATCGATATACCAATAAGAACGTCTTAGTAAAAGGCGTCGATGAATCTGAATATGTAAAACTCAAGGCTTGAGATAAGGTTGTCTATACTTCTGTTGATCAGACATGATCAAGCAAACAGACTATCTGAACCTATCTTGGCCATGAGATAGCGACCGATAGGCAAGGGACGTTCCAAAAGATACTCGAAGGCGAGGATAAAGAATTCTTTGAAGAACAGCAATCTCTAGCGTTAGATATCTTTCCCTTGTTCAAGAAGCTATTCAAGAAGAGCTTCAAGGATTCAATCCCTGTAACAGCGAGGTATCAAATATTCGCAGATCAACTCTACTTCTATTTCTATTCCGAGGAGAGATACGTATTCACTGATTTCGTCAAAGAATTCAGGCAAGAGATCTGAAAGAATATCTTCCTTTTCCAGATCGGTGCCAGGGATATGGTCAAGATGTCTCCTTGAACCGATTGTATCGTCTGATGTAATGGTATCAATCTCTGCTGTAAGAGCTCCAGGGCATTGCCGAGCGTGGAGATCGAAAATATCGTGCTACAGAACTTGGAATGAAGGGATATCGAAAAGCTTAAGTGAAGGTGCGGAAAATTAAAATGCTCTTTGATCTATGAATTGGAGACGTATATCGAAGATAGTAAAAAATTCCCTCCAAAATGATCCTATGTCGAAAATACATGATGCGAAGTCTGCTGAACCGTTTTCTCTTTCAATATCATGAACTGAGATGTTACCGTCAAGACCAAGGAAGGCGGTATGATCGTCAGGATCCCATATACTACCATCAAAAAGGTCAGACTACCTCATGTTCCTGAAGAGACTACGACCCAGGTCGTATCAAACGAACCATCTTGATCTTCCTCACACCAGAAGAACTCTCATAGATCCAGATATCATAAGAGATAGATCATCGATACTTCCATAGTCCATTTAGTTGCTTATCCATTATTATGTTGAAGCTCTCAGTGTTGTTGCGGATATTGTTGACGATACTCCTTGTCTGACTTCCTATCGGAATTGTCGCATTCATATTTTCCAAGAAAGTCTTTTTGAGATTGACTCGTCGATTGAGCAAAGTGGATACCTTCGATGCCTTGGTGAGGTTCAGAAATGATCTAACCTCCCTCTATTCTCATAAGGTTTCCCGTATCGCTTCCTGGTTACATACCCAAAAACCTATCGAGGAAGATATACCTAAGCGTGAACCTTCACCAAGCCATCCGACTATCGAGGATATCATAACATCCAAATCCTCGTTTTCAAAACATCCGGATACTCTTGTTTCTGATGATGAGGATCATAGGACCACCATGATAAAGAAGAGAAAGCTTCTCGAGAAGATTATCTATGAAGCGTTGTGACTTAGGAAAGATGGTAAGCTCGATGATTACGAAAAGAAGATCATAGAATGATTGGCTGTCGAGCCTGATGATAAGGAACTTAACAAGCTTTTGGCGGATCTCTATTTCACTATGAGCAACTATAAGAAAGCATTGCCGATCCTCAAAAAGATTGTCGAGATCGATCCGAATGATCACAAGGCAATTCGACAGATAGGTGAGATCTATCTCACTTCCGGTGATTTCAATATCGCAGAAATGCTTATACAGAAGGCTATAGCTATCAATCCTTCCAATCCTAAATATTATATCAGTATGGTAGAACTCTATTACAATACCGATAGAAAGTATGATGCAGTCTCAGAGATGGAGAAAGTTATCAAACTCAGACCTACCAATGCTGCATATATGCTCACTTTGGCTGATCTCTACCAAGAGCTGAATGATTTGGATAATGCCAAAAAATATTATTTCAGAGTATTGGAATTCGAACCTTCCAATGAAAAAGCAAAAAAGAAACTCAAGGA
>CAYSER010000008.1:4346-32469 GCA_964430205.1 uncultured Candidatus Peribacteria bacterium | reverse complement strand
AATGAGCAATAACGGACCCGTCTATTCATGGACAATTGTGATTAACAATAGTCGATAGAAATGCAAGTCTTTCATCATCAATTCATCATTATTCATTTTTCATTAAGTTTTCAAGGTATCTACCGAATCCAAAAAGCTTCTTCTCTGCCCATTTCTGAGCCATCAATTGGATTCACGTAGGCAACTCCTCGCCTTGATCATCGACCATGCCCATAGGGATAGACATTGCTGGCAATCATCCCATATTTGCGGGTATAGTATACATATCAGCAAGATATACCTTGAGAGGATCATTGATCCTAGAACCGATTTTCCAAGCGGCTTCAGGAACGGTCGGCGTAAGCAGGATATCATAGGTCTCGAATAGTGAGTCGAATTCAGCCTGCAGCTCCTCTCTCGCCTTCTGCGCTTTCAGATAGTATCATTCATAGTTAGCAGAGCTGAGTACAAAAGTACCGAGCAATATCCTCCTCTTCACCTCTTCGCCGAATCAAGAGGATCTGATAATCTCATAATATTTTTGGAGCGAATCTACTCACATACTATCAGATTGTAGTCAGAATCTTATGCCGTCGAATCTCGAAAGATTAGTGCTCACTTCGGCAGGCATCAAAGTATAATACATAGGGAGAGCATATGCTAGCATAGGCAACGAGATCTCATCTACCGTGATACCGCTTGTACGAAGTTTCTCTACAGTTGCAAGAAAAAGCTCCTTGATCTGAGGGTCAAGCCCTTCACCCAAAGCTTCTTTGGGTATTCATATTCTGAATTGTTTGCATTGATCATCGGTGATGGATCATTGATCATTGACGAAATCATCTGCCCTCGGATCGCTCTGCGAATCTTTGGGATCGAATCATGCAATCGCCTTGAGCAATATCTCAGCATCATCGACTGTCTTAGTCATCACGCCGACCTGATCCAGACTAGATGCCATGGATTGGACGCCATAACGAGAGACCATACCGTAAGTGGGTTTCATACCTACGATACCGCACCATGCGGCTGGCTGGCGGATACTGCCTCAGGTATCGGTTCCCAATGCTGCTAAACAAGCTCATGAAGCTACAGCAACCGCGGATCATCCTGAACTTCCTCCAGGGCTCCTATCAGACCCATAGATATTCTTGGTGATACCGAAGTATGATGTTTCCGTAGTGGATCACATAGCGAACTCATCCATATTCGTCTTTCCGATCATCAATCATCCATTTTTTTCTAGATTAAGGAAACAAGTAGCGCTATAAGGGCTCACATAAGATTCAAGCATTTGGGATCCACAAGAGGTGATATGATCCTGAGTAAGGATAATATCCTTGATGCCGATAGGTGCTGCCCTAAGGTGTCTTGTCGCAAATTGATCGATATGATTATCTATATAGTCCTCATGGAATCTTACGAAGGAAAAATGACTGGCATTGGCGGTTTTTGCCGTATGCAGATATTCGTTGACGATATCTTGTGGGAATAAAGAATCGTTTGAGATATACTCCTTGAGCGTAAGATGCATGCTAGAGAAGAGGTATAAATATGATGGAATAGATTGTCCTAATGTCCGAATCCTTGAAGTATATGATTTGTATCGCGTCTATCTTGAGCAGAAAGTCCCTTGGATGAGGCTTTTTGAATGATTTGAGACGTCTGGGTAGCGACAGGCGCATTACCGGAAATGATAGAAGTAGGCGCTGTTCCAGTAAGATCGATAGCATCAACAACAGATCATGAAGAGGCATCATCAGTAATTCAGGTTGCAGAGAGCATCAATTCATCTCAGGTCGATTCATCGAATATTCAGCTCATATCAAGCGTAGATCATGTTGTCTCGATAAGGGTCCCTGATGCTGTCGAAAGCGTTCCAGTAAGCGTAAAACTCGTCCCTATGGTACGATTTGAGAACGATTTGAGATCAAGCAAAAGATCGTTCGCTGAAGACGGACTGATCAGACGATAGATAAAGAACGCTATCACTAAGAGAATGATGATGAATATGACCCTTTTGATAAATCTCATAGAGAAATCGATTAAGTAAATGCTGGGAATACTATATATATTCGGAGAAAATATGCAATAGGAAATGACGAGGGGAAAGGGAAAATCGAGGCTCAAAGAAGCCGAAAAAAGTTCCTATTGCCTACACGGCCATTTTCAGTAAATAGAGGGCATGCTCAAGTCGATAGTAAAAAATTCGATTGATTATATGAAGAATGATCGCAAAATCATCAGACTGACATTGACGACATCTTTTTTCCATTCATTGGTAGCGACATTGCTTATCATCCTCAATGTGAACACCTTATTCGCTAGGAATTATGAGAACGGCCTCTATGTCGGCAAAGTAGCGGAATTCTTCGTCAACGAAATCAACAATAATCATGTAATCGATCGGGTGATCGGCATATCCATACTATTATTCATAGCATATTCATTGATATATCCGGTGTGATTGACAGCCATCATCCATTATCTCAACGACAAGAAAAAGGATATCAAGGAAGCGTTGAGAAAAGGAAGAGAAAATTTCTTCCCGATGTTCGAGTATGGTATCGTATCAATGATATTATCGCCGACCGTTTATCGGTTGGTGCTTCTCAAGATCACCGTATCCTGAGGATTGCATGGAAGCATGAAGATCTTCCTGCTGCTCGTACGGTTCGGTATCATGAACATCGTGAATGCGCTCAAGATCTATACGAGATATATCATGACGATGGAAGGGAAATGAGCATATGAAGCAGTGATAAAAAGCTGAGATATGGCGCTCAAGAACATGAAGGAAACCATGAAATACATGAGAATACAGACCTATCTGCTGATCAATTTTTCGATAAACCTATTGCTCATTTTATTGGTACCTATAATGCTCGTATATCTTGCTATTGTATTCAATATCATCCAATACCCCGCCATCAAGCGGACAGTCTATGGGATATTCTTCATAAGCATTCTTTTCGGATCATATGCAAGCTCTATGATAAGGGCTTTCTTTGCTTATTTTCGGCAGGAAATATACAATAGCTTATCAAAAAAAACATAAAAAATACCTATATTATATACTTTTTCGCAAAAAATGGCTTTGAACATAAGAGAAAAGTCATTTTTTTTATACAAAACAACAATTTCCGACTATAATTAGTGCTGTATTAGAGTATCACATCGTGTCAACGTTTACGCATTTAATCATTTCATCATCCAAATCATGGAATTAGGTCTTTGTGAACAGCTCATCCAAGATCAATATACTAAGAATCCAGCAAGTCTGGAGAATATTTCGCAGTTGACGAATACCGCACGAGGGAAAGACAAATATACATGCATACAGATGATGTGAGGAACGGCACAGATCAAGAACTTCCTCTTGGGCAAACCATACACGCCAGCTGCAACCGCTCAATGACCATGATTCACCACCACACCAAGCCAAAAAGATCAGGAAAAAACGCAAACAGCAACAACAACGACAACCACATCGACGACAGCAGTGACAGGATGGCAGGCGACAGCGCTCCAATATGGGATCTATGCACTTGATGCAGCGATTGGATTCATCGTGCTCATGCTCTTCTTCGTTATAGTGAAGAACATGATGAAATTTTTCTATGACATATTCAACTCAGGAAGGATTATCTATCTCAAAGTATTGCTCCCGAGAGGACAAAGCAAACTTGATCGTGAACAGGAAAAAGAGCTTGCTAAAGACATGAAAGAGAAGATCGGGCGCATGGCGCAAGTCTTCCACAACTTCCATAAGATAGGCAATCTGAGCACGAAAGAGAGCGTCCTAAAAAGACTTTTCGACAAACCGAAATCAACGCTCATCTACAATTACGAAGATGGTTTGCTCAATTTCATCGTAGCGACATATCCGGAATATCAGCAACTGCTTGAAGGAGCTATCGCAGCACAATTCCCTAATTGTTCGATAGAGAGGACGACGAAACCCAAATTCTTCAAGAAGAAATATAGCGACATCATGCCGATCAAACCTAAAAAAGATCCGGTATTCAATATCAAGATCTATAAACAGCAGCCTGATGATCCCATAAACAACATCATCGATGCTATAGGAAAGATATCCAGATATGATACGCTCAATATCGTAATACCCATCAAACCGGTGGGCGACAAATACAACAAAAGATCGCAAAAGGCAGTAGATAGGCTGTATAAGAATCTACCTATCTATGAGCATGGAACAGGACGACGGAAATACCTCATCATGCCATGGAAACTGATTGGATTCCTGATCAGCGGACCAAGCAAGGACCTCCTGAGTTCAAGGAAAGAGGAAGATACCGTGACAATGGTACGTATGGTAAAAGCGAAAGAGGATTATCTGAATGCGATGGGAGAAGAAGCATCACTGCCGTTCTTCAATTCAGGGATACTGATAACGACCAGTTCCGATGAAAAAGGGAATCTGGAATCAAATATCGATCAGATAGTGAACGCACTGACCGTCTATGGCGACGAATACGGAAACGAGCTTGAAGACTCGCAGACGAAAGCAGATATATTCTGACGGCTATTCAAACCGTTGTGGAAAATCGCGGTGAATAATTTTATCACGAAATTCTTCTTCGCAAAAAATGTATTCTGAATCAACGAACTCACCTCATTATTCCATTTCCCTGATGCCACCTACAACCGTTCACCTATCATTGCATGGATGCAATACAAGGTATTGCCTGCACCTGAGAATCTTCCGATACCGACAGAGTACAACGGATTTATCATGTGATGAGTGTTGGCAGAAAGCTATAAATGAGGGAAGCTCGACATCATACTCTCGGAATATACTAAGCACCGGGCAGTAGCGGAAACCGAACATAGCGAAGAAATATTGGAACCTATAGAGAAATTCACGCAAGAACAGCTCGTAGGGAAAGAGATCGTAGAGAAAGAAGGCAAGAAATTCGTGAAGTCATTGATAAAGAAGAGATGATTCTGATATAAATTATATAAGGATGCGGTTCTTTTGGGGACGAACATCTACAGGAACACACTCTCCCCTGTCTATATGAAAAGGGATGATAGGATGAGACATCACTATTGCATAGGGAAATCTGGTACATGAAAATCAGTGTTCCTACAAACAATAGCCAGACAGGACATCTGGAACGGCGATGGATTGTGTCTCATCGATCCACATGGCGATCTCGCAGAGGATATGCTTGCATATATACCGAAAGAGAGAGCGAAGGATGTCGTCTATTTCGATGCGTGAAACGAAGAGAGACCTATGGGGCTCAATCTCTATGAAATCAATATCCTCGATGAAGCTGATAGGGTCGTAAACGATGCAACAGAGATTTTCCTAAAGATGTTCGGTCCTGAGATCTTCGGCCCGAGATTACAGGAATACTTCAAATACGGTAGCCTGACATTACTTGAGGATTTTGAAGACAGACCGACATTGCTCGATATCGTAAGGCTCTTCACGGATGAATGATATAGGGAGTACAAGCTCAAGAAAATAACGAATCCAACCGTGAAGAATCGGTGGGAAAAGACCTTCAACGCCATGGGAGATAGGGAAAAGCAAGAGATCATACCGTATTTCTCAGCGAAATTCGTATCGTTCAACACCAACAGGCTTATCAGGAATATCATCGGTCAGACAAAATCAGCATTCAAGTTCGAGGACATCATGGACAATAAGAAGATCCTCATCATTAATCTCAGCAAAGGTAGGATCGGGGAATTGAATGCTAACTTGTTGGGTATGATCATCGTATCCAAAATCTATACAGCAGCCATGGCAAGAGCTAGGATTCCGGAAAAGGAGAGAAAAGACTTCTTCCTTTACGTGGACGAATTCCAGAATTTCGTCTCATGAACCTTCGCTGATATCTTATCTGAAGCCAGGAAATATAGATTATCCTTGATTATGGCTCATCAATATATTGCACAGCTCGAACCGCCGAAATGACTCTGAGATGTAGGAGGAGGAAAGAATGATGTGAAAGCGGCAGTATTCGGTAACGTGGGCACGATGCAATCATTCAAAGTCGGTGCTCCGGATGCTGAATTCTTAGAGAAAGAATATGCGCCTGTGCTTTCGCAGGAAGACATCGTAGGTATCGCGAATTACAAAGCTTATATCAAATTAAATATCGACAACTCGACCTCACGTGCATTCAGCATGAACATGATCTATACGACAAGCTATCAGAACAAGAAGATAGTCCCTATCCTCAAAGAATACTCGGCAAAGAAATACGGAAGGAAGAGAGAATTCGTCGATGCAGAGATGGAAGCGAGATTAGGCATAAATACAGATGAAACGAAGCTTCCGGAAAACACGGAAGCGGAAAAGATAGCGGCAGCTGAGGCTGAGGCCGTTGCAGCGAATCAACCTAAGCTTGAAGCTCCGCATATCGCCATCACACAGCCGCCAACAGAACCGGAACAAACAAAGAAACAATAAATACAAGTAAGAAAAAATGTCTCGGAGCAGAGACATTTTTTCTGATATGATTTAGACGTATGCTTCTTTATCAAGCTCCATGGCATTTTTTGTATTTCTTGCCTGAACCGCAAGGACAGGGATCATTCGGTCTGGTCTTATTCGGTTGAGGGACCATGGACTCGTCGAATATTTCTGGAGCTCACTTAGGCTTATCCTTATCGTCGACCTCAAAAATCTCGAATCCGTCAGTGTTCTGATAGACTATCTTATCAGGCTTCTGCGGTTGTTCGATTTTGAGTCCCTCTATTTCGGAACTGACTTTCTGAAGCATCCTAAGATATTCTGCTTCGCTCTGGGAACCGGCCATGACCACCTGTTGTACCTGATCCTGCTGCTGCACCATAGAGAAATCTATACCAGCGATATATGCAGTAACATCGAATTTAAGCCTATATAAGAGCACTTGGAATTTTTCGTATGCTTCCGCCTTATAGACGACCAAAGGATCGAGCTGAGCATATCACATGAGACCAACCTTATCCCTGAGATATTCCATCTCATCAAGATGTTTGATTCGCAAGGTATCGAGATGATAGAGATAGACATCCTTGAAAATCTGATACAACCTATCTATGTCTATCAGAGCGAATTTCGCTTTGAGCTGTTCGAGCATAAAAAGAGAAAGCTCTACCTGAAGCTGATCAAATGACAGCTCCTCGAAAGTCTGGAATTGCTTATGATCTATCTTGAGGGTAAATTCTTTGTCCATCACGCGGAGGAATTGGGTAACCGATTGTCACAATGTCTTGGCGTTAGCTATCTGCTGGCGGACGATATCCTGCATATTCTCCTGTATCTCGAGTTTTATCTGTTCGACAAGATATTTCCTGAGTTCAGGATCATGTTCGCTACCAAGGATGTCATCCCTTTTCTTATAGATTGCCTGCCTTTGCATATTGATGACGCTATCATAATCGAAAAGATGCTTTCTGATACCGAAATTCCGCCCCTCCATCTGTTTCTGGGATCTGACGATCGAACTGGTGAATTGCTTCTGGTTAAGTTCAAGCGATTCAAGATCGTTTTTGCCAAGCAACATGGACGCGACTCATTGGATCCTTTCACCTCACATCTTGCGCATGATAAGATCATCGAGTGCGACGAAAAAGACAGATATACCAGGATCACCTTGCCTACCGGCACGTCATCTCAACTGATTGTCGATCCTTCTGGAATCATGTTTCTCAGTTCCGAGGATAAACAATCAATAATGGAAATCCTGTTCGATGGTTTCCTTAGGTTCCATATCTGCGGGTTTGAAAGACAATTCGACAAATGAATCAGTAGTCAATTTTTTGGAACGGTTAAATTGGATCTTCATGAAAAGACCGTCATGATCTATCCGCTCCTGCTCCGCTTGTCTGATCGATTCATCGCTCATACCGAGCACGCGTCTGATGCCATCCATAGTGAGTTCGAATTCCGTTGAAGAATAGATATCTATGGAAAGTCATTTCTTTTCGGTGACGACTTGCTTCTTGATCCGCTTTGCATAATTGTCTGCAAGCTTTTCGTTAAGTCAAGATTCAAGTTTGATATCTGTTCATCTACCTGCCATGTTTGTAGCAACAACAACGCTCTTGTACTTACCAGCTTGAGAGACAATATGAGCTTCTTGCTCATGGAATTTCGCATTCAAGACATAATGGGTAATAGCATCCTTCTCCAATATCCTGGAAACATATTCCGAGGTTGCGATATTCGCCGTACCTATGAGAATAGGCTGACCTATATCGTGGGCGAACTGGATATGCTGTTTCACGAATTTCCATTTGATGGATTCATTGTAATATACTTTATCGTTCTTATCTACCCTGATGACAGGCTTATTGGTAGGGACCTCCAATACGGAAAGCTCGTAAATCTTTTCGAATTCCTCTCCTTCCGTCAAAGCGGTACCGGTCATTCATCAGAGCTTCGTATATTGTTTGAAGAAATTCTGATAGGTTATAGTTGCCAATGTCTTGGATTCCCTTTGGATCTTTACGCCTTCTTTGGCTTCGATCGCTTGATGGAGTCACTCAGAGAATCTCCTTCATGGCATCGTACGACCAGTATGTTCATCGACGATGAGCACCTCATTATCTTTGACGATATATTCTTTGTCCTTCTCATAGACCGCCTGTGCACGGACAGCATTCTCTATATGATGGATCTCTTCGTATCAGAGGTCTTTATAGAGATTATCCACCTTGAGTATCTGTTCCAATCTAGCTATCCCTCTTCAGCTCAATGATGCTGATTTGGTCTTCTCGTCGATATAATAATCGCCGTCATCTTCCTGATCCTTGCCTGTCTTAGCGTCGGTAAGAAGCTCTTGGAGAAGTCATTTAGAGACCTTCTTCTTTTCGGTGCAAGGAGTCAATCCTTTTGCAATCTGTGCATAATACAGATATTTTTCGGTAGCTTCAGCATTCGGTTCAGAAATGATGAGCGGAGTTCTCGCTTCATCGATCAAGATACTATCGACCTCATCGACAATCGCATATTGGAGAGGTCTCCGGATAAGCGATCTCTCCTTCATGGATTTGACGAGATTATCCCTCAGATAATCGAATCAGAGTTCTGAATTCTCTACGTAAGTGATATCCTTTGCATATTCATCTCTTCTTTTCTGGAGAGATACCGTCTTAGTGACGCATCAGGTCGTCAATCACAGTCGCGAATACACATGTCACATCCACTGTGCATCACGGGAAGCAAGGTAATCATTGACCGTGACGACATGGACTCATTTGCCGAGAAGCGCATTAAGATAGACCGGCATAACAGCGACCAAGGTCTTTCATTCTCCGGTCTTCATTTCAGCGATGATTCCCTTGTGTAGTACGATTCATCAAAGCAATTGCACATCATACGGAACCATATTCCAGGTCAATTGTTCGCCTTTGACTTCAACTTGCGATCCTACCATCCTCTTGCATGCCTGTTTGACAACAGCGAATGCTTCAGGCAAGATATCATCCAATGACTGACCCTGAGCCAGCCTCTCCTTGAATTCCTGGGTTTTCGCCTTGATCTGATCATCAGAAAGCGCATCATATTCTTCGGAGATCATGTTTATCTTTTTGACAATAGGCCAGAGCTTATTGAGTTGTTTCTTATTGTAGTCACCAGCTATCAAGTTAATGATTCGTGAAAACATACGATTTTTTCAAATGCTAAAAGAATTATCCGCAAGAGCGAATAGTTAAACAATAATACAAAATCGGAAGACTAAAACAATGGGAAAAATAAACAAATATCCGTTTTCTATTGATTGACTTTTATATTAATATGTATATAAAAAAAACAGGAAAAACAAAAACAAATCATATGAAAAAGATCCATGTTATAGCCACAACCACCAGAAGGGTCATAACAGTAGCATGTCAGACAGACATACCTAGACTACTGAACAGAAATGAAATCCAAGACGAATGGTTCTACGAATCGCCTGATATGCTCGAAGATTTTCTGAATCAGCAACCAGACATCCTGGAATATTTCCTTAAAGGGTTCTCGTACTGGATAGAATGTCGCGTAAAAGGATTCAACGAGCATCCCCAAAGATACGGAAAACTCAAGAGGCTCATCAGGACATTCAGTAAGCAGCTATTCGAAGATGTACGTAGATTAGCTATCCGTATAGCAAAACAAGTACGGAAGGTGATCAAACCAATCAAACAGCAATACAAAGATCTTCGTCTCCTGAAAAGGAGGCAATTAGGAATAGATTTTATTCCAAGCGCTAAGCGAAAAGAAAGGCCGAGATATAAAAACAGAAAGAGCGCATAAAAAGATCGACACGCGAAAACGTAGATAATGACATTGCCGAGATTCGTATTCCGATCATCCCTGATGCTCAAGAGAAAGATAGGCAAAGATGAGAAAATATTTTTCATGACAAGATACTGATCCGAAAAAGGAACAGTATCAGGAAAGCGTATCGCTTTCCTTTTTTTTTTGGAAAAAGACATGAGAGAATACAAGGGGGAAAGATGAATATACCCTTGCAACGCTTGGAGAAAAGCATACAGGTAAAGGTAGTTGTTTTATTCCCTTTCCCTCCACTATGGTAGTCAAAAAAAAAGCGGTAACAAAGAAACCTGCAGCGAAAAAGCCTGCAGCGAAGAAAAAAGCATGCGGATGCGGTTGCAAATGTAAATAGATGATTACACGAGCATGCATGTTTCATGAAGCCGGCTTCCGCCGGCTTTTGTTATGCAAAGAATTTTTTATCTTTTTTTTTGGTATATGATGGATTTTTTTGAAGCAAGAAAAAAAGCATCAACGAAAAACCAATGAAGAAGCCATCTTTCATCCTTTATCCGTAATTCATAATTCGCGATCGAATACGTATTTTCTCTTGCAATTACGAATAAATATCATATATCTAATGCGTTATATCTCTTTTTTATCTTTTATTATTACTCACAAATGGCAAAGAAAGTTGCTAAAAAAGCTGCTAAAAAGGTAGCTAAGAAACCAGCTAAAAAAGCCGCTAAAAAGGTAGCTAAGAAAGCTGTCAAGAAAGTAGCTAAAAAAAAGGCTCCTAAAAAAGCCAAGAAAGTAGCTAAGAAACCTGTAAAGAAACTTACAGGACGGGCTGCCGTAAAGATCAAGAAGTAATTTAT
This sequence comes from uncultured Candidatus Peribacteria bacterium, assembly GCA_964430205.1. Lineage (GTDB taxonomy): Bacteria > Patescibacteriota > Gracilibacteria > Absconditabacterales > Absconditicoccaceae > CAJBLF01. Next base: position 21,381 of record CAYSER010000008.1, on the reverse strand, counting down.
GCATTCATAACCATAAAAAAACCTCGACTAGTCGAGGTTTTTTTATTTCTGCAAGACTAACGATTCTTTATGGATGCGTTCCCGAAGATCATGGACATATTCATCAGACAATCATCTCTCTTGAGCATAAGCAATGCGCGATACCATTACCTCATGATATCTCTCTCCATCAAACGCAGGAATATCATGAAGTTTTTTATATGATCAGATAGCATTCACCACAGCGAGTCTCTGAGCGAGAAGATCTATGATCTGCATATCGATATGGTCGATACGTTTCCTGAATGTGGAGAGCTCTTCATGCATAACAATAGGTGAAAAAACGATTAAAGTTTCTCTCGCGAGAGAGGTATAGTCTTTCCTTTCTGAAGCTCTCGCAATAATTTCTTATCCCTAAGCAGGAATGCATCATTTCATGTGCAGGCGATATTGATCGCATATGATGGAGATGCTTCAAGATGCAACGAAACAAAAGCTTGTTCGAGTTCGTGCAAAGGATGGAAACGGATATGCTTAAAATTGAAGAATTTGGATATCGTACGCTGATAACGGAAGAATCAGTAATTCAAAGGAATCAAGGTATCCACCATAGCATCCTTGAAATATCTGAGATCCATTTTTATGATCCTATTGACGAGGACATGAGAATAGGGAAATCAGGTAAGATAATATTTCCGCATCGACACGTCTTTTGTCCGGAAAGAGAAAGGGAAGTGAAATCTCTTAATCGATGTTTGCGTATCGGAAAGCTTATAGGTAGCTGCAAGACGTTCCATGAATGGCTGAGCGACTTCAATATCTGCGGAATCTCATACAAGACCTATCTTTCAGATCAAAGAATAAGCGAAGCATGAATGCATGACATAGGTCGTGAACAAGGGAAGTATCTTGACGCTTCACGCCTTTGGTTTGGAATCTGAAGCTAAAAAATGAAGTTCATAGATAGGAGGAAGGATGACCACTTCAGCTCATCTGCTCTTGAGGTACGTCATTCACCTCTCTACGCACGCAAGAGATTGAGAAAAAAGCTTATCGCCATAGGATCGATGAAACGTATCGTAATAAATGATATACTCATGATCATAGCGATGCAGGAACGTGAATAATGCAAGCATATCGTTTCATGATGTTATTATTCAGATTTTCATTCTATCTCATTTTTTAGATAAACATACTGCTTCAGCAAGGAGATAAGATCTTCCTGTGTTGTCACGGATCCTATCTTCTCAATGACCGCGACTTGGGCCTTGAGAAGCAAAGCATAAGTATCAAGCGCAGGAGTAGAGAATCCGCTCGCCACTAAAATCTGGATCTTTACGAGTGATTTCTGAAGGCTTATCTTATATGGGGTGATCTTGATGATAAAATATTGCACAGATTTCTGGAATAGATTGTTCGTAAAGTTCTTCATATTGTTGATGACACTGATCCTAGTGAGTTGCAATGTATCAAGCAACGACTGCTTTTGCACATGTATAGTCTTCCGGTAATCCACATCACGGCCATTGGTGATATATGTCTGGATTTTTATGAGATCCTTTGCAGTAGCGACAATCAGATGCTCAAGCGCGATGATAGTATCATGACACTTGTAGAATCATGTGGATTGCTTGAGCGAGATAGTGACCTGTTTTTGATTGACAGAACAGAATAATCAGTCCGAAAGGTCGGCGTGGACCGTTCAGACTCCCAAAAGGATAAGCGCTAATACACCAAGGATGATATTCCTCATCAATGTTTCAACGATACTAAATATGATCTCTATTGTAGGTTATTGATTAGCTGTTTGATACCCAACCAAAAATACGTATCAGGGAACTTTCATGATTTGATGCCTGCATCAAGAGAAATCAATCAAGCATAGAACATTTCTATGTTTTTTTTGTTTGCTTTCAATATTGATATCTTTTCGTACTCGTTCTTGACCTGCCGAGGATTCATTTTAAGAGAAGCTGCTATATCTTTCGGATTCTTGATACCGCTTTCGTCCAGATCGATCATGAAGAGATAGAATTTCATGGCTCGGTAAAGCATACCGGAGAACTGATTCCGATCGGATCAATCCTTCTGGATTTTCTCCAAGATACGGATAGCGTTCCTCTTATCAGTAAACAAGGCGTTGAGAAGACTGAACGAATCAGTCTCCACCTGTCAATACACGACAGTATCTATCATAAGTTCATCGATGGTATGCTGTTGTTTTACCTTGGCTCGCGTCTTAAGCTTATCGCATTCAAATCGGATACGATAGAGATCGGATCATACCTTCGTAAGGAAATAATGTATGACAGCTTTATCGATATGGAATTCGTGAAGCTCTTGCTTGACGAAGTCATCCAGAGATCCGCCTTTGAGCTGATTGAATTCCTTGACCGTCGCATGCTTATCGAGGAATTTGTATAGTCTCAGCCTCTTATCAGGTATTGCACTGATAAAGACGAGCAAAGAATCATCGGGAATCCTTCCCTCGGCCTTGATAAACTTATCCAGGAACTCATCGAACGCTTTTGCGTTATCCTCATCAAGCTTAGTCGATCAATCGAGAGGAATCCCATGAATGAGTATGAGTTTCTTGGTAGTGAAAAGACCACTATTGTAGATTGCTTGCTTGAGGAGATTGATATCGAGGTTGTCCAAACCGAACAGAAACACGCTATCGCTTCAGAATTTCGAGATAAATCATTCCTTCCATCTCTGGAGCTCCTTATCCAGGAGATATGTCTCCTGCCCGGTAAATAGATATACGTTCGATAACATGCAAAAAGGATTTAGAATGTAGAATTTATGACTTTGGCGTTTTGAGCTTACAGAGTTTCGACTATTTTGAACGACATTCCAAAGCGTTCCTCCATCTCATGGTCGTCACGAAAAAAAATATTTCTCATGGTAAAGAAATCTTATCGTTTCGGTCGATGAATTCAAACAGAAAAAAAATTCTTTGTAATCGTATAAGAGATTATTAAAAATTCAAAAGAAGAAAGATTAAAAACCAAGCTAGTGAGTCACTAAGCAACTAAAGGAGATATCAGATACAATCTTTCACTCCCTGTCTACCTAGAGATAGGTTCTAAATCTTAACGTCTTTTAATAGGAATAAGGATCATGAACATAATCAAGAAACTGAATAGGATATCAGCACGACCAGTCATACGGATAATAACGATATACCAATACACAATCTCCCCAGATAAGTGACTGCCATCATTGCGATTGAAAGGCAGGGTCTGTCCGCACGAACCCCACTGCAGTAAATACAGCATCCAAACGCTCAGAAGGTATGGCTTCCGGCCAGGGATCTTCTATGCCGCGGACAGGGTTTTACATTGCACCGCAAGCATGCACAAAATCTATAATCCGGATCATTATCGCGTAGTGTTCTTCTCATCAGCGCCTATCGGCGTACCCTTTCTCGAACGCTTGGCAAACGACAAAAGATTCGAAGTGACCGGTGTTGTGACCCAGTGTGATAAGCCATCAGGGAGGTGAATGGAAATGGGTGAAAACGTGATAAAACAAGCAGCAAAAAAATTAGATATTTCTGAAGATTGAAGTATGCATCCTGGATTCATTATGACGCCTACGAAGTTGAATCCAGAAAAGTCGGAAGAAGGACGTAAATTCACAGAACGGCTCAAGGAAAAAAATCCGGATTTTTTGGTGGTCATCGCCTACGGCAAGATCATACCACAAGCGATATTGGATATCCCGAAGATCGCACCGATCAATGTCCACGGCTCTATATTGCCGGAATATAGATGAGCGTCACCTATCCAATCTACGCTCCTGAACGACGAAAAAGAGACGGGGATCACCATAATGAAGATGGATGCGGGGATGGACACGGGTAATATGATCGATATCCTGAGATTCATGATCCGCTTCGAACGGACGACAAAAGAATTGATAGATGAGATGATGGGAGTAGGACCCAAATTCCTGAATGATACGTTATGGAAATACGGGAAAAGATTATTAGGCGAAGTCCCACAGCAAGAGGAAAAGGCAACGTATTGCGGGAAGATAGAAAAAGAATCCTGACTGATAGATCCATGGAAGGATACCTTAAAAACGATCCACACCAAGTACCGTGCATTCTTTCTCCGACCCAAGATATATTTCATGTTAGAGGGGAAAAGAGTTATTATCGAGCATCTGAAGCTCAGTGAACCGCTCTACAATAGCAACGATGAAACACCGCTCTTCGTAGGCAAAACTCTCAATCCTGCAGTCAAAGAGATAAAACTCAAACCGGAAGGCAAGAAAGCGATGGATCGGAAAGATTTTTTACATGGGTATATGAAATAATCCATGAAGCTCACGTTTCTCTGAACCAAAGGAGAAATTGAAGAGAAATGACCGAAGCATAGATATCATGCATCGCTTTTGATCGAACACAAGAATCAGAGGCTCCTCATAGACTACGGCGAACTGCACAAGAAAACACTGAAAGAGATCAATCCGAATGCAGTATTGATCACTCATGCGCATCCGGATCATTATATATGGACCATAAAAGACGAAAAGACAGACATTCCTATCTATGCGACCCAAGAGACATTCACGTATGGAAGATACAAGCCGGGGAATTGGAAGATGATTTCGCCCGGCAGAGGATTCACGATCTGAAAGATATCAATACTCCCCTACCAAGTGATCCATGCTATCAGATGCCCAGCAATCGGATTCAAGATAACCATAGGAAGCAAAACATTTATATATAATCCCGACCTGATCGATATCATCGGGAAAGAGAAGATCCTGAAAGGCATCGATCGATACATCGGAGATGGTTCATGCGTCACAGCGAATCTCGTAAGGAAAAGATGAGAACAGCTATTCGGACATACAAGGATTCCCACACAGATCCATCGATGCGAGAAGAAAGGGATCAGACATATGATATTCACGCATCTCGGGAAAGAATCGATAAGAAAAGAGTCCTTACTAAAGGAAGATCATCCGGAGGTCATCATCGCATACGATGGGATGAGCATGGAAATATAGTATTGAAATGCGATGGAATATAGTTACATATATGCAGTAAGAAAATACACTTTTTACTATTTATGAAGCAACAATGCTTTTCGATTTCCAGGCATTCATAGAAGAATTGAGAGAGAAACCCGAAAAGAAACAGATCGTAGAGAAATACGAAAGCTTATTCGGTCCCATCCAATGAGATATCAAGGATCAGTGACGATATACGGAATATCTTTCTAAATTCGAGACCCTGCCCTACGAAACCCCAGAGGAATTGAAGAACGATTTCGATCGGGATCTGCTGGAACAGCTAGTGATCTGATCATTCAGCAGCGACTACGAGCTCAAGAAAGAGGAAGGGAAGAAAGAGAAGGAGCTCTATATCGCCGTCAAGAGCGGAGAGCAAAGCGTAGTCAAGACAGTCTCCGAACTACGATCATTCCAGATCCTGAGATTGTATGAGATCTATATCGAAGAGCAGATGAACCTGCACGCACTCAAATCAGAAGATGAGAACGAGAAGAATACCATCAATCAGGAAAGGGAGATGAGACTCAAGAGACGAGACGCGGTAAGGCAGACGATAGACAGGGAAGATGTCGCAGAAAAAGCGAAAAAAGAACAAGCAGGCAAGATGGAAGATCTCTTATGAAAATTATAGGACATACATATACGGGGAAAGAATCCGCTACGCCTGCAAGTAGGCAGGGCGGATTTTTTTTGTAAAAAAAATCGGCTAGGATACCCAGCCGAAAGATGTTTAAAGAGGAACGCCGATATAGTTCCATGGGGTAAGGCATTTTAGTTCTTCCTTGACCTCAGGTCGGATATCTAGCGATTCAATGAAGGCATGTAATTGCTCTAAAGAAACTTTCTGCCCCGTACGGGTAAGCTTCTTGAGCGCCTCATAAGCATTTGGATATTTTTCTCGACGGAGCACAATCTGGATCGGCTCTGCGAGCACAGCCCAATTCTCCCCAAGGTCTGCATCGATAGCAGCGCTATTGACATCGATCTTGCTATTACCTTTGAGGATGGCATTGAACGCTATCATCATATGCGCCAAAGGAACGCCCATATTCCGTATCACCGTAGAATCGCTCAGATCACGTTGAAGACGCGAAATCGGAAGTTTTGCAGCGAAATGATCAAGCATCGCATTCGCGAAGCCAAGGTTCCCTTCAGCATTCTCGAAGTCGATGGGATTGACCTTATGCGGCATCGTCGAAGAGCCTACCTCGCCTAGTTTTGGCTTCTGTTTTAAGTACTCCAGCATGATATACGTCCAAATGTCACGGACGAAATCGATGAGAATGGTGTTGATCCGCATCAATGCATGACAATAGGCAGCAAGATTATCGTACGGTTCAATCTGCGTAGTGACTTTCGTACGTACCAGACCCAATGAGGTGATGAACGAATCCGCGAATGCATGCCAATCGATATCGGGGTAAGCGACATAATGAGCATTGAGATTACCGGTAGCGCCGCCGAACTTAGCCGACCAAGGAATGGCATCCAAAAGAACGATCTGGTTATTCAGACGTTGTATGAACACATTGATCTCCTTGCCCAATGTAGTAGGCGATGCTGGCTGTCCATGGGTATGGGCAAGCATAGGTAGCGTATGCCATTTTTTAGCCATCGCATCAAGCGAAACGAGAACATCCATCAAAAGAGGCTTGATGACGTTGATATGAGCGTCCTTGAGCATAAGCGGACGAGCCATGCCATCCGTATCAAAAGACGTGAGCGCGAAATGGATGAATTCACGTTCTTCAGGATAATCAACCAGTAAATCACGCATATAGTTTTCTACGGATTTGACATCATGATTGATTTCCTTCTCGATATCCTTGACGCATTGCGCATTATCGAGAGAGAATAACGGGATCCGCTTCCGCAGCTCAGAGATAGCACTGTAATCGCGGAAATGCGCTAACTGAGGAAGACGATCCACCAATGCGATGAAATAGGTCGCCTCTATAGCAAAGCGATACTTGATCAAAGCGAACTCAGAGAAATATTCCCTAAGCGATGCTGTCGTATTCGCGTACCTCCCATCCACAGGAGAAACAGCAGATAATGAAGTAAGGTCCATAAGGTTCTTTTTTTTGGTATGTGTTTATATTTGCGGTGTTGATATGATATTTTATTTCAGGAGAACAAAAAAATATATATTCAAAAGAAAAAGTCAATGAAATAAAAATACGATTAATAAGTCGGTGAATAGGTAGTGAAAAGGAATCCAGGAATAGGTTGTGCATAGGAAGCATCCAAAGCGACCGTCTGATCACCATAGGTTCATCTACTCTGCAGAAAGAAAGCATCGGTAGACAATGCATTTACCTGTCAAGGGAGAAGAGGATTCTGCAAAACACGGACACAGAAATGCTTGACGGTATCACTATTATTGGAGACCATGAAATACATGGAAAAATGATTCTCTATAAGCCGAGATGTCGTATATCTGCTATACAGCTGGGATTCGACTGGATAGATCGCAGAATCTATAGTATGCAGATATGTCTCGAATTGTTGCCTGAAAAGCGAAGGTTGAGCAAGCGTTCATGTCCTGAAGAAAATACCGTTGGAGGACAGGTCATTCCCGGAAAGTATCAGCATTCAGAATGTTATCTCTCAAGGCGAAGCATCCATAAATTCTATCCTATCATCAGCAAAAAGACCAGCAAGATTAGTATACGCTATTCAGGATTGAAACGTGGCATTGACCGATCACAAAGGTTGCTCTTTAACAAGCGGGATGATGAGCGATTGACCGCTATTGAGAAGATAAGGATACTGACAACCGCTCTCATGCCGGAACTCCTTGGACAGCAGAAGCGCAGTGCCTGAGATATGTGAAGAAAGGCTAAGCGTAGGAATATGAGGGAAATTATCCTGGACGATGGCATCTCAAGTAGCGACAACATATTCAAAACCGATGCCACGATGCTGAATCTGCGTGAGTCAGAGCTCTATTCACGCTTTGGAGAGATAATATGCCTTATAATATGAATTCACGAGAACAGAAGATTTTATCATCTGTTGGACAAAATTCATGGCCAAGATACCCAAGAGAGATGAAGCCAATAAGACGAAGATGACTAAGATACTGATATTGCCTGACTTCCTTTTCATAGAGAGATTGATAAACGATAGATAAAATGATAAAAGACTTTCAGTCGATACATTGATACCTATGCTTGTCGTAAAGTCTTTATCGTGAGCGCCAGCGAACTTTTATCGCAAGGCGTTTTATCATGAAAGGATCGAATGTTTATCGTAAATATGGTGAACTAAAAGAATTGCTGGAAAGGCACAACGACATGCGTAGCTCGCTGCTTGCCGTAACTAGAGCTATATGCTTTGAATATCATCCGAAATCACGGATCATTGAGGCAATGCAGATAATTTCATGTAGTGCACAAGGTATCGTTTGAAAGATAATCAGACTCGGAAGCAAAAGGGATGATCTTAAAAAGGACCTGACTGATTGCGATCTTCTTTGGGTTAGTGAGCTGGATCTCATGACCTCAAGCATCGAGCATATATAAGGAACAGGTCGATACACCGCCAGAGAAGACATACTCATCAGTCGAAGCGGTACAGAGAGATCCGCTGGAATAAATACTGATCTGACCATCCTTTCAGGACAGATAGAGGACATCGGCGACTCACTGCACATCTACCAATCATTTGGATGAGAGAGCAAAATACTTGGGATAATCGATAGCATCCCTATCAGCAAAATTCTGCAGAATCTGAGAGATCTGCATAAGCTCTTGAGCCACTTCCTTCTCTTGCTGCACACGGAACACCATAGTGGCTATCCGATTATACGTCCTCAATAAGAGGACGAAAAGGATACCGAGAATCATCATCACGATGATAAGCTCCAGTAAGGTGAATCACTTTCTTTTCATATAAAAGAACGGATAAATTAAATGCTGATACTCTCTAACGACGATCTAATAGGCTTATGGTATACATACTCATTATCATTCGCGTACTATCATTATCATTCGCGTACTATCATTACCATCCACTACAAAGCATTACGCTTTTTCTTAATGGTTCCCTATGAGGCTTTCAAGGACAATCTCTCACGTCTTGGATCATTTGGTATAAAGGACATGAGATTCCACTTTAAGTATCGCATTGCGAGGTAAGATGTCCGATCATTCACGGACGCCAGTGAAAAGGATATATCTAGCGAAATACGTCGGTGATGCGGTAGCTCATGAAAGATATGCATATCGGAAGACAGATTTTCATCAGATGGCTCAGGTCGTATAATACAACCTATTTCATGACCGTAGTTGGGAAAAATCATCAATCATAGGAAGCGGTTGTGCATAAGTATAGGATGATCATGATGCGAAAGAGATCTGAAGGATATTATCCATTCATGAAGAGAATGTTCGCATGCAAGCGGTATCAGGATCAGAGAGATATCAAGGCTGTAAGACGCAATCCCGAGGCAGTCATTTATGGATGTTGGAATCCCTCATATTATATACCAGTTCCAATCACTCTTTCGCCAAGAACGTAGCCGTGGTGCGCAGTTGATTTGCATCCACAGCAACAAGATTCTGGGTAATGAGACGAAGAACCGCAAGTACGCCAATAGCGAAAACCGTGATCGCGATGATCACTTCGATAAGGGTGAATGCCGACTTGTTCTTCATACCTATATACAAAAATAAATTCATTAGTTACATGTAGTCTCGATCAGCTTACAGGTTTGTGAAGCGATTTCAAAGCAATATTGCTTTCCATTCTGAGGCACGATGAGGTGGAAAGAGAATAGGGATCACGTAGCCGACGCAGCAGCGAGAGAACATCCAAGCACATAGGGAGCGAATACTACATCAATAGTGGGATATGGATGATTATCAAGGAGAAGTCCGCTGAAAGCGATATCGGAAAGCTGCTGATCGGAAATAGGAGCTTGATGATCCGTGCTATAACTGACACCAGTAGCGAAGGCAACGGTCAATGATTGGTATTTTATACCATCACGAAAGCTGGACGTGAGGTTCTGTCTGAAGATCTCATTGTAATACCCTACGAAATGCTCTTTGAGCGATTGTGCCTTGAGATCGACGATACGATTTGAACCGAAGCTCATAGTCGCGGCCATCAGGATGCTGATAACAATGAGTACAATGACGATCTCTATGAGCGTGAATGCTTTTTTCATGCAAGAGAAAAAAATAAATACTGTATCCAGTGTAGTGATTGGAGCAGGATTTGCAATGATTTTCATCAAAAAAAGCCCGGAATACCGGGACTTTGAGAAGATGATGATGTCTCATTGCTGCTTGTGGTTGAGTCTTATAGTCCCGCTCCCTGCATGATCTGAAGGATCAGTCAGAAAATGCCGAGTGCGATCATCACGACCACTCAGCCGACAAAGATAAGCATAACCGGTTCTATGATTTTGGAAGAGCGCATAATGATAGTATTAAGGTCCTCTTCATACATCTGGAGCACATTCTCCAAAGATTTGGAAAGATTTGCAGTCTCTTCGCCGACTTTGATCATTACGGCGACATCAGAAGGGATAAGTTCACGTTCATATTGCAGTACCTGGTAGATGCTCTCTCACTTATTCAATCCTACCAAAACACGTTCGATCATCTCATGATAGGCAGGGATATCAAGAATATCCCTCAAGAGCTGGAATGTCTGGATATAGCTCATACCAGCATTCATCATAAGCTTCATATATCTGCAGAATTTGACGATATATAAATATTTCGTCATCTTGCCGATCAAAGGAATGTTCAACAGGACACGGAACCGATGTTTCTTTCAGAAGTCGGTAGAGAAGAATACTCATGCTAGCAGAGAAAGACCAGCGGTAATTCACAACATAGTCTTCCATTGATGCTGAAAGAAGATGGAAACATCATGCAATGCTCTAGTGATCCATGGCAATTCAAGGGTAGAGAAGCTTTCTGCGATAGAGAAGACATTGGGCAAGACGAGCAAGAACAAAGTAAACACAGCAACGATAGCTATCACAAGCAAGATAGCAGGATAGAGCAAAGCGCCGATATATTTATTTTTCATCTCCTTGAGATATTGATATTCAGATGAGAGCGAATTGAGGATCATAGGAAGTTCTCCAGAGGCCTCTCATGCCTTTACAAGAGAATAATCACCGACATCGAAATAATCAGGGAGTCTGTTGAGTGCATAGGAAAGGCTTTTCCCCCTACTAAGGAATTCAGAGATGGTCTTTGCTATCTCCTTGATAGCGAAGTTCTCAGAGGTATCTCAGATAAGATTGATCGCAGTGAAGATCGAGATTCATCCATTGAGCAGATACGCCAATTCCTTGAAAAACAGAATCTTATTCTTTGTTCAGAAGCTTCATCTATCGATAGACTGCAACGTCGAAACAATGAGATCATCGATCGGTCCAGTTTTGTACGCTTTTTCTAGTTCTTTCTTCTCTTCCATAAACAAAATGAATTTTAAATGGTAAATTCTGGATTAGTCGGTGTAGTAATATGCATTCAGATCGATATCCACCTGCTGTTGAGTGACATAATTGGCTATATCATAATTGACTTTATCGATCTTATAGAGAACACGGTATTCGGGATCAGCTAGCACTTTCTTCTCTACATTATCAATGAATGAGAGCAATGCATCCTTGGTGTCAAAGGTGATATTGAGTTTCAACGGGACATAATAGAGATTTCCATAGAACTGGGTTGGCTCTCAGATCGAGATCTTATTGATCAGGCCATTCTTGGTTTTAGTCTCAGCATCCTTAAGAAGATAGTCATTGATATTCGCGAGAAGGATCTTCTCGTTGATGAACATCTTAGGATCGGTGAGATTGTTGAGCTGGATATAAGACCTCGCAAACGAGAAATTCGTTCTCAAAGAGGAATCTATAGCCGCACAATCGGTCCTGGTATTGAGACAGGAGATGATGGTATCCTGCTGTGCTTCGACCTTCTGGATGAACTGTTGGTCAGCGTCAGCTTGGAGTTTCTTAGCATCGAACGCTGAAATCTTAAGATCGATATCCTGGATCTGCGTCTGCAAGGATTGGTAGGTGTCCCGAGCCGAAAGCAGGATATTATTGCCGAAAAGTGCAAGCACCAGCAAAAGCATGATAAAATAGATCCTATATCTGATATTGACCACCCTATAGGTCGTGATCAACACTTGATTGCTTTCCGCAAACTTATCGAGATTGGACGACTTCTTCTGTTGCTGTTCTTCGAGCAATCTCTCGATGAGCGGACTATTTTGTTGCGCTGCCTGTTCCTGCATCGTTGATGACATTAGCATCTAAAACGAATTCATAATAATTATTATCACCGACCCTATCATAGGTCTGGATACGGATATTCTTGACAAAATCCAAGCTGGAGAATCTATCGATCAGAGAACGAATCCCTTTCGCTTCATTGGAATAATACAGAAGCAAGAGATTGGAGACCTGTCCCTTGAGCGTGATCTTATCCAAGCTCACATTGAAATCGGAAAGGACTATGGTGTCCGAAGAGCTCGTATCGATATTCTTGAGATCCTCAAGCATAGCTATGACCTTGGTGATATGATCGGATCGCGGCATGGCTATCTGTTTCTCCTCGAGAATCTTCACAGCTTGCAATTTATTGTATCAAGTAAGCAACTTGTAAGACGCTAATTGTGCGACCTGACCGGAGAGCGTAGCATCTTTATCATTTATCTCCCTTTGCATCAGGAACATCTGGAATCTGAGATAGCCGAAAGCGACGAGCGATAAGCCAAAGATCACTAACAATACCTGGAAATAGAACTTTCGCCTGGAATATATTCTAGTTGATGGCATCAAAAAAGGAGAAAAGATAAAATCATACACAAGTATACAGAGAAAAGGGAAATTATCCAAATACTAACATATACCAGTCGCTTCTCCCCTTACGAAAAAAGATAAAAAAACAAAAATAATTGACATTTAATAGAAAATACATATACATCAAGAAACAAAAACATAAGAAACAATGGCAACACAACAAGCAATCGCATTGAAAAAGATGTTTTCGGAATCATCTGAAGAAGAATTCGAACCGATGACTTTCGGCGAACTAAAAGTAGGAGAAAGATTCATCTGCATGCCAGTACCAGGAGACAATCATGGTCATGGCGGGTTTCGCGGAGTGCATTGGATATTCATAAAGATCAATGAAGAGAAGGCACAGAATCTGAGCACCCGGGATTTTACCGATATCACCACCACATTGCATATCATCCAAGTAAAATAGAGGTGGATGTAATCATAACTATTCCCAGCGAATTCGCTGGGTTTTTTTACTTCATACTTTTTTTATTTAGATGTAATTGACATTAAAAGTTAATGCATATAAAATCATACACACAAACACAAAAATCTGACTTATGCAAAAAAAATTCAACGAAACGAACGCAGGATTGATCCAATCCATGCGACAGACAAAACTGAAGAATGCGGCCATGATCAAGACATACCGGAAAAACATGGAAAATTCCGTGTTCATCATCGTGGGAATAATCATGGTCTTCATCGCCATCCACGACTTCAACCGATGGCCGGAATGGTCGACGTACGCTTTCGCAATCGTAATCAACGGAGCAATCGCAGGAGGCATAGCATTCGCCTACTGGCTTTGGAAGAAGCCGAAGACGGAAGAACCGGAAAAGGAGAAACTCAATCAGCTTGCCAAAGCATTCCTGATCGATGCGATATTCCCGGCATTATTCGAAAAGCTGAAACAGGACGGATATACAGTGATGTCACCGTACGATTCGAATTCACTCAACGATCTGATTTCGGAAGGGAAATTCATCAAAGAGGACGGAACGCTCATCGATGGACAAGTCACACATGATGGAAAGATAACCCTCATGAAAGACGGGATCAAATTCGTGCTCACAAAATGGATGTTCAACGGAAAAGGATTCAATGTCGAAGCAAGGGTGACCACCGGAGCCATCACCATCTGATGAACGAATTCGCCACATGCATAATCCGCCCGTATCCGGGCGGGTTTTTTTATACTCAGAAAATCGCTAATTCTGCGCCATAAAGTCTCTTCATCTCCTCTACGACATCTCAGACCTTATATCTCGGATCCTGCTGATTGGCATAATATCGCTTATGCGGATCGACGAAGATGATCTTCTTGAGATCATGGAAATCCTGGAATATCTCAGCATAGGTACACAAAATCACCGATATCGATCATTTTTTGACTTCCCATCGACGGACATCCTTCTGTTTCTCCGTCTGCGTCGCCGACAAAAAAGCCAGAGGTCCATTTCATCATTTCAACGTTTCATCATTGAATCGTTCCGCAGGAAGCGTATTGAACATAGTCCATAAGTCAGGAAAGACGATCAACGTCTGTCACTCTTGAGAACAGGAGAAAGGATACAGAGAAAAGGAAGAAGGAGTTACACTTTTCACCTTTCACCTTTTACTTTGTCCCTGAGTTTCAAATTTCAGTAGTTTCTCGATATCATCAGGAAAAAAAAGTCTAGCTACGGATTTGTAGGTAGTATAATAGGTAGCCACCATCCGATGAAAGAGATCCAGAGTAGGTTTAGTCAAGAATTTGGGATATATTATTTCGACATTGAGTCATTTTAGCATTTCAGCATTCATAGAGAGCTCAGGGAATGCTATCGAGTCTCACAACGCCAAAAAGTACTGATTACCAATACACAAGAGATCTCCTGGCTTGATCTTTCTCTTGCTCGTGGACTGATCGAAGATGCATATCTTATCGCTACCGAAGAAACGATCGAAACTATAGAGATACAAAAAAACAATTAATAAGTAAAAATGAATAATGAATACTGTAGGTAAAAATGTTTTGTATTCAACATCATTCAATCCATTTGTACTGCATTCCGGCTCCGAAACTTGACGCCGGAACGAGGTGGATGCCGAGAGAATCTCTTGAGCACAAACACTTGCTTTTTGGGTCAAAATATATATAGTATATAGGTATAAAAAATAGAACAGTTTCAACTGTATTTCCTTTGAAACTTTATCCCCTGTGCAAAACAAAAAAAATGTTCAAACAAGCAGAGAAATTAGGCAAGATGCTCGCATGAGCTTGAACGAAGAAACCCACGATACAGCATAATCCGCCTAAACAGAATCCACCTAAACAAGCGACACAACAGCCTCAAAAACCGCTAACGACACCGATAACCCTATCGTCTCAGTATACCTTTTTTCAGATAAAACCCTTCAAGGACAACGATCGCGGAGTCAATCACCGGGATACCTTGAGTAAAAACATCATAAGCCTCAAGAAGAAGAGGATATTTTTCATAATCAGCGGAAATGCATCGGACATCAAGATATATGTGGGCGTACCCAAAGATTTCAGGACCTATTTCGAGAACACCTTCTATGCAAGTTTTCCTACATCGGATCTTCTTGAATTGGACAAAGCGTTGGCGATCCCTCAAACCAGGGAACGGCTCCAATTCTCCAAGGAAGGGACATTATTGACGAAGGAAGAATTCACCAGATGAGGAACCTATATGGATCCCATGAACGGCATCTTCTCCCTCTACAACATGGTCGATGCGAATTCAAGGCTTGACATCTATTTCACCTATACCTTCAAGCTCCCGAAGACCTTCTTCAAGTACCTGGGCGCCATCTTCAATCGGATCCGGGAACCGAAAAAAAAGACAGAAGAAGCGGGGGAAAAGAAAGTCGATATAAAGCCTGAGATCTACGGATCATTCAGCTATAGGATCTCGACAAAAGACCACTACCTCAGAGACAACCTCAAGAAGAATATCATCGCCGCATTCTCGCCATTCGTCTCCGATGGAAAGATCAAGGTAAAGTCATCAGAGAAATTCCAGGGCATGACTCATACCCAAGCAGTGAATTTTTTCCACCTCCCCACATTGGATAATTTCAATAAGGGACTGGAATACACCTTATATAGGAAATTATCCTACCCTACCAACCTGCCGACAACCAGGAATACTGATTCCAAGACATTGACCATCCTCGGAAATACGGATTACAGAGGCGAGAAAATCACCTTCGGTATCAAGGAGGAAGATAAATTCAGACATATGTACATCGTAGGGAAGACCGGTACCGGTAAGTCCACATTCATCGAGAATCTACTCAAGAGCGATATGGCAGCGGGCAATGGACTGGCCTTGCTTGACCCGCATGGAGAGCTCGTAGACAACATCCTCGAACATATCCCGACGCATAGGATAAACGACATCATCCTTTTCGATGTCGGAGACACGGACTACCCTATCGGATTCAATCTGCTCCAAGGTGCGACCGAAGAAGAGAAAAACCTGATAGCATCAGGCGTCGTCTCTACCTTCAAGAAGCTCTTCGGAGACAGCCGGTGACCAAGATTGGAGTATATCCTCAGGAATGTCGCATTATCCTTGGTGGATTATCCGAATGCGACATTGATGCATATCCTCAGGATGCTCATCGACGACAATTTCCGTGCAGAAGTGCTCTCATACGTCAAGGATGCTGTAGTGATGAAGTTCCGGACTACGGAATTCAACAAACGGCAGCCGAAACAGAGAGAAGAATCCATATGACCTATCACCAACAAGGTTGGACAATTCCTTTCATCGAAACTAGTCAGGAATATCTTTTGACAACCGAGAACCAAGCTGAATCTCAGAAGAGCGATGGACGAAGGCAAGATCATCCTGGTCAATCTCAGCAAAGGAAAGATAGGGGAAGATAACGCGAATATGATCTGATCATTGCTCGTGACGAAATTCCAGATCGATGCGATGTCCAGGGCTAATGTCGCAGCACACCTCAGAAGACCATTCTATCTCTACATCGACGAGTTCCAAAATTTCGCATCAGAATCCTTCGCAACCATCCTCTCAGAAGCGAGGAAATATAAGCTCGCATTGATCGTCGCCAACCAATATACGGCACAGCTCGATGAGAAGACCAAGGACGCTATCTTCGGAAACGTAGGTACGACAGTGGCTTTCACCCTAGGAAAAGACGACGCCGACATCATCACCGGAC
>CAYSER010000008.1:0-4336 GCA_964430205.1 uncultured Candidatus Peribacteria bacterium | reverse complement strand
CAGATCCATTCTCCATGAAGACACTGCCGCCGATCAAGCTGGGCGAAGGATCGCTCGAACTCATCGACAAGGTAAGGAAACAATCCAGACAAAGGTATGCCATGGAAAGAGGTCAATTGGAGAAACTGATGACTGCATGGTCCAACAAAACCTTCTCTGCACAAGAGAAAGTGATGGAAAAAGCCAAGATGGAAGCATTGGGAGTCAATGAAGAAGAGAAGGATAATCTCCACGATCTCTTTATCGAACAACATACCTCGTATTTCACGGAATTCGCCATCGACGGCGTCGAGCCTGATGCTATCATCTTCGACACGGAATACTATGCACACAAGGCGATCCGATATACCAAACCGAAAGGACTGGATGTACAGGCGAACAGGAAATACCAAGCAGGAGGCAAGCTCACTTTCGAAGGAGAAAAAGAAGTGCCCGTTCATGTGGATATCTACCAGCATCAGACCATCCAAATAGAGAACGACGGCCCGCTCATGATATGGATCGGTTCCAGAGAGAATGCTTACAAACAGCTCGATGACATCTATACGCAAGCAGGAGTGAAGAAGGAGAAACAGACCTATCTCAAGTTCTGTCCGAACATCGCGAAGCTCGAAAAGACCAAAGGCGTAAACAAACCTACGGAAGCCGAGAAGCCAGCACCGAAGACACCTGCCTACGAAGGAGAGATCGTCCATGAAGGGACCTTCACTATCAAAGACATCAAACTCGGACACGAATACGACGGCTACATCAAGCTGATGTACAATTACGGCATGTTCGTCACCGTCAAAGGCGTGGAAGGATTGCTCCATAAGAATTTCATCATCGCTCCTGCAGGAGTCGAACGGAAGAAATACTACAACATCGGTGACAAGATCAAAGTCAAAGCCAAGGAATTCAAGGAAGTGAATGGTGAGCAGAAAGTGGTATGGGCTCAGAAGTAGAAAAGTCACGACATCAGACATACCATGATATCGGAACATTAAGTGAAAGAATTTTTAGCGCTAACGAATTTTTTATAAATGCATAAAGAAAAGAGAAAGAGTATGCGAATGAAATCAACAGTTCGGAGTAATTTCTTTTTCGCAGTCCCCCTGATCATTGCACTCTATCATGGATTCTTTTTCCATTCGTTATTGATAATCTTGGTTTTGGTGTTTTCTTCGATGTATCATTATTCAAATGAAAAAAAGTTTGGTATTGCCGATAAAATCTTTGCGTATTCGTTAATCGCTTATAATCTATCCTTGTGTTACTTAGCCAGCTTTGGATTTCCATACTTCTGGTTAGCGATACTATTTGTCGTCATCGGACTGTATTTCTTCTTCATCAAGAAGAAAGATGATTACGAATGGCATATATCGTGTGCTTTAATAACAATCTTTTGTTTGCTTGCATATATCACGACGCTCTAAAAATCATTCAAGCCGCAATGACATACCTTTTCTATCAATTGGTCAATTTTTTTAAAATTTTTTAAAATACATTACATTGACTTTTTTAGATATATTTATATATTATTACAAACCAATAATAAAATCATATGAAAAACTTTTTATTTGAAATAGGAGCACAACTTATTGTTGTGTTAAAAGAAACGTGCTATATTGAATTATGGCGCGGAACAAGAGAAGTGGATTTGCTATCTTTGGACAGAGTAAAACAAAAGTTGGATTGCCCAAATGGGCCTGAAATGAATAAATTCAAAGAAGCAAACATTGTCGCGGTTAAATGTATCATTGGCCGTTATGTCGGAAGCAGAAATGAGCAAAACGGCGAACTCAAGATCATCAAAATTGAACCGTATTTTGGCTTAATGCACCCGGATTCTGAATACCTCGTCATTCCTCCAAGCTTTATTGAAAGCATTAACGAATATGAGTTAAAACCGAATCCATAATCCAGTATTCCAAAAAACAATCATAAGCGCCAATGATTTCATGGCGCTTTGTTTACAATTGAAAACATTCCCACATAAATGCCTGACCTCATAAATTATCCAGCTAAGCTATCGGGCTAAAGACAGATGTTCAAGCACTTGGAATCACCGTTTGAATAAAAAAAGTAGTCCTTCTGTAGTTTATTTCTTTTTGAAAGGAATATCCAACATAGATAATAATTCTTTCGTTAGCTGGTCCTTGTCTTTATTGAATCTCCACTGATTTTCCGCAAGATGTAAGTCCTGATTTTTTTTGACTCAAAAAAACTTATTCAACCTCTTTTTTGCAAAAAGTGTATATTCTTCGGAAGCATTTGCCTTCTGATTTTTTTGATATTCACATATATACTTTCTAAAAAGATTGTAATATCTATTCACTGTTTTTCTATTTACACGAAGGATTCTTGCTACAATAGTCGCTGTAGTTTTGTTCCCATAGCCATCTCAATCAAAAATGAAACAATCTATAATTTTGTTGATTTTTGATGTGCTGAGATGTGAGTTCTTTATTAGCATATTCCACATATATTCTATAATAAAATGGTCTAGCTTTTTATTATAATTAGGGTATATATACATTTATATTATTATTGCAATACATGATACAATGATCAGACAGAAACAACAGCAATAATAAAACCCTTATAAAAAGATATTTTGATGATATATCCCACATTCCGCTTTTGTCTATGGAAGAAGAGCATGACCTTGCCAAAAAAGCCAAAAAATGAGATGATTCGGCAAAAAGCAGATTGATAACGGGGAATCTGAGACTAGTCATAAGCATCGCAAAAAGATTCATATGATTTAGAGCAAACTTCTCTGATCTTATACAAGAAGGCAATATGTGATTAGTCAAGGCCATCGAAAGACTGGATCCAGACAGAGGCTACAAATTTAGCACGTATGCCACTCGGTGGATTAAGCAGAATATTCTCAACTCTTTGGCTGAGATGAGCAAAAACATGAATTTACCTTTACATGTACGATGAGAGATTACCCTCTATAGCAAAAAACAACAAGAATTATTCCAGAAACTAGGAAGAGAGCCGAATCAATCCGAACTCGCAAAAGAACTTTGATTTACTCCGAAGAAGCTGAAATATCTGGAAGATATCATGTTTGGTAATATATCATTGGACAAGAATATAGGAGACGAGAATAGAGAAAATTTATGAGATATGATGGTTGACAAATCGGTTTTGACTCCAGATGAACGAACAGAAAGAGAGTTCATAAAATCTAACATCAATCACATATTCGAAATGTTTGACGATAGGGAATGTAAAATCGTAAAAATGAGGCGAGGAATAGATGGTCCCAGATATACTCTTGAACAAATTGGCGAAGAATTTAACATAACGAGAGAAAGAGTAAGGCAGATAGAGATGAAAGTATTGGAGAAGGTAAGAGAGCATGAAGGATTGAGAAGTATGATAGAGATATAAATAAATTTTCAAGATATTTTTATTTTCTTAAAAACACGTACAATGCAGAAATTACTTGAAACTTGGAAAAATGATTGATATATTGGAACTTGATCGACAAAAAGATATAAAATAATCGTAAGTATAGATAGTTTAGACATCACAGAAAGTAGTTCTAATAAAGATTTAATGTTATTCGCTTGATATATTAAAAAAGATGAATTTGATTATAAAGATTTAGATGAACGACATAGAAATACTATTTAGTTTTTATATTGATATATGTTGCCATGGAAAATAATGATCATTTTAATTATTTCTTAAATTGCCTTAGTAGAAAAATCGATCAAGAAAACGAAAAGACAAACTTCACTAAAAGCAATATGTCAAATTTATCAATGAAGTTCATTAAAAAATATGAGAATAATTTAGATTGGCATATTTTATCTAATTGTTCATTACCGTTGACTGAAAAAATTATAGAAGAGTATAAAAACAGGTGGAATTGGTATAACTTATCAGCAAATCAATCATTACCATGGTCTGAAGAACTTATTGAAAAATATAAAGATAGACGGGATTGGGACGCTTTATCAGCGAATAAATCATTATCATGGTCAGAAAAACTTATAGAAAAACACAAAGATAAACGGGATTGGTATAACTTATCAGCAAATCGATCATTGCCATGGTCTGAAGAACTTATAGAAAAATATAAAAATAATTGGATTCGAGAAGAACAAAATATAGAGGTGTGTTGATTATGTCTTTCAGCAAATCAATCATTACCATGGTCAGAAAAATTAATAGAAAAATATAAAGATAAGTGGGGTTGGGGAAATTTTTGATTATCAGCAAACGAATCGTTACCATGGTCTGAGAAACTTATAGGAAAATATAAAGATAAACGATATCGGGGTGCTTTATCGGCAAATCAATCATTACCATGGTCTGAAAAACTTATAGAAAA
>CAYSER010000007.1:47251-47652 GCA_964430205.1 uncultured Candidatus Peribacteria bacterium | reverse complement strand
GACCCCCTGCTTGTAAGGCAGATGCTCTAGCCAACTGAGCTAATCACCCATAACACGCTTCGCGTGAACTTTAAATACTAAATTTTAAATGTTGAATGTTTTTTTTACTTAGCATGTAAAACTTAACATTTAACATTAATTTTTAATCGGTCCCACGGGGAATTGAACCCCGGTTGCAGGATTGAAAGTCCCGTGTCCTAACCACTAGACGATGAGACCAAATAAGTACATAATGAGTACATAAATGGCGGAATGGAAGGGACTCGAACCCTCGACCTTCCGCGTGACAGGCGGACGTTCTAACCAGCTGAACTACCACTCCAAAACAAAGTAATAATGAATGACTTAGTTCATTTATTGACTATTATAAGTTACAATAGGTCATATAAAACAAATACCAT
>CAYSER010000007.1:223-47241 GCA_964430205.1 uncultured Candidatus Peribacteria bacterium | reverse complement strand
ACAAGGCGATTGCTCTGCCAGTTGAGCTAAGTCGGCATGTAAGCATTGCTAATTATTTCTGTTTAGCGAATGCTTTTGCAACTCTTGATTTCTTTCTTGCTGCTGTATTTTTCTTTATAACACCTACTTTCTTGCATTTATCGATAAACTTATAAACAGTATTAAGATCATCTTGTGAAAGTTTTTCAGCTTTACTTATGCTTTTCAAAAATTTTTTGATAGCCATTTTCATTCTAAGCTTAAATTCATTATTCCTTTTTTGGAATACGAGAGATCTATTAGCGGCTTTTTTTGCTGATTTTGTGATTGGCATCCTAATGATGTATAAAAGTATAAAGCATGATATATAACCTAAACTCCGAGGGAGGGACTCGAACCCACGACCCAATGGTTAACAGCCATTTGCTCTACCAACTGAGCTACCTCGGAACGTCTGTTTTTTCAGTGAACTTACCTATAAGAATCCGGATATCGTTTTCAACATAAAATAACAGTTTGTATTTACCGGGGACAGGACTCGAACCTGCACACCGTAAGGCACTTGGTTCTAAGCCAAGCATGTCTACCATTCCATCACCCCGGCATAAATGATGTTTTTTTTATGTATTTATTCGGAAGGCATTCGCGTAGGCGGACACCCCAGCGTGAGTGTATATATTCTCGGGAGCTAGGATTCGAACCTAGGACCTCCTGATTCAGAGTCAGACGCTCTACCAGCTAAGCTACTCCCGATCAGTACTATTCTATCGAACCTATTTTTTTGGTTGCGGGAGATGGAGTCGAACCACCTATCTTCGGGTTATGAGCCCAACGAGATACCGTTTCTCTATCCCGCAATATCTATTGTATCTTGGGGAACTAGGATTCGAACCTAGACTGACGGAGTCAAAGTCCGCTGTCCTACCGTTAGACGATTCCCCATCAACATTTAACAGTATAAAGACAAAAATGTCCTGCCTAGACAGGAGTGTGCTGTATATACATATTTCTTGACCCATTTCAAGCGAAAATTTACAATTAAGCATTGAATTAGCTCACCAAAACGGTACATTCGGATACGAATGGATTTTACCATTATTCCAGACAAAAATGAGGATTTTAACTGGACTTAAGCCAACCGATAATCAGCTTCATCTCTGAAATTATTTCGGTGCAATCAAACCAATGCTGATGTTGGCAGACAAATTTAAGGATGCGGAGATTTTCTTGTTTCTGGCAAATATGCATGGATTCACCCAATTGCATGATGGAGACAAACTAAGACAGAATAGCATCAACATCCTGAAACTCTATGCAGCATGTGGAGTGGATCTCAAAAGATTCGTCATCTACAATCCAGCAGATATCCCAGGTCATGCACAGCTCAATCGGGTGCTCACCTGTATTACCCATATGGGATTCATGGAAAGGATGCATTCATACAAAGAAGCGTTGGACAAAGGTATAGCAAAAGATATGAGTGTAGGCACATTCTGCTACCCCATACTTATGGCAGCAGATATCCTGCTCTACGACGCTGATGTCGTACCTGTTGGCAAAGACCAAAAGCAGCACGTGGAATATGCAAGAGATATAGCGATGAAATTCAATAATTTGTTCGGAGAGACCTTCAAGATACCTGAACCGCACATCAAGCCGGAAGTGGGAACGATCTTGGGGATAGATGGCCGCAAGATGAGTAAATCCTACAACAATTACATCGGACTGCTCGAAGACGAGAAATCCATACTCAAGAAAGTGAAGCAAGTATCGACGAACGCCCAGACCGTAGAAGAGCCAAAAGATCCGGACCAATGCAACGTCTACAATCTCTGTAAGCTCTTCCTGACATCAGATGAAGATGAGGTGCTGAGGAAAAGATATCAAGCCGGAGGCTTGAGCTATAAAGACGCCAAGGAATATCTCTTCGAGAAGATCATGGCATTCCTCAGACCAATACAGGAAAAATACGCACAAATCTCGGACCAAGAAATCATAGACGTGGTAAAGAAAAACACGAAAAAAGTTAACGCTATGGCAAGCAAGAAGATCGAAGAAGTCTACAAGAAGATAGGGTTCAGCCTATAAAATAGCATTGAGCTAAGAAGAAATGGTAGTTCAAAAAAATACAGAAAATTTTTATCCAATCTCATATCTCTATGGCCAAAGAACAACCGATAGATCTCGCCATCATCGATGATGAGGAGATCAAAAAGATCAAAGACAAAAAGCAAAGGATTGATCGAGTGATGAAGGTGATCCATGAGAACTGACTGGATAAGGATAAGGAATTTATGGATGAGATAACCGATCTGATGGAATGATTATTGAAAGAATAACACATACGGTTCCGACTGCATATCTTATAAAAAAAAACTGAAAGCTTTAATGCTTCAGTCTTTTTTTTATATGGTAGATAATAGGACTATTTAGGTTGCTCAGGAGTTGGCTGTTGTACAGATGGCTGGGTAGCTTGAACCTGCGGCGCTGGTTGTTGAGCAGAAGGAGGCGGTATGATCTGTTGGACCTGTTGCGCCGCCTGAGTGGCTACATTAGTAGCGGTATCTACGGCTTGAGTAGCAACATTGCTAGCGGTAGCTACAGCCTTATTGGCAGCACCCCATACCTTGCCGACGATATTCTCTCACGATTGAAGAGCTTTGGAAGCAGGATTAGGCGCTCCCGTAATAGGGTCAGGCTGACCGGTTATCTTGGCGATGAATCTTACAAGTCATTTGAAGAACTTATCCAAAGGTCACTCTGTCTTAGCTACAGGAGCAGCCTGTTGAACCGGTTGCTGAGCCACAGGAATCTCTGCATCAGATGCCACAGCAGGAGTGGTTTTGACAGACGGCTGTTGGGTAGTAGGAGCAAATACTCACGTAGGAATACCTTGAGGGATTCATGATATCTCTGGAGATGGATTTGTTTGAGTAGGTTCCATCAATAACACTTAGAGAATAAAAACACAGAATAATTGTATTCTTTTTGGGGAATTTTGCAAATTTTAGAGGATGATATTAGATATCAAAACCGGAATTACCCTTGTTTTCTTGCGAAAAAATTATACAGTAATGATATTTATCCAGGAACGACCTAGAGAATGCTTGTATATGAAGCATGAGAGAGCCTACCTGCCGGCAGGCAGGAAAGAGTAGATACGCGGTTAAGCAATCAATTTCCTTATTCGAGAAGCTTTTTTCATCATATCATAGCGAGATGAGGCGTCAAGGTGAATGGAAAGACAATCAAGAAATCATACCAACTAAAAAAGGATGATCAGATCGAGATCGATGATGTGACCAGATATCTTTCATCGGTAGTGCTTGATGAAGCACCGGACATCAAGATACCGGTAATGCTGGAGAAGGACGATTATCTCGTGATAAACAAGCCTAAATGAGTCCTCTCGCATCCCAAAACCATACGGGATATCAATGAACCTTCGGTAGCGGGATTCCTCTATCATACATACAAAAACCTACCCTCCATCTGAAATTTCATCAGAGCGGGAATACTTCATAGGCTCGACAAAAACACCGATGGGCTCATGATCATTGCAAAGACAGAAAAAGGGTTAAACCATTTCAAGAGACTCTTCCAGTCCAAATCAGAAAGCGAGAAGATCCAAGAAAAGGAACAAACAGAGCTCAAAAAATTCTACAGAGCGACATGTAGGATAACTCCTGAAGGAAAAGCATTCATCGAATGAATCAAGACATTCCCCTATATCATCGAAGAAGTGGTCAAAGCGAAACTACCGCATACGATGGCAAAAACAGGGATCACCAAGATTATCGAGATGCATAAGGATAGCGTTTTGCCTTCTACCTGTCACCTTCTCCTAGAAATCCTCACCGGCCGCACGCATCAAATCAGATACCACCTTGCACACCATGGATTACCAATCATCGGCGACTATCTCTATGGAAATCCCGACGATCAAGAACCGATGCAATTGACAGCGTACAAACTCATATTCAGAGACCCTGACGATGAACTCATAACCGTCGAGATATAAAAAAATCCTTCCGATACGGAAGGATCATGATAGGAAAAACATAATGTGATTAATTGGGCTTGATATTCGCCCGGTATCTTTCGATGATCTCAGGATTGATGTCTGAGATATTGATAAGGATACCGGTTTCATAGGTATCACCAAACTCCTTGTGATGTGCGGTACCGAACGTCTTCATGGTCGGTGAAAGTCCCATGTAGATATCCACAAGCGGCTGTATGGATTCGCCGTATTGTGTAGATAAATGATTTTCCAGCATCCTTTTCTGCTCTTTAAAAGTTTGTTGGCTCAAAATCGCCTTGAGAAGCATCAGATTCGTTTGAACAGAATACAAGCGGAATTCGTTCTTCGGACGGACTAAGTATTCAGGATCGGGGAATTTCCGTCTGAGATAGCTCAAGAGCAGATTCCTGGCGTCCAGGTTGTAACTGGGATACATGGTGAATTTTCCGAAGAAATACTGCATGTCCGGATATGCACCGATAAGGTATTCAAGTCCCGTAAACAGATTGAACAGCGAGAATATTCCACTCTTGTTGTCTACACGAGGCTGATACTTGGGCTGGACAAAGGACCTCCCCAACTCAATGGTAGTCGGGAGATACTCATCTATAAACCGCTGAGAGAAGTTGAATAATTTTCCCGCGGGACTTTGGATGATATGACCATCCACCAAGTCCTTCATCCTAGCAAATCGGTAGCTACCCACGATTTCTTGAGCATCAGGAGACCAGAGCACGATATGCTTGAAGAGATAATCGAATTCATCGATATCCACTTCTTTGCCAGTCCCTCCCCCTGCTGCACGGAAAGTGATTTCACGCAAACGACCTAACTCAAGCATGGTATACGGACAAGAAGTCGCTGAAACGATATAAATTTCATTCGACAATCTCTTGGTAACCTTTACGAGAGGCTGTTGAGAGAGTTCACCGAGTAGTAAACTCGTTTCGATAGGTTTAATGATGTCTTTCATATGGATAATTTTTGTTTTTTCTGATTTTGTTGTATTTGACATATTAATAAAATTATATAAAAAATCAATAAAAAATACCGCAGTCAGGAGACATACGGTATTTTTAGAATTCAGAATTTTGATATACATGCTATTCCTGAAATTTTAATTCTGAACCCATATTATTTCTTAGTGGTTTTCTTCACAGCGACCTTTTTTGCTGGTTTCTCTTCAGTTTCTTCAACATCAGCGGCTTTCTTGACGGTCTTTTTCGCAACAGGTTTCTTTTCTTTTTCGATGACTTTATCCTTCTTGTCAGGATTCTTTTCAAGCTTTTCTGTGATCCTCTTGGCTTTGTCCTCTAGTTTCTCTTCTGAGAGTTTCTTGACGACTCAAGCAAGACCCTTTCCTTCAAATTTCTTCTCTGGTTTTGTGGATATGGTTTCTTCTGTGGACTCTTTTTCTTGAGATACAGTTTTTTCTGCAACCGGTTTTCTTACAGGAGCCTCTACAGTCTTATCGTCGCCTATGCCTTTCATGCTCAATCAGATCTTCCTATTCTTAGGATCAAGAAGTATGATCTTCGTCTTTACGGTTTGACCGAGTTTTACGACTTCATTAGGATTCTGGATAGATTTCTGAGAAAGTTCGCTCAAGTGAACCAATCCATTGATATCCTGGAACACCCTGACGAAAACTCCATAAGGAACGAATCTGATGACTTCACCTTCGATGACGTCACCAACTTTGTATGTCTTTGGCAATATTGTCCGTGGATCGTCCTTGAGCTTCTTACTAGAAAGGGAGATCTTCCCATTTTCCAAACCGATGACTTTGACGCTGATTTTATCTCAGATATGTCAGAGTTTTTCGATATTGTTGACGTGTCCATAGGTAATCTCAGAGATGTGCACCAATCATTCGACGGTTCATCAAATAGTGACGAATAATCCATAGGATGAAAGTCAGCTGACGACTCCATCATAGACCTTTCAGACTTCGAGATCCTTGAGGATGCGTTCTCTTTCTTCTTTGAGTGCTTCTCTTTCTGAAAGGACAATCCTCTTTTCGTCTTCATCGATATTGATGATCCTTACTTTGAGCTCTTTACCTATAAGATCAAGGAGTTTCTCGAAGATGATCTCCTGATCACCGTCTTCGACCCTAGGATAATGGATAGGAGCCAATTGGGATAGTGGTACAAAACCTTTGATACCATGCATATCTACAAGAAGGCCTCAAAGATTAGCTTCTGTAGGTATGACCGTGATGACATCATCAGCCTCGAATTTCTTCATGATAGATTTCCATACATCGTATTGAAGCAATTTAGTGATAGATACGATATAATGTCCATCTTCATGTCTAATATTGGTGTTTACGATTTCAAGTTCGATCTCTCTTCCAGGTTCCAATTCATATCCTGATCTTTCGAGCTCTTTGACTTCTTTGGAAAGGATAACTCAAGTAAACGCGTTATTGTCACAATCTACTAAGATACCATTTTCTATCTTTTTGAGTACTGTTCATTTTATTTTTTGTCATTCCTTGATGACAGGGATAGCTATACTACCAGAGCGCAATTGCTCTATTATGCTTGCATTAGCCATTAGCGAATAAAACGTTAGAAAAATAAAAATACGCTTCTAAGCATCGCTTCAACGGATGATCGTTTCAGCGTTGTAGCGTTTAAACCTTCACATTCACTGACTTCGATATCGTGTTGTACGTGGAAAGTTTCTTTGATTTGAGATACTTGAGAAATGCTCTTCTTCTTGCGACTTTTTTGAGCAATGACCTCTTAGCATCGAAATCCTTCTTGTGCAAAGCCAGATGACTTTGGAGTTCTGTGATCTCATGGGTTAGGAGTCAGATCTGGACTTCCACTGAACCGGTATCAGCATCATGAAGCTTGAAAGAATCCGGTGTTGTGGTTTTTACGATTTTCTTTGGCATTAGCATAGATAATTAAGAAGATAAAAAGATAGTGCAAAACAAAGCCGACAGTGATTAGCCGTATAAGGCAATGTCTTGTGGATGCAATTACCCCCGACAGGGCTCGAACCTGTATTTACTCCTTAGGAGAGAGTCGTTCTATCCCGTTGAACTACAGGAGCATAATAACATCGATAGATTCGCTTTTTATGGCAGAAAAAAATAGTCCCTAGGAGGGATTGATATAGCTTATAAGATTTTAGAATGTAAAATCAAGCAAAAAAACTGCCAGGATACCGGCAGTTCGGAGATACAGATTTTATCATTGCAACTGGACCTGTCTATCAATCAACGTCTTGAATTGATCGATGGATACATCGGCATAACGGAGATCATAGGCAAGCCAATATATGCGATCCGGCCACTGCAACAATCGGTCAAGAACCTGCCTTGGGTCAACCAGGATTTTCTGAGCGCCTTCAGAAAGAAAGAAGGTTTTCTTGGAAGGGCTCATATCGATAACCATATCGATAAATAGCTTCTGCTCGATACGGATAAAACGTGTAGGATCCGGATCGGCAAACGTTGTCTTGGTGAATTCATCTATGAGACCCATGGATGCGAACAGATAGGTATATGGATCTTTGCCTACATATCCGATATCCGCATCCTGGATGATGAATGCCATAGGATCATCGATCTTGCCTCTCTTCGAAAAGACGGTAGCCATGATCATATCACGAATGAACGGGCGATCAGCACTGCTTAATCCACAAAGCGAAAGATCCCTATCGGTGATATGTTCATACATTGCCAGAGCTGAGATCAATTCATCGGTACCCGTTGAAACACCAGGATGGAAAGTATCGTGAAGTCCGCCCGCAAAAAGAAGCTGAGCGATTCTCTTCCTATCCACCGCTTGGGCTTGGGAGATTTCGATGATCGTTCTCATCATTCCAAGCGTGTGTCCATAGTTATGATAGGGATTATCAACACACAGGTCCATGATCTTTTGCATCACCTGCGTATGCATAGTGCTGTTGTCGAGGATAAATCGGATGTGATCCTCATTGATCTGGCGTCTATAGATATTTTTGAGCGGCCATAAGGTTTTTTTGTTTAACATAAGAAAATAGTTATGAGGGTTTTGTTATATTCAAAAGATACTATACATTTAAGTATGGAAAAGTCAATAAAAAGAAAAAGCAGGAACAAGCTCCTGTCATTCGATGAAAAAAGAGAAATATATTATCAGAATTCATTGAATATCTGGTAGACGATAAGCAGGAAGAGAAAGATGACAAGCGCGATGACAAAGATATTCACGATGATTCATTTCGCCTTTTTCCATGCATCTTCCTTACCTCAAGAGGCGATGAGGAGATATCATGCATAGATCAACGCAAGGACGAATAATGCACCAAGCACCCAACCAAGCACGACAGCGACATTTACGATCAGGTCAGCGGCTTTTGCACCGAAATTCGGAGTCTGGGCGATATAGAAGATATAATCTATGATCTTGATGAAGACAAGGGAAATGACGATATTGATCGCTCCTTTCTGGGCTATCTTGATTTTATCGGATTTATCCATCGCAGACATCATCTTGAATCCAGAAACGACGAGCAAAACGATAGCAAAGAAAAATGCTAAGACCTTGAAGAAAGACAATATCTGGAGAAATAAGGTATTCTGCAATCTATCGACCAATTGCTGGCTTCATTGGACTCATCCTATATTGAGTACAGTCCCCAATATCCGCGTAACGCCGAATAGGAGAAACGCACCATATCAGATATATATGAAACTGGACATAGCTTTCTTGACCCCATCAGGCTCTTTGGCGTGCATGATCAGATTGATTCAAGTAACGACCAAGAAAACGAATAGTATGATGAATCAGAGATTTCTGATCAATATCCGGAGATTGCCTCACGCTTCAGCGACGATATTACCGTTTGCATCGGTAATAGCGACAGCACTCGGATAGAATAACCTCTTCACATTATCCATCAAGCTAAGATTCCTATCGATGCCCATATTGAAGACAGTCTCCACTCTCCCGTATTTATCAGGCGTCGTATCGGTAAGATAATTCGCGAAATTCTGGCTGAAAGAAGGAGCAGCCGCAAATGAGATTCATCCGCCCACCAACATCAACACAAGGGTTAGGATAGCTTTCTTGAAGATATGCATAATAAAGCGATTTATATGCTAAATGCTAAATTCTTAATTCTAAATTTTAAATTCTAAATTTTAAATTCTAAATTAGAATCCTGTGTTCCCCCCATATCATCAGAAGATTGAATTGATAAGCGCGACAGCAAGTCTGATAATGAAGTAGAATCACGTCAGCAAGATGACGCCTATGGCGATATTGATGATATTCTTCTTCACTTTTGCGGACTCTCATTCCTTATGGATTGCATTGGTGACCATGAGAAATCCATTGTAAATCAACAATATCACAGCGACAGAGAGTCAGATATAGACAGCCCATTGAAGATACGGATTGATATTGTTTCTCAATCGGTCAAGGGTATTAGCTATCTTATAGGTACTTGCATATCCTCATTGAGTAGAAGTCGCCGTATCGAGAGCGGTTTGTTGGATCTTATACTCCTCATTGGCTTCGCTCACGACAGTATCCAGGATCTGGATAGGATTTTGACCGTATTTTCACCGACTATCCTGGGCAAATCCAAAGAACGGAAGCGACACAAGCATCACCATGAAAGCTAATATGATTTTCTTCATGAAACGATCAAAGAGATAAATATAGAATAAGTATAGTGAAATCAGCGATATTTTCAAATTTTTTAGCCCGAAGGGAAGATCATTACAAGCACCATTGAAACATCATAGACTATCTTTTATGCAGAATAACATAGATCCTGAAGAAGAAAAGCCATATGAGAAGGAGAGATATCACATACAAGAGATAGTCATTGAGATTCCGGAATATAGGTTCGATCCTCTGCTGTTGATGTTCTACGATATTCTGAAGGAATCCTGAAAAGAAGGTATCGAACGATCAGGTACCGAGAATCCTGGAAAATCATCATCAAGTCTTTTGAGCCAGCTGTTGAAGCAAAGAAAGATTGATATCGGTAGTCACTTCTGAACCTCGCACATCACGTCAGATCAAGTAATTCTCTTGACCGACGCCAAGGACATAGAGCGGAACAGAGGTTTTCTGATAATAGGAAATGACCTGGAGAGGATCAAACCCTATGTTAGAATCGC
Source organism: uncultured Candidatus Peribacteria bacterium (assembly GCA_964430205.1). GTDB lineage: Bacteria > Patescibacteriota > Gracilibacteria > Absconditabacterales > Absconditicoccaceae > CAJBLF01. Next base: position 37,102 of record CAYSER010000007.1, on the reverse strand, counting down.
CATCAGTGATAAGGATGACGACTCAAGGTTTATAGGTCTCCTGATGAGAGAACTGCTGAAGGTTGCTGACACCAAGCAATAATGCATCTCCAATTGCAGTTCAGAGAAAATCGGGAACAGGAGGAAAATCTCAGAGATTCATAGCGGCTAGTTTTTTAGCTATAGCAGACGAAGAAGACGAAAATGGGACATAGACGAATGGTTTCCCCGAAAAAGCGATCAATGAGAGATAATAGCCATCCAGGTTCTTGACGAGCGAAATCAATGAGTTTTTCGCGGCAGCGAATCTGCTCGGATGCATATCGTTGGCAGCCATGGACAAGGAAACATCAAGGATGATTTGGATAGGAATATCTTTCTCTACGACGACTTTTCTCTCGCTGACGAAAGAGAGGCTCAAAGGAAGCAAGATGATGGAAAGCAGCAGTATCCCAAGCAAAATAATATGGAGATATCGAAGCTTTTGTTTCAGATAGGTTACCGGCAAAATGAATTTCGGCCTTCTATTGAAAAAGAAAAATATGACGCAGAGAAGAATCAGAGAAAGGCTTATTCGCAATCAGGCGAAAGAGAATGACATAGGACATATAAAGGAATATTAAATCAATCACTTCTTCTCGATATCAGTAAGTACTTGCTTATCCAGCTTATTCTCTTTCTGCTCGATAATCTGTTTTTCCTCCTTGGTCTTGGATTCCTGTATCATGATATCTATAGGATTTTTCTTCTCATAGTTGACTTGAAACTTCTTCTTTGCATCGAAAAAGCTATTCCTGATCAGTTTGGACACATAAGGGATCAATGACAGTTCTGAGACATTGAAGAATGCTATGATGATAGTGATGATGATAATGATAATCGCAAAGAGTACGCCGACCACTTTGGATCAGGATTTGGAAAACGCATTGAAAGCAGCCAACGCGAGAGCGACACCTACCGCTATGACAAACATCTGGACAATCGAGATAGTCAAGGGTCAGATGGTGAATGTCATGCCTGCAAGCAATCCTCTCTTGATATTCTTTGGATATACGACTTTCATAGCAATAGATAGCGATTTAAAGACGGTAAGGCTGCAAATTAAAAGATTTTCTGCCCATTACCTAAACGGCAAATCTTTTACTCTTTCTTCTTCTAATAGAGCAATTGTTTTCGTTATAAGAAAATGGCTTCCATTGTCAAAAAAAAATCTGCGGGATACCGCAGATTATTGTAATGATGTTGAGATACATATCATGGGATAGGCACCAAGACATATTCATGAGTGATCCTCATCTTGCCGATGATATCATTTTTGATGAGAGTATGATGGACGCCTGCATGTAAACCACGAGCGAGCAAAGTACGATCATTTGAGATCATGATAATCACAGGAGCATGCTTTTGGGATTCATGGATCAATGGAACCAAATCATATCCGTGTTCAAATCCGACCAAGTCATCCAATATTACAATATCATATTGATCAGCATGAAGCTTTTTATTGGCTTCGCCAAACGTAGACACTAGAGTGAAAGTCAACGACCAACCATTGAGGCACATGCTTCTCTTAAAAAGAGAAATCAGATATTGTTGCTCTAAAGAAGCGCTATCGATGATCAGGATATGCTTTATGGTATTCATAGAAAATGTTTTTTGTTTTCGGCAGAATATACACATTTGTATTGTATTTACAAGTAAAAAATATGTGATATAATATATATCATATACGCTTTTCCCCAAAAAGGGAAAGATTTTACGGATGGTAGTATTGAAAAAATCGGAGAAATAATTACACACCGGTTTACATCGATATTTCAACATTTTATCATTTCAGCATTAAATCATATGGAAGATATCGTAATCATAGGATCAGGGCCTGCTGGACATACCGCAGCGATCTATGCAGCCAGAGCAAATAGTAAGCCATTGATGTTCGAAGGGTTCATGGCAGGAGGCGTGGCAGCAGGAGGACAGCTCACTACCACGACCATTGTGGAGAATTTTCCCGGATTTCCTGAGGGAGTCAACGGTATCGACCTCATGATGAATATGAGGCAGCAGAGCATCAATATGGGAACAAGGATAGAGACCAAGACCATAGACAAAGTGGATTTCAGCTCCAAGCCACTGAAGCTCTATAGCGGAGATGAGATAATAGAAGCAAGATCTGTCATCATAGCAACCTGAGCTACCGCGAAACGCCTAGGTATACCATGAGAACGTGAATATCGGCAGAAATGAATATCTGCTTGTGCAGTCTGTGAAGGAGCCTTGCCCATCTTCAGGAATAAGCCATTGATCGTCATCTGAGGATGAGATGTTGCTATGGAAGAAGCGATCCACCTGACACATTTCGGATCAAAAGTCACCGTCTTAGTGAGAAGCGATAAGTTGAGGGCTTCGGAAGCAATGCAAGAAAGAGCGAAATCGAACGAAAAGATAGAATTCAAACGATTCACGGAAGCAAAAGAAGCGATCGGTGATGGAAATGCACTCACAGGACTCAAAGTGATCAATAATCAGACGAACGAAGAATCACTGATAGAATGTTCCTGACTCTTCTATGCAATCGGACACAAACCGAATACGGATTTCCTTCAAGGCCAGATCACCTTGGATCAAGACGGATACATCATCACGAAACATGCACCCATCCATACAGCGACGAATGTCGAAGGCGTATTCGCCGCAGGCGACGTAGCGGACAAGAAATATAGGCAAGCGATAACTTCTGCAGGAAGCGGATGTATGGCGGCTTTGGAAGCACAGCATTACCTCCAAGAGCACAAATAAAAAAAAGCATAGCCAATAAACACATAAGGCTTTTATTCTTTTTTAGAGAACGATCATGTCAGCACTTCACATCTCTTCCGTAGAAGAGTTCAAGAAAGAGATTTTAGAGAATCCAGGACTATCAATAGTCGATTTCCGAGCATCACGATGCTGACCCTGCAGGATGCTGGGACCCATCATCGATCAATTGGCTGAAGAGCATAAAGAGGTAAAGATAGCCAAAGTGAACGTCGATGAACAGCAAGAATTAGCTGCAGCGTTCCAAGTATCATCCATCCCTGTCGTCTACTTCATCAAAAACGGCCAAGTGATAGAAAAGATAGTCGGAGCCAATCCACCGACCGTCTATAAAGAAAAGATAGCGGAGCATTCAGCTCCGGCTAAGGCCGAATAAGAAAACAATACATCGGAGCACAGAAGAAAAAAATCCGCAAAAGCGGATTTTTTCTGTAAAAAGATGAAGTGTCTATTGGATCTGGATATTGTTTGCGAAATTGTTCCATGCACCATCATTGATCTTGATCAGGAATTGCATGTCATTTGCAGAAGTCTTCTGGATGATGCTATTACCGAGATTGTTTAGGGTTCATTTGATGTTGCATACATAGATACTGATCTTAGGATCTTCATGCATGGTAGCTTTATCAGCGTATTTGGTGATATTCATCTGAGACGAACAACGGACACCTGGCAAATCAAGATCTTCATCGATATTGAGGGCTTCATAAGCTATATTCATCGAAGGGAACACTATTGCATATCACCTGTTTGAAGTGAACGTCATAGTCTTTTCGAGATTGATAGGGAATTGTTTGACTGAAGTATCCAAAGCAGGGACATTCGCTGTAGTGGTAGTGGCAATCTCAGAAGGGCCAGGAGTATTGGTGATATAGCTGATCTTGCTTCATCATGCGGATTTGGAAGGATCAATGAAGACCTTGCACGTAGCGGAGCCATTAGCGGTCGGTCACTCCAATTGTGCATACAAACCATTGAGATCTATGCCAAGGACATGCTTTATGACCTGCATCAACGAAGAAGAGCCATCAGTGCATAACGTCTGGAGTTTTGTCATCAAGGTATTTTGGACATATGCATCGGTTGGTAGGACTATAGCATTTGCGAGAGTAGAGACTTCCTGTTCAGATACATCATTGATAAAATAGCCATAGAAATTTCCATTGGTAAAAAACCACGAAGTGACTCATTCAAGTTTATAGAGCTTATCTCCATGGACAGTCGTTATGCTTTTCTCTGCACCATCAGAGATGTTCTGTTTGAGTTGAGCACAATCCTTGTTCGGATCAGTCTTCTTGCAAGCGAAATAGACGATAGTGACAGGTTGATTGGAGGCAAGATGATTGAGTTTAATCTCTCAGTTCTCTCAGTTATTGAGTAGGGTATAGGATTGGAAGAATTCTGAAGGGAAATACATGCCCGCTTGTGACATATAAAGACCGTTTCACGATCATGGAATCTCTTGAACGATTCAAGTTTGTGTGAGGGCTCATGAAATAGTGGTAACGTCTATGATGAAAAGAGAATCCAGTTGTTTATCAACGATTCATTGGATATCGACGAATCATGAATATTGGCTAAGGTCCAGGTTCTTGCTTTTGATGCCGACGATAGTGCCATCATACAGGCTCAAGGTATGCGTATAAGAGACAAGATCGCCATCAGCAGCAAGTTCGCCGGAAAGAGCTACTTCCTGCCCTATTTGGAACGTTTCAGGCGTCGATACGGAAGATGAGAAGATATTGCCTATACGATCGATGTTTTTGAACACGGCAAAAGCAAGGACAAAGGTAACGATGATGACAATGAAAAGTGTCAGCAAAGAGACGGATTTCTTGGGTTGTGAAGTAGTATAATCGTTTCCATATCCTGGAAATAATGGATGTTTAATAGGAGAAACGACATTTTTCTTGAAATTCATAGAGTGCATAAGAAAATAAAAAAAACATATGCAAAAGAAATGGTACGAATATTTGAAGGCTTTTCAATCCAATAAAGCGTATTATATACTATTTTCGAAGATTAGCCAATATTTTGTATGAATTTTTGGTATTCGATTTGGAAAAATAGAGCATCAGGGATATACTTAAGACGTATTTTACTCTCATCAAGGGATCCTATGAATACACAAACAGCCACACCAGAGCCATCAGCGTTCCAAACATTCATGAATAGCGCTGTAGTTACCTATGGACTGAAGATACTATGAGCGATCGCAGTTATTTTGCTGCTCTTACTGATTTCCAAAATGATAGCGGGGATAGTCAGAAGGAATATCGTCAAGAATGCTGATCCGTCCAATCAGCATATCGATAAGATCGGAAAGCTTATCGGAGATATAACATTCTATATTCTCGTAATATTCTCATTTTTCGTAGGATTCGAAATGGTAGGATTCAATGTCGGCCTTATCCTATGATGAATCTCATTCGGAGTATGACTAGCCTTCAAGCAAATCCTAGGGAATATCATTGCAGGAATCATGATCCTCTACACCAAGGAAATCAAGCTCGGAGATCTGGTTGAAGTGCAGGCGGATCAAGCATATTTCGGAAGGATAGAAGAGATAACGATCAGATATACGATCATCAGGACAATCGATCTGAGGCAAGTCGTCTTGCCCAACATGACATTGATCAGTGTGCCGATAAAGACCTATAGTGCAGAAAATGTAGTCAAGCTTGGAGTCTATCAACGAGCAGATTATGATAGCGATCCCACAAAAGTAATCGAAATCATGACAGAAGCGGTCAATAGCATGGATTTCGTCAAGAATAAGGAGAACACGAAAGTATTCGTCAATGACCGGCTAGATAGCTACGTAGAATACAAATCATATTTCGAATTTGATCCGAATAGCTGATATGGACTATTGTATGAGGTTGCCATTGCGCAAGTCTCCAAGAAAATCTATGAAGCATTCCTAGCGAATGGAATAGAATGCCCATACGATACTAAGACAATCAATTTTGAGAGCAAGGAAGATCAGAAAAAGCTCCAGGAACAGATACAAGCAAGGATTGAAGAAGAGCATCAAGGACCGATCCAGAATACGACATCGATGTAACATTTTATAGTTTACCAGATACATGCGGAAAGCCATCATCCCAGATATCATACAATCGTTTATCAAAAATCGACAGAGCACGCTTTTGAATATAGTACTCGCGATATGAGTATTTTCTGCTATTTACTTCATCAGCAAATTCATCGTGCAAAAAGTCAGGGAGAGGATGGAAAGCAACTCCTTGCAAAATGACATATACTCCAAGAAAATGTCAAAGTTAGCAGGCAATATCATCTTCATTTTCCTGATGATCTTCAATGTTTTAGCGGTGTTTCAAGTCATAGGATTCGATACAGCGATCATCATGGGAGGAGTTTCGCTGAGTGTCGGTTTTGCCATGGAAACAATGATAGAGAATATGGTAGCAGGAGTGATGTTTATAACGACAAAGAAATTTAAGATAGGCGATTATGTTGAATTCCTATGAGATCTTAAGATGAAATGAACCATAGAAGAGATCAACATCAGATATTCCATCATCAGATCATTCGATCATAGGGCCGTCATCATACCCAACAGCATCCTTGCAGAGACACCGATCAAAACCTACAAGACAGAACCGATCATGAGAGGTGAGATTGAATTGATCGTGCCACGCCATGTAAATATAGATCAGATACAGACCCTATTGAACACAACGATCAACAAGAACAAATACGTAATACAGAAAGAATACACGACAACCTTTATAACAGGATTTAGCAGCGGAGGGATCAAGGTAAAGACATTCTTTTTCGCCAATCCACAAGTAAGGACGGCGGTAAGGATCACAAGGCTATTGAGGTTAAGTATCATGAAAGCATTCAAAAAATATGGCATCAGAAGACCATATCCTAACATTACGCTTACTGCATAGATACTCCTTGAGGGGCTATTCTCCGCTGATCTCCTTGATCTGATCGCGGATCATTGCAGCATCTTCGAACTTCCAAGCGGCGATAGCATCATCCAGCTGTTTTTTGAGATCCTTGAGGATGATCTCCTTTTCCGCCTTGGTCATCCTCTTCAATCTTTTGGTCTTGCCCCTCGTGAGTTTATCAAATCATTGGGTGAGGATTTCATCCGTCTTGACGACATCGAGTCATTTGACGTTGGAGGTGGCTTTTGAAGGTTTGATATGGTGCTCTTTATTGAACTTTTGTTGGATACCACGACGACGATACGTCTCTCGCAACGCCTTGACCATGGATTCAGTAAAATTATCTGAATACAAGATGACCTCGCTATTAGGATTTCTCGAAGCACGTCAGATGATCTGGATAAGCGAAGTGGTGGAGCGGAGAAATCATTCCTTATCTGCATCGAGAATAGCGAGAAGAGTGACTTCCGGCAGATCGATACCTTCCCTCAGGAGATTGACTCAGACGATGATATCGATAACGCCAGTCCTCAGTTTCTTGATGATCTCCCGACGATCGATAGTCGCTATTTCGCTATGGAGATAGAATGCTTTGTATCATTTGGAAATCAGGAAATTAGTCACTTCCTCAGATGATTTTTTGGTCAGGGTAAGCAAAAGGACCTTCCCCTGCTTTGCGATATGTTCATCAAGTTTCTTGAGCAGATGATCGAGAAAAGCCGGCTTCGTTCATGAGAAGTCTTCACCCTGCAGGAAATCCTTGAGATTTGTATAGGAAGCGAACATATGGATGGACCGGAATAAATGTATCAGCTAATGTACAAAAAAACGACAAATAAACAAGGGATAGAAGGAGACAAAATGATTGCAAAAATATTGTTTTTGGATATACTTTGACCATCAGAAATGCTTTTTTAAAAAAAACAAAATATATGAAGAAATATTTCTGACTGATCTTCTCGATGCTGCTCTTGCTAGGAACATCGGTATACGCTACCTATGACGATTTTTCTAATCAGCTGAAGATCATGGGCATCGACGTGGGCAAGATCACATCACAAGATAGCATATCACGTTACGATGTGGCGAGATTATTGAACAGTGTAGAATGCAAGGACTGCATAACACCGAATCAAACGACTATAAATAGATACACACAGAATTTCCGATCCGGATTCATTACAACCCCAGGGAAAGATTTTGGAGATATCACCTATCTAGGAGGCATATATAACAATTACTCATATTACTATTGTGTAGCATATGTGGGCGACAATACATACATGAGAGGATATCCCAAGGCAACAAGCCCTGTCTGTGGAGGACAATTTTGCGGGATGAAGGAAACTACTACCGCCGACTTCATTCAAGTGGTAATCAATATCCTAGCGAAATATATCTATAAGGATCTCACGCTCAGTCGGAAACAAGTGAACACATGGATAGCATGACTCAAAACAGATAGCTATGAGAGAAGGAATTTTACTACAGACGATATCACAGCTATCACAGCCAAAGCAAAGACATGCGAAAACATTTGCGGACTGCAAGATGCAAGCGAGGTAAATCTTTATCTCAAATACTGCATGTTCAATCTCGCCAAATGCAGCATGCAAGAGATCGGGAAAATCAAGCAATGATATCGACCGGTAGCGGAATTGAATCTATTGTACCGTCAGCACATCATCGATATTGATCAGACGCTACGAAGGAACACAGATAAGAATATCGATGGGAAGAGCGTCTTGGAAACGTTATTCAAGATCAATGGAAAAGTGAATTGCGCGTTCAACAATGACTATGATTGCGATAGTGTGAAAAATACAAAGGACAACTGTCCGAATGTATACAACCCAAACCAAAAAGATACGGATAAAGACGGGATAGGAGACGTATGCGATGATGACATAGATGGAGACGGCATCAAGAATCCGGTAGGGATTGTAGATGATGAAGGGAATGTGGACATTGCAAAACGGACCAAAGATATGGATAACTGTCTCTTCGTAGTCAATACCGGACAAGATGATACCGATAAAGATAGAATAGGTGATGCATGCGAAAATATGACTGATCAGATAGGGATATATATATCGATAGACCAGATCCAATGAAACGCGCCATTGACGATAAGATTCAACGCTATGACATCAGGAGAGATAAAGGATGTTACATGGGATTTCGGTGATGGTACCCAAGGAAGGGGGACATCCATAGCACACACGTTCGTGACGCCGAATATGTATACCGTCCAGGCAACGGCGAAAGGAACAAACACAGACGGTAAAGCACAGGTGATCATCATCGTTTGAGGACAGAGAGGAGATGAGCGTGCGCTGCAGACAAGAACGAGTATGGTATGAGGGGATATAGGGACAGAGAGCACTCTTTCTACTATGACGATGGGCGGATTCGATGAGATAGATCGGATATTCCCAAGAGAGAACATCACTTCCAAGAAAAAGCCAAGCGAAAGCTTCAAGAGGGTATTCAAAAACAGCGGAGAAAACGAGGTGCTAGTTAAATGATATAGTAAATGAGCATTAGCAGGGATCAGCTATTTCACCATAGGCATAGGCTGATGAAGGGGTGCGATACTCAGAAGCAATGAAACCACGATGGATGTCTACAAAAAAATGCTCTTCGATACCAGGACCTATAACATCAGGCAGGAAGATATCGTGAAAGTGGATCGAGACTTCTGAGAGGATACGATACTCAGCAATACGTCGCTTACCATGGAACATGCATTCAGCAAGCCAGGCAAAAGGATTATCACCCAGACGATAACGCTGATAGATGGAAAAAAACTGATCAATATGATCACGATAAGTATCTCGGATCCATCAACGCTATGATCATATGCATTATTGATGAAGCCTTCATCATTGATAGCGGATGTAGGGGACAAAATAGATTTCTCTACCCGCGTCATAGGATCGATGGCAAAGATACCGCTGATACAGATAGCGAATTTTGGTGATGGGACCACAGAAAAGAAAAACGGCACAGAACAGATGCCGAGCGTTTTTGTCCATGCCTATCAAAAAAACGGGATACTGACACCTTACGATACTCTCGCTATCAACCAATGCGCATATCTCAAGAATCAAGCCACTATCTCGATAAAAGGTATAGACATATGTCTTGATGCCAAAAACAAGAACGAGCTCAAGAGATTCAAATGTGATCTAGATGGAGATGGGATACCTGATATCTGTGACACGGATATTGATGGTGATGGAATACCAAACCTGCTTGGACTCATAACCGCAGAGAATAAGGATTGTTCCTACGAGAGCGATCCCGGCAAGAAAAATGCGAATCTTGATCAGGATATCCTAGCAAAACAATATCAAGGAGTCTGTTCCTTGGACAATGCTCCTTTCACGAACAATCCCGACCAACTGGACCTCAATCAAGACGGCATAGGAGATAACCAGGGACAGTCGTTGCCGATAGGGAATGGTAAAGCGTTAGATGCCGATGGGGATGGGATACCTGACACGCAAGATCTTTGCCCATATGTCCAAGAGACATGGAATGGTATTTCAGATGAAGACGGATGTCCTGAAGTGGGACTAGAATTCTGATGTGACCAACAAGGCATTATTCCGCTGATCGGAATAACCAACGATACCATCATAATCAATCCGATAGAAAACACCTGATCATTGCCTACCTGCGGGAATGGAGTAATCGATGCAGGAGAGGATTGCAAGAATTGTCCGCAAGACGTGGGGATATGTACCTCATACTGCGGCGATGGAATAGTATCACCTGGCGAGAATTGTATCAACTGCCCTGCTGACATACCAAGCTGCGGAATCTGCGGTAACGGGATAAAGGATCCTAACGAAAGCTGTAAGACCTGTCCTCAAGACTACGGGACCTGTACGCCTCAATGCGGCAATGGGGTCATAGATCCAGGAGAACTCTGTACCAATTGTCCGCAAGATGTGAGACTATGCATAGATATACCTAATCTCTGAATATGCAACCAATGTCCTTGTCAGTTCGCTGATTATGCAAGCGATCTTACAGATAACGATCAAGTGAGAGCGATTCTCCGGGATAAGAAAAAAACAATCCAGTACAAGTTCTCACAACCTCGGATTGTTGATTTCACTACGATAAATAAGGAATAATATACTAGAATTCTTCGATGGCTTGGACAGGACAAGCATCTTTCGCTTGATCATATTTTTCCTTGTCTTCAGGAGCTGGTGCTTTGATGAGCTTTGCGGGTACGCCGTCGACCTTGAAAAGCTCAGGAGCTATAAGCTGGCATGTACCGCAACCGATACACTTATCGTTTATTCCTGCCATAGGAGACATGCTAATAGAATAAAATTATTGTCAGAAATGATGTTCATGGTCGTGATGAGGTTCCTCATCAGATTCCTCTTCATCAAAAAGACCCTTGAAAGACTTCTTGTGCTGAACCTCTTTCATCACATCCTCATCCACGACATTCACGATCCTAGTCTTATTGGCATTCTCTTTTGCATGCTTAAGCACAGAGACGAGAGTGAGGATAAGTCATAGAAGCAGGAACAATTGGATGAAATAATATGATCAGGTAAGCGTAATGGTCTGGGTGCTAGTACCTACGATATTGATAGCATCGCCCATTCACAGGAACGCAGTCGCTATGATCCGCAAGAATCCGAAATTGAAGAGTGAATCGTTTTCTCTGAATCCGAAATATCATATGACGAAATTCTTGAATTTGAAGCTCATATTCCAACAAAGCAAGACGAGCATACATACCAATATGATCAGCAATGTCTTGAAGAGATGGCCATTCAAAAGCCGGACCGAATGAGATACATCATTGACCGGAGATATCTTGATCAAAGGAAGTACAATCAAGAACAATGCCAGGACTCGCAAATACAGGACAAAAACCTTTTGATGTTTCGTAAATCTTCAGAACTTCTGGGCGAATCTTGAGATCCTAGCCGAAAGATTGAATTTTTTATTCATCTCAGAAAAGGAACGGTATAAAGCATAGATACCAACGACACTAATGATTTAATGCGGGTTGTCAAACAAATTTACGACAACGGAATTAGAGTCTATAGGTAGTATCGGAGATCGGTTGTGGGGATTGAGTATCGGAAGGAGTGAGGTCTTGATAGAACTGTCCTTTGAGTTCACTGCTCTGCTGGCTCTGCTTGATGATATCGCCGAGATTGAAGAGTCAATTGATAAGTTCGCCAGCCCTTCAAAATACGTTTGGCGGCGAATAGACATCGTATGCAGGCACTTTCATGAGTCTTAGAGCGAAAGGGACCAAGAACAGCAAGACGATGGTCAAGATGATCCCAATGATCATGAACCTGATGCTATTCCGTCATTTTTTCTTATTCTCTTCCTTATTGTGAGAAAAAACGAACATGATAATAGCGCGTATGAACGTATAGATGCATCAGACCATCACCAAAATGACCACCAAGGCCAAAACGGTCAGAATCACATTTTGGAAATCAGCATTCGTATATACGGCATTCATGATGAAAAAAAAAGGGTTAAAAGACGATATTATTTCTTCTCCTCTTTTTTCGTTACACCTTTCCTTTCTCTATGTTCGATGAATTTTTTGAAAAGCTCATTCTTAGTCTCCTTGAACAAGAGCTTTGCGACCCTTTCTGATGGTTTGGCTCATTTTTTGATCCAAGAAATGATGGATTCTACATCACCCTGGAAAACATGATTCAAAGGATCGTATGATCATAGGACCTCTTTGTATCCGAATTTGACAGGCTTAGTGTGCTCGGAAAGCACGACTCTATAAACAGCAAGGTTCTTTCTTCCATGTCTGGAAAGTCTTATAGCTAACATAGTGAATTACATAAATAGGTAAAAGATGAGATAAGGAAATTATTTGAGTTTCTCTCTTGATACATGAGTAGTCCTCTTCTTATCTTGTTTACAATACTTGGTCAGCTCCAATTTCTGGGTATTGGTCTTGTTGATGCTGGTTTGATAATTGGTCTTCCCGCAGTCTTTGCATTGGAGCGCGACCACGATTCTTCATCACTTTTTCTTGGCCATAGGGATAGAGTAATAATTAAATAAAGATTAATATGTTGGTAATGACGGATTTACCTTAACTGACAATCATCGAACTCATGCTATTGTTGGTTGTTATCCATTAATTGATAGTTATTTAGCACTGGGCAGACTTGAACCGCCGACCTCGTCCTTATGAGAGACGCGCTCTAACCAGCTGAGCTACAGTGCCACGGCATAACTAACGGTGAACAACTAATAACTGACAATCATCGAACTCATGCTATTATTGGTTATTATCCATTAATTGGTAGTTTAAATCGGTGAGGGCGGGATTCGAACCCGCGAGACGTTTTACCGTCTGACTCATTAGCAGCGAGCTGATTTCAGCCTCTCATCCACCTCACCGTGGGTATTTTCTTAACTACAAAAAAATCGCGTGGTGATTGTATACAGAATTACCGTTGAATTTCAAGAACAAAAACATACATATCCCTTGATACTACAAGCAATTTTTTATCCTACTAGCAATGGGCATGGCAGACGAGATAGGAGGGAATGGTTTGGACGAACTCAATGCTTGATGACAAGTCAGGGAAGATATGAATAAAGTGACGGAAGAAGCGGTCAGGAGAGTTCAGGAAAACCAGAAAAAAGCTCAACAGGTAAGCCAGGATATCAAGAACGATAAAGCGACCAATGCAAAATTCGCCAGGTTTCTCACCTTCCTCTTGAAGGAGATCAAGAACGATCAATTGATCAGGCAGATATACCAAGTATTCTTCAAGACTAGGAATGCAGAGACCGATCTCGTTCATTTGAGGAAGAGCATGAACACTATCGTCGTAGTCTGAATGTTTGTACCGTTCTATCAATCAGAGATCAGGGAGTTAGGGTTGATGGCAGCATATCAGGACATCTTCACATTCGATCAAGAGATTTCCCTTACCAAATATATCGAGTTCATCAAGCGTCTGTTGCCGAAACATCATGACAATATCGTGATAGATATGCAGGAATTCGTAAAATTACTGACCATGATAACGGAATATTATCAGCTTACGGAGAAATTGTCCGAAGAAAAGACGTTAGAATTCGAAAAAACGATCAAGAAAGAGCTTTCTTTATCGTAATCTATCGTAAATAGAGAGAATATTCAATATTGAATCATATTAAAACATTTTGTCAACCATATTTTTTTGTTTATAGGTAATTTTTTGGAAATCCATGCTATGGATGGATATACTTAGATGTAAGAATTTTTACCTATATGAGCGGCATGGAAACCAAGACATTACAAATACAGCAAGCTCAAGAATGAGAAGGATTCGGCAAACGCACGATATACAATTATGAAGATTTCAAGAAAGAGTTGATGATTAATAAGATCACCAATATTTTTGAGGATGCGACAATCAAACAAGACAAATTGAAGTACATATTTGCAATCGATGGTAAGAATGTCTTTTTGGTCGATGGACAGAAGAATCTCGTCAATCGGATCCAAGAGTTCTACAAGGAACAAGGAGAGAAGGAGAAACGATGAGTCGAACAGCAAGTGTTGATCAGGATAACATGAATGCAGCTCGAATATATCAGAAGCCAGACCAAGGAAGATCTTAGTCTGCTCAAAGCAGATATCGAAAAGACGAAATCATCAGTAGAGAAGGCTATGGATATCGAAAACATAAAATATCATATCGAAAGGAATATTTCTTTCCTCGAACAGGAAAAAGATCTTTCAAAAAGCGTAAAAAAGGACGACAAGATCGATAAGAATCTCCGGAAAGCATATCAATCCCAAGTCCAAGACCGTATCGATAGGCTCTATAGGATGAAAGAACAGATCGAATGGATGGACAAGAACAAAGACAAGAAATACACCATAAAGCGAGATGTAACAGACAAGACGAAGAAATTCAGTGATGTGGAAATGGATGACATCAATGGATTCGATATGAAGACGACACTCAAACAATTTAGCGAACGATTGACGGATATGGAGAACGATCAGCCGAACCTTATTGCATCCAGAAACGATATCATCGGGAAAAAATGAGATACGACACCATATTATGAGATAATCATCAACGACATCAAGGACGCCAAGAAGATCAATAAATCACTGAGAAAAGTGAATAATCAGTATGCGATCTTGGATAAGGTGGAGCTTGAATGAGCGAAAAGGCAAGAATTGAGCCAAGATCTGCAAGCCTTGGAAGCGTATCTCAATAACGTGATAGCGAATCCTGATACCTTCAAGCCATCAGAGCATCCGTTTGTTCCCGTACATACGAAAGAATTCTATGAGCTGACCAAGATAAATCCTGAATTATGAAAATTCGTCCAGTTGTGACAAGAAGCAAAACAACCAACAACCATTGAACAGAATGTATCAGTATGACCGACAGTAAAAGACGTCATTGTCGTTCAACCAGCAAATGCACCAAGAGAATATGTTCCGAGCAATTACTCTGATGCAAAAGACGCATTCGAGAAAGGATGATTATGAGGTATGATAAAATATGGCATCGACAAGACGAATATGAGACCCGAACAGAAGCAATTCCGATCATGAGTAGGAAATCTCGCAGTGACCTGAGGAATAATATTCATGGGCCGGAAAATGGTATCAAGCGCATTCAAGATGCTCTTCAAAAGCAATAAAGACAAAAAGACCGGCATTTATGATTCTTCCAATCGGGCATGGTTAGGCATACCGACTGCACTAGTTTTCTGATCACAGGCACGATCAGGTGAATGACCATTGAAAATCCTCTCTTGAGGAGAGCTGACAAGAAAGATCGCTGATTTGTTCGGAGGGAAAAAGGGCGAAGCACCAACAGGAACACCACAGGAGATAGAGACTCGCACCAAATACAGAGAATGATTCTTATGAGCATCAGCACTTTTCAATGGCCTCACCTATGGAGAGATGAAACAGATGTTGATCAAAGATGGAAATCAGATGAAAATTTCCCCCGACAAATATGCAACGATTCTGGATATCTATAGGAATGGATCGAAAAAAAATGAGGCGGCAGCGAAATTCCTGGAGTCCATAGGGAAAGACGATGAAAAACATGCGATAGACCTTGGGCTCAATGGTATGGGCATTACACGAGAACAGATAGAGGACGATGCGAACAAAGATAAGAAATTCGATAAGGCAGCAAGTAACGCTATAGCTAATCTTGCGACCGTAGTATCATATATGGAAGAGAAAGGATACAATAAGATCAATTCAGAGACGCAGCACTTAGTGGACAACTACATCGCAAACGGAAAAAGTAATGAAGAACTCGATGATCTAGCCAAGAGAGGAGATGTCTTCTACAAAGAATTGAATGTCATAGACCAAACCGGCCTCAAAGACAAGATCGTCGCATTGGCCAACGGGAATAAGCAAAGAGAAGAGGACCTTTTGCTCGCCATAAATACATTCTACAATCAGATGCCTACAGCGAACAGGAAGATAGAGCTTACATGAACATGGCCGACAATAACCTTCAAGACCTACGATCAATCCTCTACCGTCAACTTGGAAAATAAGGAGTTGGTCGGATTCACGCCATCGAGATTCTCAAGTTATTTTGAAACATTCAAAGCAGCGAATCTCACGAATCGCATCAAATCCATCTGCAAGGACAAGGAAGCGAAAACAGAAAAACCATTCTATATTTCTACCATTGGAAATGACATCACCTTCGATAATGCGAAAATATTCTCCACAGAATTCGATACGGAGATCATGACTGCAGGATGGTGAGGAGAACTCAAAAAGGTATCGCCAGCTCTTGAAACATACAAGAAAGAATATTGCGATTATCTCAATAATATCACTCCCAGATTCCGGAAAGAGAAACCTATCGCATAAAAATATCTATTGAATAAATATATAGGACTGCTATACAAGGAGCAGTCCTTTTATGTTTTCATGACATATGAAGATCAATAGCCAGCTAGCAATCCCAGGGAAACATATCCTGATCATCGGCAATCGATCCTATAAGAACATGGGAGATGAGCTGATTTTGCTATGAACAGTGAAACTATTGCTCAAGGAAGGGAAAAAGATAACGATAGCAGCCTTCGACCCAGAACGACTCAAAAGATTCTTCGATCAATTCATAGATACGAAGAAAATTACATTCATCACAGAGATCCCGAAAGGCATCCGCTCACGGATCAGATATATCTTCCAGGGCAGATTCCGAGAACGGACGAAATATGCCAAAGCAGATGCAGTAATCATCGGATGATGAGAGATCATCACGGAAGAGAATAAGAACTCCTACCGATATCGATTAGCATCACTGCTCCCCTGCCGAAGAAAACCACGTTACCTCATGGGAGGAATCCAAATCCCCAAAAGATCATTCAACAGATACCTCTTCAAGATACTCCTCAAAAGAACGAAACATATCTTTGCAAGAGATGTAGACACTGTTCACGACCTCCAAAACTATGGATACCAACAAGTGGATTTTTTTATGGATACCAGCTATTTCGCGTATGACCGAAAGAAATGGAGACATTCCCAACCCTCGACCTACCAACAGAAATTCATCATCATCAATATCAACAAAAACGCAGAGAAATTCCTTCCTGAGATCATCCAGGATGTTAAGGGATATTACCAAAAATGATACAGTATCTATTATGTACCGGTAGCCAAAGGCGATAATGCCTACTACAACGATAGGCAATATACGGAAAGGATCAAGAGATGAGCAGAAATCAAGGAACAGCGATTCAATATCTTGGATCGGGAAGATGATTTTGAATCATTCACCAGGATGCTAGCACAAGCCAGCATGGTAATCAGCAGCAGGTTACACCTCTTCCTGCTCGCAAGTTTTTTGGACGTACCGACAAAAGTTTATCCCTACCAGAAAAAAATCCTAAAAATGCAACAGACACTAGAACAAGTGAAATACTAAGAGAGAATTGAGAATTGAGAATTGAGAATTGAAAATTTAGAATTTAGAATTTTGTTGTAGATGGATATCATCTCTCATGGTCTCTATGGAGGCGTAGTATTCGGGAACAAGAGCAAGAAAGAATATCGGCTCGCAGCGGCATTCGGGATATTACCGGATTTTTTGTCATTCGGATTACCCTTTGCGATGAATATCATCACGTTGCTTTCAGGAGGGAACGGTAGCCTCTTCGGTGAAGCATCGCACCACGACATAAATGCGGAGTACATCCACGTCATGTACAATATAACCCATAGTCTCATCATACGAAGCATTGTTTTTTTTACACTTCGGTTGATTTTTAAAAAGCCCATCAAGGCAAGTTTTGCACGATTATTGCACATACTGATAGACATACCTACACATACCCTAGCGTTTTTCGCGACGCCGTTCTTACGACCGATCTCAAATTATCAATTCAACGGTATCCGTCGAAGCGATAAGATCATCTTCATCCCAAATATCATCGTGTTAGTAATCCTCTATGGTATCTATTTCTCCAAGAAACTGCATAAAGGCAAAAAAAAGATATAATATAAAAAGGAATTGACAAATATTATTATATTAATATAAATTTTTTTGAAAAAACAAAAGTAGAAACGCAAAAAAACAAATAGCTATGAAAATCAAAGGAAAAATTATGGTAAGCCCATTGATGTCGCAAATGGAAGTCGGACAAACGGGATATCTCTCAACTGATGCAATCGCAATCATGAATAATTGTGAGGTATTCATAAATACGGGAAGCTCCATCTCACAAATCAAGAACCCAGATACAAAACACACCTTACCTATCACAAGGACCGGACTGGGAAAAACTGACTTTGAAATAGACTTTTATACGACGAGCTATTTCTTCAACAATGAGGTAGATGAAGAGACAGAAGAAAAATACAAAAAGAACCCAAGATACATTGGGCCATTCCCGATAGAAGTTGAGATATACCGTGCATTAAGTTATCGCGAGCAGCTCTACCCGAGGATGGACCTGAGCGAACTGATCAGTGATTTGGTGCTTACCAATCAATACATCGAAGATATGCCTGACAACGAGGTTTATCTTGAAGACAAAAAGCAACTCAGGATATTGATCAAGGAAAAGCTCAAAACCGTTTCCATAAAAGAGCTCGAAATCTACCAAAAAACCTTTGAGCCGTTTTCTGAAGAAGAAAGCGACGGTGGGGCAATCAAAAATTACGCTGAAGATAGGGGGATTGTAAACCGTATCATTCAGTACAAACAAATACTCAAAGCACAACAAGGACTTGAGGAAATGTCAGTAGAGGAGCTGAAGAAAGAGCTGGAGATATCAAATAGCAACGAAGATTTCGAACGTTCAACGTTGATCTTACAGATCATGAATATCAAAAAAGGATTAGCAGAAATGAAACAATAGAACAATGCTAATAAGGATGGGGTATCTGCCTGTCCTTTTTTTTATGGTATAACGAATAGAATGTCCCTTTCCAAATAGCTTTAATTATCTTCCATTTTGCTACTCATTTTGCATGGAAGAGAACCTTGACCATAAGTCGTAAGGGTTGTCATCGGAATCCAAACAGATAAAATTTTATTTTGTCAGTCAGTGTCCCATATTTTTTTACAAAGAGCATTCTATGTTTCGCTTTCCTATATGCAGCATGTTCATTACCTACCCATGCATGTTCAAGGATAGTCTTCTCTCTTTCCATATGATGAATGCGGAGATCGCGAAGCACGATGATCGGATACCCTGCACGATGGATCCTATAGGTAAAATCCAGATCCTCATAGACGAAATCAAGCTGTTCGTCGAAAAGGGTTTCCTTGAAGATGTGTGCAGGAGCGAATAAGGAATTTCAGGAATACATCTGGATATAGTCCCATGGCTTTTCTCAAAGGATCTTGGGGATGGGTCTGGATAGCCGATAATTGAAATGGGAAAATCATTGATTCTGGATCTGCTCAGTCTTCCTATACATCAAAGTAGGCGTCAAAACGAAATCTTTCTTGATGATGGCTCTATACTGTTTTCGCAGTAAGATATTTTTATGAAGATATTCATTATCGAACCGTTCATCATCATCCATGAGCAATATATACTCGCCTTTTGCGGATCTTATTCAGTAATTCCTGAGCGTGCTGGCATTTCATCAAATCATCGGTTCCCTTTCATCACGTTGGGTACGGAACGTGGAATTGAGATTGGTGATAAAATGTATGCGTTTATCTGACGAAGCGAATGCCTCAGTATCCTTGAGATCCTTATCCACCACGAAGATAACATCAAAATCCTCAAACGTCTGTTTTTGCAGACATTCAATGATATTTTTCATATTCTGATCCCCTCTCGTCGGGATGACTACGCTAAGCTTCATATCCACAATGTATCTTTTAAACCACAAGTTTCAACTAGTTTTTTATGATCGATTTGGAAGCTTTGAACTTCCTGCTTCAAGCATCCGACTGATTTTTCAACTTGTTTTTGTGCTACGAACACATATAGTCAAAACGATATTTATCATTAGCTTTACGTATGATCAGATTCCTCAAGGCATTCTTGATATTCGTAGTGCTCTACCACATAGTCGTCACCGTAATCGGATACGGAGCGTTGCATGGAGCGTATCCGCAACTACCTGCTCTCACGAGAGATGGAATCTGGTTGCTATTTTTTGGCATAATCGCGGCAGCTCACATCACCAGCATCTCGGCATACCTCAGAAGATGGAAACGGCCACGGATAACATTGATCGTCATCCTGATATTTGGCGTCGGCATATCTCTCCTCAAAGGGAAAGCTCCCTACGACATCTTCGTAGGTATAAAATACGGACTGCTCTACCTGTTCATATTCCTTTCATCGACGTTCATCGGATGGATATGTTCAGGACAACAGACCAACAGATATATCGGATTTATCAAAAGACTCCTGATCATAACCATCATAGGCTGATTCTTACGACAAGGGCTGAAATTCATCCGACCGGATCTCTTCATGCACATAGGATATGGACCATTCAATGATTTTAAATTTTGAGTGAATCCGCCGATCTATTATCTGACCGGCTACAAAGGGACACCGAGACGACAAGGCATCTTCTCATGACCCAACAATTACGGCTACTTCCTGATAGCTTTTCTTCCTGTCGTAATACTATTCTTTAGGCAGAAATTGGAAACGCTAAAGGATTTCTTCACAGCAGACAAGAAAACGATACTCAATACAGCAGTGATCATACTCCGGGTCATAGCGATCATTCTTACACTTTCAAGGACAGCATATATCTGATGAATTGTCGCATTAGCGCTCCTCAACATCAGATGGATAAAAACGCATAAAAGGATAGCGCGAGGGATTCTGGTACTCCTAATAGCAGGAGTGATATGACTGAGTTTCCTGAAAGGGGCATCGACCATAGGCCATATCAAAGCGAAATTCGGCAGCATCCAATATGTCATAGATCAGCCAAGCGGATATGGATTGGGCACTTCAGGTCCAGCCGTGAACTATAATGGCACTATCTTGCCAGAGAATTATTTCATTCAATTGATGCTCGATATAGGGACGATAGGATTCCTGCTACGGACTGTACTTATCCTGCAGATCACTGCAATTGCGAGAGCCATCCAGAAAGCATATACAAGCAGGAAAACAGGAACGAACACAGAAATAACCTATCTCATCCGAAGATGATTGAATATAGGATGGATATGTCTGCTGATTATGGGGATTTTCCTCCACGTCTTCGAAGACAGTATGATAAACTATCTGTTCTTCGTTACCTGGTGAATACTGACAGGATATTTATCCACATACATAAAAAAGATTACTAATGAATGATTGATGATGAATGAGTAAGGTATTTTTATACCGACATCTTTCATCATTCATTAGTAATTCTTAATTAATTTTATTTGTCGTATTCTACTTCAAGACTTATTTTTTCCGGTACCAAAGCCTTTGGCACGATTATTTGCAAAGTATTGTCTGGAGTAAGCTTGCTATGGATCTTATGGAAATAGACCTGAGGAGGGAGGTCAATGATCTGATCGATAGGTCATCGATAGCATTCCTCTTTGAGAGGGATCAGATGTTCCTTTATTTTGGGTTTCACTCTTTTCCCGGAGATGACAAGCCTATAGTCCTTGATGGAGAGTTTGAGGCTCTCTTTCTGGACTCATCACAAAGGGAGTAAGATGACGATCTCTTGAGGAGATTCATAAATATCATAAGGGATGCGTGGAGTCTCCTGAGATTGATGCATGATCATAATAGTGATAATATAAACCTATGAAGTAAGATTTAGATAGACGGATCTTGATTAGCTTTCAAATCGAGACCGATAATCTTGAGAATCTGATTTTTCCTTTTTTCGGGTTTAGGGATCCGACGGAACTTTATTTCACCATACTGTTCGGTATCCCCTTCCGTAAGGACGATGATGTCGCCGTTATCGAATATACTATAGAGCAGTCATGATTTATTGATGGAAATGGCTTTTATGCTTTGGGAACTGATGGTGCGGATATCCCTTTCAAAGATGCCTCACTGGTCATACATCATGATTGAACTGGGTATCACGATGATGAAATCCATGATATAATCAAGATATTTACCGATAATCGGGAAGATGAAGACAATATCGACGATAGCAATGGCGACGATGATATAAGCAAAAAAGCTTCCCTCCAATCGTTTATAGAAGAATATGAGTCAGAATACGCTGATGAGAAGGATGAGGCAAAGAGGCATGATGATCCTATAATACAGATACAGCTGACTCCTTCAGAAGCACAAAACGTTGTCTGTGCCATAATTGGAGATATATTCATCATGTATTCTCTGTCTCAATGTAGTATCGAAGTTCGAGAAGATCCTCATACGCCTATCCTAATGATAAAACGTCCTTAGAATGTAGAGAAGTTAGGGAAAAACCTAACATAGACTTTTCCGATGATATGATCGAAAGGAACCGTATACTGGGATCATTCATAGCAATCTAGACCGAAACAGCAGCGGGAATCCGTAGAGAATCACCTATTGTCTCCCATAACGAAGTATCATCAGGTATCCACCTTGAATTCACTGATACCACATCTCGCCTCAGTCTTGTTTCAACTAAGATACGGTTCATCAAGGGTAATGCATTGCGCCATATTATCCGTTTCGCATATCTGTACGCCTTGATTGACGATCTTGACCGTCTCTCAAGGGACTCCGATGATCCTCTTGATATATGGGATATTCTTTCCCGGAGGGACGAAAACAATAACGTCGCCTCTTTTGAGGTCGGTGAATCTTGGCGTTATCTTATCGACGATAATGAAATCATTCTCTTGGAACGTAGGCACCATGCTCGCTCCAACCACGGTATACGGATTAGCGACAAAAAACCTTATGAAAAGGACTATTCCGCCCACGAATACCAAAAAAGAAACCATATCGAAGAGATCCAAAAGGAAATATCTTATTTTCGTAGTAAATTTCATCTCGCAAATAATATAATGTATAAATAATGGCGGCTCAAAAACATCGTACTTTTTCCTAGTGTTGAAATAAGTATCGACTATCATATATGGATTCAAGTCGTCTAGATGTTCTTATTCAGAAGAATAATCCTAAGTACTAGAAAGGAACATCTTCATCGTCCACGATACTAGGCTCAGCGATATCCAACCCATGTTCATCCTCGCTGCCTTGTCCCTTAGGATCCAAGAAGATAAAATTGTCGACGATAATTTCTGTTGAGAATTTGTCCTTTCCTTCGCTGTCTTGTCGTTTTCTGGTCCTGAGCCTTCATTCGATATAAATCCTTTTCCCTTTGTTCAGATACCTTGCCAACACTTCAGCTCACTTTCCGTAAGCCACGCATCTGTGGTACTCGGCATCTTCAAGCACATTACCTTCCTTGTTCTTGAACTTCCTGTTGGTTGCCACAGTGAAATTCACGACCGAGGTTCAGCTGCTTTCGATGGTCTTTACCTGCAGATTGTTCGTCGCCCTTCAAATGATCATCACTTTGTTCAGATCCATGTGTCGATCGAATTATCGTGTAAAAATACGATGAAAAACGCTCATCATATGATGTGTATACAAACTGGCAGCAAAATCAATTGATTTTTGCTTGGATTTTCGTAAATACTCACGGCTCGATAGCATATAATTCGAAGAATGCGATGGAAGAAAGTAGTGACTATAAGCTAAAGACTATCAACTAAAGACTATAAGCTAATGTCTAATGATGCCCAGATGGTGGAATTGGTAGACACGCTAGACTCAAAATCTGGTGTCCGTGAGGATGTGTGGGTTCGAGTCCCACTCTGGGTAAAGACAGGTGACCTGAATTCGTTTCAGGTTTTTTTCATATTGAAAAAACTGTTGAGAATACCTCAACAGCAGAATAGTTTACAACGGTTTTTTGTGAAGGGCTAATGAACCGAAAAGAACGATACCGCAACCCAACAATCCATTGATAACAGGATAGATAAGCTCCAGAAGAGATTGATATCCTGATATGGTTTCAATGCAAGTGACCACCCACCCGACGGTGAAGAGAAGCCACGGAAAGATCGGTTCCGCTTTCATCTTGAAGATATTGCCGATGATGGGAACGAATCCGAGAGCGATGATGATCTGGATAATCATATTGGACCACATGGCATTTTTGGTTACCGTCCAAACGATCAAGCTCAGCACACATATGCCTATGCATATCCAATCAAGCAGTTTCAATGACAATTTCCCTGTCTTTTCCCTCTTGACGATGCCTATGATCACCACAGTCAATGCACCAAGCGGCATGATGGCAGGACCAACCCAGAATGTGGAGAAGTCAGTATAGGTAAAGAAATTGATGGTGTCAGAGATAAGCCAGATTCCGAAAGCGATCGGATGAGGGATAAAGTTGGTAACGACCATATGCCGGATATAGAAGAACATGGCTGCCACGAACAGAATGAATTCTATTGTCTTCATACAAGGTGATTTTGTTTTTTTTATATTACATAAGTATTTTAACAAAAAAGTCAATATAGGAAATTTTCTTGTTTTCCATTTTATATTAGCTACATTTCTTTTCAGTTATCAATTTTCAATTCTCAATTTTCAATCGACATGAGAAATATCGTCTTAGTCTGAGCCGGAGGGACAGGGATGTCATGAGTAGCAGGAATGTTGCATGAATTGTGATATATGAACATTGTCTGCATCGACGCAGTACAAAGTCAACTTACCGACAAATTGGATGCCAAAGGGATGAAGGTAATAATCGGACATGGCAAATACAAGGTCCAACTCGGCGATGCGGTCATCTACTCCGAAGCGGTCGCAGAATGCGAAGAAGTCGTGACCGCGAGAAAGATCATGAAAGAGCAGAAGAAGGCCATGGTCATCCTGAATTATTTTCAATTCTTAGGAGAGGTATCCAAATATTTCACCACCATAGGATTTGCTGGCACTAATGGAAAGAGCTCATCCACTGCCCTAGCGATCCATACGGCGAAAAAATTAGTGCCGAGCTTCTGATTAGGGATCCTAGGCGCAATGGTGCCGAGTTTCGATATGCAGAGCTATGTCATCAATTCGAAAGCAGAGGAAGATATAAAAACAATCTTCGATTACATTTTCACGGGCAAATGTTTTTCTTCACTCGTTCCTGGTCCCTGATCCCTCATAAAAAAACGAAGCTTTTTTGTTGAAGCATGCGAATACAAAAGACACTTTCTTCATCTTGATCTGGACTATACCATCATAACCTCCCTGGAGCTTGATCATACGGATTACTACGCGGACATGAAGGACTACCTTTCCGCTTTCCAACAGCTGATCACGAAAACCAAAAAGAGAGTTTTCATTCCGAAAGATGTATATCAGAAATATTCCGAAGCACTTCACCATTTCGATAGCTCAAGATTTCAACTCGTTTCCATAAGGGGAATAGCGTTTGATCATCTCTTAGGAGATCACAACAACATCAATGGATCACTAGTCTTAGCGCTCATGAAAGAGCTAATCCCTCCTCCATCATCCCGTCTTATCTTGTCTCATATGAAAAGTTTCACATGAATACGAAGAAGGTTAGAGAAAGTAGGGATCACAGAGAGATGAGTCCCGATCTATAGCGATTATGGACATATGGCCTCCTCGATCAGACTCGGATACGAAGCATTGAAAAAAAAATTCCCGAAAAAGAAACTCTTAGTCATCTTCCAACCTCATCAGATCAATAGGATCGTCACCTGACGGAAAGATTTCCAGGAAGCGTTGGGAAAATATGATAAAGTATTCATCTACGATATCTACGCGGCAAGAGAGAATATCCAGGATTTTATCGATCATCATGCATTCATCAAGCAAGAGAATATCCATACACTGGACGACCTAGGGAATCATTTCGCGAAAGTCTGCTGATGAACATATACCACCGATTTTTCAGTCATCACAAAAGAAATCGAGCAGACGGAAACGGATACTGTTATCATCATCTACAGTGCCGGCGATATAGATTATAAATTAAGAAAATATATGTGAAAATAAGGTAACGACGTTCATGTTTAAAAACAATTTTCAAAACAGCCTAAACACGTTAGCCTATAACGCAAAATCATTAGTATCTCTTATAAAGACCGACTAGTTGAGCTTGATCGGTTATTTTTCATCAAAACATCTCCAATAATCTTTCCTTGGAGAATCATGCGGAAAGTTCAAGAATATCGGATAATGCATAGACCTTGAAAACATACCTGTGCGTACCGCTCGGCGGACATGGAGCTCATCGAGCTTGCTCTCATCGGCTATTCTCACCAAGGATCCCTGTATCGAACGTATCTTGCGAGATGGTGGCAACACCCTCTTCAGCAAGAGGGATATTAGCGAGAAGCAAGTGATCTCGCACCCCAGCAGGAGCATCCGGATCATAGACGATAAGCGCTAAACTTTTGGTACCAGAAGGGATGCCATGTATATGCAGCACCGGGAAACGTCATTCGCTATCGCACGTATAGAGGGAAGGCATCGATCCATTATCCGAGAAATCGGAAGTGATCTTCATAAAAGCAGGATGAAGAGATAAAGATGAGGATGAGAGAAGTTTTCCTCACGAACAAAAAAATCCCGAGCCATCAACGCTAGGATTTCCGTGTTTCACCAAAGTATTGCCTTCACAGATCCGAGTATCCTCTTTTGATAAGATTCTGAGAGCTGCAAGGACAGATATGCAAACGATGATAAGTATAAGTCGTATGCGTTTTCTCATGATAAGGTCATTGCGAACATAGCGAAGCAATCTTGTGTATAGTACGTTAGATTACTTCGTCATTACATTCCTCGCGATGACAAAAAGGGATAAAACACAAACGAATATACATTTCCGCCTTTCTTTTACAAATCGAATTAGTATGATGTACCAAGGTACAAAAAAAGGCTAGCAAAATACACTAGCCTATGGCAATATGCTTGCTCACAACCGTAAACGGGAATATTATATGAGAGCATTGCCTCCATGGCGGTCGACCGGCATGGCGATGGTTTTCCTTCCACTCTTGACCACGGTCGTGGTGGCAATAACCGAAAAGAAGAATAGAGAAACAAAAGACAAAATCAAGCAAACGATAGTGTTTTATGATACAATCCATCAATGCTGCTAATTGGCGATATCCATATCAATGCACGCTATCAAGACAGGATCCTGACTGAGCTCAGAGATAGGATTTCCCAGTACCCCGAAGAGAAGAATATCATATTCTTCTGAGATTACGTGTACCATTTCGCCTATGACAGGCATGCATTGCTCCAATTGTACAATCTTTTCCTAGAGCTCTTCGGCCAAGGGAAAAATATCTATATACTCTCCGGCAATCATGATCGGCTAGGAAGCTCATTCGTCTTCGAGGAAGCGAAAAAGGCTTTCGACATCTTATGACAGCAATGAGACATTGCTCCATTGAAACAGTGAAACATAAGATTCATCACAGAACCGATGATAGAAGAGATCGAATGAGAAAAAATGTTGTTCCTACCATTCTTTATTTCATGAAAGGACATAGAGAGTTCCTATGTACCGAAAAACGAAAAATTGAAGGCCATCAGCGAGATAGCAAAGATCCTTGAAAGATCGGAGAATAAGCACGAAGCGTTTTCCGGATATATCAACAAGTATCTCGCCGAACAGATAGACAGACATCCGGACCTCACGATACTCCATCATTATTATATCAATAGCACAGCTTTCCCGGGACAGAGATCCAAATTCAGCTACAAGGATGTCGCACTCAATGAAAAATTTCTAGACATACCCAATATCAAGTTCATATCCTGACATCTGCATCAGGCATTCACGCATACGAATTATCTCTGCCTATGAAGCGTACGATCGACGAGTTCTCTCGAGACCAACCAGAACAAATATATCTTCCGCTACGACACCCCAAACAAACGCATGAAGGCACTGCCCATGCTTGTGAATCCGCAAGTCATGATCAGAAGCAATGAACCGGTGACTGCGGAGAGATTGCTAACAGAGATCCAAGACATCACCAAGATGAACGAATCGTATTTTACATCAGAGAGTCGAGATATCGATTTCGAAGATGGGGTGCAACCGGAGATAGAAAGCATCTCGCTGATTCTTAATGTAGAACATATCGACTACGACAATATGGATGAGATCATAGATCCAGAGCTTCGTAAGACATGCAAAGACGTCAGGCTCAAAAAAGATATCGAGAACATGGATAATATCTTAGAGAATTTTAAAGTATCTTCAGAACAGCTCTCTGGATTCGCTGATCGGAAAAATATCCTGCAAGAATATATGCAAAAAAAATTCGGGAACGACTACCCGAAATACGAACAGATGCTCAAAGAGCTTAAATTGCTTTAGTTTTAGGGATTGAAAATCAGAGATTAATAATCTTCTTCATCATTTTCTTGTTCAGTTTTCTTATCCATATATTCCTTGACTACTTCACTCAATGCTTCAGCGATGATAGACATCTTCTCATCATTGATGGATACGGATTTTTCATCAGAAAGAGGTCATCAGAATTGTGTTTTGAGCTTCATAATTCTATCAGCCTGCTTTTGGGGGGAATTAATATTCTCGAAAGGATATTCTATACCATGCTCAAGCTTGATGAGAAGATCGCCTTTGGAAAAAAGCTTATCCCGGAAACTATTCTGATTGTGGGAAACGGTCTCTATCTTATTCCGTTCGAAAAAATCGGTTTTGTATTCAAAAAGTCATTCCCGCATAAACATAGTGATCCCTCACTCTGAGAGTATCAATCCATCAAGATAGATATTGAGGAAATCAAGAATGAACTTAATGAAGAATCATATGCCCAAGAGAGCAAAAGACCAGGAGAGATAAGGCCAAACGATATATCTGTCCAGCACCACATATAATACATACAACACCAGAAGGAACACTAACGTCCTCAATGTCAGGAGAAGAAACACACTGGAATTATGTCAGATTACATGAAAAATAGTATCTACATCTACATACCTTTTCATGATCTGTTTTCTCAACATAGCTCGCCTCATAAAGGCTCGAGCCTCAAGCCTGCCCGTCCGGGAGGCGGTCTCCAAGCTTTAAGCTTCAAGCTAAAATTTATTTCTTCTTCGGTGTGAGTTTGGCGATAGAATCCATCTTCTTCTGCTTCTCAAGGAATTTCTCCATTCTTCACTTAATCACCTTCTTGATGACCTTATCCTTATTGAATGCAGGATGACATTGATAGCAGGTTTCAACCTTGATAGGACCAGGTATAGTGGTATTGACGGTGAATTTGGCACCGCAGATACATTGGACTTCTACGTCCTTATAATAATTTCCATGTATTCATGTTTTCATTGATCTAATGATAATAAGTTAAAAAGTTTGAAAGGTTTGAAAGGTTTGGAAGGTTAATATAGTAACTCGCAACTTTCTAAACCCGCGACCAAAAAGAATGATTAACGAGTGAATTTGCTATGCAGAGGATCATACTCGAACATTTCATCATCTGAAAATCGATGTTTGATCTCAGCTTCAGCTTCCGTGGGATTCCCTGAGGCGTGGACAAGATTTGGTATTCAGATCTGGGTTTCGTTGGCATAGTTGTATGACATATGAGCGAAGTCCCCTCTGATGGTTCCAGGAGCAGCTGATTTCGGTTCGGTGGATCAGACGATCTTGCGGACGTATTCAACGACTTCGACACCCTCAAGGACGATAGCGATGACAGGAGCCTTCATCATGGTAGCTACAGTATCTTCGAATATTTTTTCTCCATGCCTAGTGATCATCGTTCAGATGGTCTCATAATGATGATAGAAGAAATCTTTATCGGGTTTTATCATCTTCATACCTACGATATGAAGTCACGCTCTTTCGAAACGGGAGATGATTTCTCAGACAATGCTACGACCTACACTATCAGGTTTCAATACAACCAAAGTTCTTTGGATATGAGTCATTTTTTCAGAAGAATAACAAAAAAAATAAAAGGATTTTTTAGGATACTATGTTTTTGATAGAGATTTTCAACCTTTTTTATCGAAAAGCCTTTTTCTGGGCATAATACGCATCAGCACAAAAAAAAGAAAAGGCGAGCGGAAAAGATTTCCAGGCAAGATTTAGTATTGAAACGACTCATATATTTGATATATCTTAGCATGAATCATATTGTTTCGCAATTTTACTGTTTAAAAGCATATTCATGAACAAGAGACTACTTTGATGATTCGTGATCCTGACCTTAGCCTTAGTATCGTTCATATTCCCTGCAAAAGCGGAAACGACATGAGGATTCCAGATCGTGATAGATCCAGTTACCAAAAAGATAAGTATCATCACCGGAACTGGAGACATATGATCATGAACAACCACGACATGATCGACGGCTACATGATCGACGACTACATGATCGACATCTACAGGCACCATAGAAGATGTATGATCAGGCACTGCTGAAAATACGGCGACCTATACAGGCACGGAATTCCAACAAGCATTGGCATGGATGTACGACAATGGACTAACCATGTATGATAATGAAGAGAACTTCAGACCAGAAGATTGATTAACAAGGGAAGAAGCTGCTAAGATGATAGGACAGGCATTCGTGACACTCTGATATGAACAGACTACCAAGAATACGGCATGCACCTTCATCGATGCGAATACAATCGATCCTACGCTTTCAGGATATGTGGAGAACACATGCAAACGAGGTATATTCAAAGGTACGACAGACAATAGGTTCATGCCGACGCAGAAATTGACCAGGCCGCAAGCAATGGCACTCTTGGTAAGGATATTCGAAGGAAAAGTCTCGAATGAGAGCAAAGTACCTCGATGGGGTGAATATTATGTGAAAGGGCAAGCACTAGGGCTCACCACACTCAATAGTCAGACACTCTTCGACACGAGCATCACCAGAAGAGAGATGGCGATATACATCTACAGATTCAGGAATATCGTAACGAATGAAACCATGAAGCTGATGATGCTCAGCAGATTGGCTGATATCTGAACTACAGGGCAATCGATCAGCAGCTGAATCCTTGATAGCTTCTGAACATTGGCTGATTCCTTGAGCATAAACAACGATCCGGAGCTCCTAGAAGCAATCAGACGAATGAACGACAACGGACTGACCAACTTCAAAACCATTGCAGAATATAGACCTTTTGAAATCCTCAATAGGGAACAGGCAGCCAAGATCATAACATTGTTCGCTAACATCTTTGGATTCGGGACATCAACCAGCGGAGCATTGCCGAATGAGTGTATCTTCAAGGACATCTCCGATGCCGATGGATCATTGATGACCTACGTAGAGACAGCATGTGCTATGGGAATCATGAAATGATCAAATGGATACTTCACTCCGAAAGGCACGATCAACAAATCTCAATTCATAGCATCGATCATCAGATTGTTTGAAGGAAAGGTGTTGGATGAGACGACAACGCCCCGATGGAAAAACTATTTCGAGAAGGCTCAGGACTTAGGCATGATAGGACCTGCAGACGCGGTCACCTTCGAGAATCCGATCACCAGATACGAAGTAGCATTATTCCTTTATAGATTCAAGGTAAAATACCAAATCCTCCAAAACATGAATAGCGATCTAGTACAGAATCAAGTCGTAAGCACAGTGCCATGATCCATCAGGACAGGTACCAACAATCTACCGGAATCTAATGTCTACGTAGACATGAACCTTTTGCAAAACGGCAATTTCAATATCGGATATATAGAGATATTATGACAAAGATATAAGGTAGTAAGATCCAACATCAAAGAATATTTCGACAACAATTTCCAATGGTTCTGAGACGTATTTTCATTGGATGAAGAGAAAAAGATATGAACAACAAGCTTTATCGTTAGCAATCTTTCGCTCATAGAAGGAATTATCAGGATAAACGACTCGACGTTCTCCATAAATCCGATCAGTAATACCAATGCATATTATAAGATCAACCAAACCAAATAATTCATTAGGACTTAAACGTTAGACATTAAAGACTTTGTTGAAACAAAATTTTTTATTCTCTTTATACCACGATATGGCAACAAAACCGGTTCAAGGCAAATCACATGGATGGACAGTCTTGAAAATCTACTTCCTACTCATGACCCTTGTCGGTATGATAGGCACGCTGGTCTCTCTCGGCCTCTTCCTCTACACAATAGGAAAGAAAGTCATCATAACCAATGACGAATACATCATTTGAGAGAGATATTATGAGATCGATTCCTGCGGTACAACCACAATAGCGAAACCGACTGCGACGAATCCGAACAATTACGAAACGCCTACAGAAGCAGAGAAAGAGAAATGCAAGGCGGAGAAGAAAACCATGCTCATCCAATCTAGGCAAGCTACCTTCAAGACCGATGTCCTGAACTGATGAATACGGACAGCATTATTTTTAATCCTCCTGATAGTACACTACCCAAGATTCATGAAACAGAACAAGAAAGCGGAATAGCCATCAGAGAATCATTTTAGCATTTGAACATTTTAGCGTTTAAGCGTTGAAACATGGAAGTAAAGAAAATCAATACGGACAAATTGCTTAACATCAGTCACAGTGGAAGACCTGATACCTTCGAAGAATTCATCGGACAGGAACATATCAAAGGTGTTGTAAAGACCGCTATAGAAAGCGGCAAGAAAAGAAAATGACACATAGGCCATATGTTATTTTCCGGTCCAAGCGGATTCGGGAAAACGACGATGGCGCATATCATATCGAAACAAGGGCAAGTGAACATCAAGGCAGTGACGGGATATGCAATCACAAAGCCATCAGAGATCATAAGCATACTCAATACACTTGAAACAGGCGATATCCTCTTCATCGATGAGATCCACAGATTGAAGCCGAATATCGAAGAGGTGCTCTATATCGCGATGGAAGACTTCGTCATCGATATGGTCATGCCTGAATGAGGTAATGTCAGGATACCGATCAACCCATTCACGCTTATCGGCGCGACGACAAAATCCGAATCCCTGAGCCAACCGATCAAGAACAGATTTGTCTATCATTTCCATTTCATGGAATATACACCGCATGAGAAGGAAGTCATCATCAAGAAATATCTGACGCAGTACGGCATAGTGGCAGATGATGAAATCATCAAAAAGATCAGCGACAAAGTCGGTGCTGTCCCTAGAGAAATCCATAATCTCTGCATCAAGATAAGAGATTTCGTTATTACGGAATCAAAAGAGAAGATACTGACTGAGACATTATGGGAAGATTTCCTAAAACGCAGCGAGATCGACGAAGGCGGAATGACTCCCCTTCACAAAAAATACCTGGAAATCCTCGAGAAAACCGATAGGCCGATGGGGGTCAAAGCGATAGCGGTCCAGCTATGAGTCAACGAAAAAGCAGTGGAAGAAGATATCGAACCCTTGCTTTTGAAGCTCGGAAAGATAGAAAAAACAGGCATGGGAAGGATTTTAGTCACATAACCAAGATGATGACAAAAACCTATGAACAATATCCACGATGGATCATCATGATATCCAACCTGAATGCATTAGCCATCGATATCATAGGGACGATCATCATATTTCAGACAGGGACATTCCGATGAATCAGCTATATCATATTGATTCTCTATCTGGAATTGAGATTGCTCCAAAAGAGCTGTAGGAACTGCCGATATTACGGAAAATATTGTGCTTTCGGCAAAGGGAGATTGAGTGCGTTGATCTATCCCAAAGGAAAACCAGAAAAATTCATCAACAGAAAGATTTCACGAAAAGACCTCATACCCGATGCATTGGTTTCGCTTATCCCGATCATCACAGGAATTGTCCTCCTGACCAATGGCTTCAGACGATGGATACTGATAAGCATCATTCTGATCATCGTACTTGCTACCCAAGGGAATAATTGTGTGAGAAGTAGGCTCGCATGCAAGCATTGCAAACAAGGATGACTTTGCTGCCCGGCAAAAGAGTTCTTCAATACGATGAAAAAATAGATTTTTTTTACCATATAAATCATCATACCATGGAAACACAGGCAGCAGCGATCACGACAAGTTTAACACCGGTTCTAGCGAAAGGAACAACGATTTTGCTCTCACTCATTCTAATCCGAGATGCAGTCCGAAAGGGTATCGCTCTCCGAAAAGCGGGAACAAAGAGACAATTGGTACGGTTCATCTGCATTTTCATCTTCAATACGCTAGGCATCCTGCCAATCATCTATCTGATCTTTTTCCAGAAAAAAGAGAGAGTTGCGACAGTAAAATCCTCACCAATGACAGAGAAAGTACAGCCAAAGATAGTCAAAGCGATAGCGAAGAAAACAACGAAAAGAAAATAGATCTCCATAGAGAAGGATAAGGCCTGCACTTGCAGGCATTTTCGCCGTCGTGGTGGAATTGGTAGACACGTACGCTTCAGGTGCGTATGTCGCAAGACGTAGGGGTTCGAATCCCCTCGGCGGCAATACTAAGCAACAATGGATCACTTACATAACAAGACATAGGGGTTCGACCCCGCAGGACTGCAGGACGAAGTCCCCTCGGCGGCAAGAGAGAATAATCTGCTGATACGCAGATTTTTTTGTTTACATGCAATAGCGAATCAGTATATCTACTAGAGTAATCAATGTTTATCGTTTAATCGTTTCGTCGTTTTATCGCTTAAACGTATAATCAATGACAGATCTGCTTCATCCTTATGGGAACCTGGATGTCCTCTGACGATATGGAAAAATGGCCCCCTATCTCAAAAAACTCATGAGATGAAAGGAAATAGCGACGAAGATAGTGGGCGAGAGATTTGTTCTGCTCAAAAGAGGGACCAAGAATCCTCCGCTCTATATAAACGATTTTGACGAGATAGATGAAGACTACCTCCGTCTGAGAGCGAATCATCATCTCGATGAAGTAGAGGATCAGCTCACACCGAAACAAGTGCTCTTGCGGCAATATTTCGTACCAAGGAAATTGGTCAATCTTTTCTATGCATGCAACAATGAATTTTGAAATACCATCGACAGAATTTTCATAGATATCGACAGACAGAACAATTCTTCAGATGATGCGAGAAAAGTCACGGACGCATTGATCAAGGTGATAGCTACAGATAAGGCATTCGCAAAGCTTGTCAAATATAGGCCATTGATTCTCTGGACAGGCTCGAGTTTTCATATCTACCTATTGCTGAAAAAGACGATAGATCACTCATTCTACGATGCATACCTAAGCTTCGGTAAAGGCAAAGAAGAAAGCATCATCACCAAGCGAGCAGCAACAGTAAGCGAAATGACAGGATTGAAGGTGTTGGCAGGCCATGAAAGGAAAAAAGGAGCGCTGATCTTGGATACGAGCAACACACCTCCAGGGAAACTGGCAAGATGTCCATTCTCGCTCCACATCAAAGACAGCAAGACGATAGACGGGATCACGGTGCCTGTCAGCAAAGATGAATTAGCGGATAGGAATCTGATAAAGAGATTACAGAAAATTACACCGGAAAGCATCCGGGAAGATAGGGAATCCTATATCTCATTATTATAAAGCTACGATATATTATACGGCAAAGAGATGTCTCTTGAAATCGAGATGTTCCAATATTTTCAGGAAAGATCATAAGGAAAGGGTTGTCGGATGGAATCCCGGCAACGTGAAAGATACCTGTTCTGAGGTGAGCTGTTCCGGAAGGAATGCATCATACACTGCAGACTTATTATTGAAATAAGTGAATCCTAAGAGAGCAAACTCCATCAAGTCCTTATAGCCGTTGGCTGAAATATCGCTCGGAACGGTATGTTGATGTTGGAGTAATCGGTCATGGTTGTAAGGAGTATTGGACATAGCATCACGCAAATGTTTCCTAGCATATTCATGCTCTCTCTGTTTTTCGTCTTCCATATCATAATTCGTATGGAAAATTCATGTGCTTTCTTTTTTTATCTCTGCTTCCGCATCACGATTGGCCGCATTCACGAGCGGTCTGATATCATGGATCATTGAATCTAATCACGCTCTGATGAATCTTAAAGTTTTGAGATATTGAGTCACCCTGATAGGCTCATGTTCAGGGATATCTGGTATACTGATGGGATATTGGGAAAAAAGCTTCATCTGAGGCTTAGAGATGGTTATATCCTGATCTTTATCGGCATAGAGCCGAAATATATCATCGATATACGAAGACTTCCGTGATCAGGTACGGATAAAATTCTCATGCATTTCATCCTTGATCTGAGCTAGTTTGGGTATCAAGTCCTTATCGCGCCTTTCTGTATTCATCAACAATCTGGAAAGACGTTGTTTGAGTGTCAATTTAAGCTGTTCCGCGGATAGTTCATCAGGATTCTCAGGAGGAGTGGATGATGTATCGAGAGATGACGTATGTTTTCTGCTCATCGTTAGTAAAAGATGATAAAACTGAAGTTGAGATTATATTTATTGAAAGATATTTGTCAAGAGTCCTAAAAAAAGAAAAAAAACTGACCTACTATCAGTTCATTCATTGGATGATGGTGGGTGATACCCCGCAGTACTGCGGGGTGGTATCATGCAGATAAAAAAAAACTGACCTAGAGGCAGTGTTTCTTAATGGTGGGTGATACAGGACTGAACCCCGTAGGACTACGGGGCGGGCCTATGACCCCTGCTTGTAATCATAACATGGGAATGGTGGGT
>CAYSER010000007.1:0-213 GCA_964430205.1 uncultured Candidatus Peribacteria bacterium | reverse complement strand
GTGATACAGGACTCGAACCTGTGGCCTCGTGCACGTCAAGGAAACGCTCTAGCCAACTGAGCTAATCACCCATAATAATGATACTTTACAAAACGCTCCGAACTTGCGAGTCCCGCTTTAGCGGGATAGCCAACTGAGCTAATCACCCATAATAATAGTACTTTACAAAACGCTCCGAGCTTGCGAGTCCCGCTTTAGCGGGATAGCCAACTG
>CAYSER010000006.1:20592-47697 GCA_964430205.1 uncultured Candidatus Peribacteria bacterium | reverse complement strand
TGGATCTACAGGAACATTGGATTGCGGGATGGATGATCAAGGCATGACTATCTATAAATGAACCGAACAGAATAGTTGATCAGCTACCTTGGTTGGTTTTTTCTGAGGTTCTGAGTTGATATTTTCAGGGAATAGTTCATGAGTCAAAGCGACACTTTCCTGAAACACCGTCTATCTCCAAAAGACGTATGTGCCTCCTCTCTGTATCACCAACTGCGGATGAGGCGGATGAGGTGGATGATGAGGCGGTCATCTTGTACAGGATGATTGTGAATTACCGAGCGCTTTGGCATGTGCAAACGATGAAGGTATCGATAACTCCTATGGATATTATGACAACACTTGCTGTGCGAATGAAGGACATGCCGTAGCTCCTAGCTGCGATGTCAGTGACTCGACTTACGAAACAGAATTGACCGATGCATTCAGCCGATGATACGGATTGAACATAACCAACAAATGCCCTATCAGCGACGCACGTCTGGATAGCTATATCATCAGAAAAGAATTGGCGAAGATGATGACGCTCTTCACCATCCAGGTGATAGGCATCTATCCGGATACCGACAAAGCGGGATGTGATAGTTTCGATGATGTAGCCGATCTCAATGAAGAGATGAAATTCTATACCAAGACTGCATGTCAACTCGATCTCATGGGTCTCGAATCTGACGGAAAGACTCCTAAGAAATCTTTCGATCCTGAAGACTATGTAGATAGAGCTCAATTCTGAACAATCCTCTCAAGGCTCGTCTACGGCGATGTATACAATGTCTATACAGGCGAAGAGCTCAAATACAAACGATATGAGAAGCATCTCAGAGCCTTGTACGAAGATAATATCATGAAGAAGATCCAGGATCCATTCCTACGAGAGAGAAGAGGTCGGGTGCTTCTGATGCTCAAGAGAACTGTAGATGAGAGCCTTGTCGAACAGTATCATCTCGTGACGCCTGTCCACAATTGAGCCATATCGCTGCTGGAAAACGTCTGGTAATATCCTCTTGAAACCTGGAAATAGTGAAATATGGGAAGATAAGTCATTTCGTCTTCCCATTTTTTCCGTTTTCTCTATATATGCTTGATAGATATTTTTTACTTCGTATACACGTACACGGGAATGAAAAAAACACTGATAGGTATCGTAGCTATTTGCGCCATCACGCTCCTTTTATCAGGATGCGCTAAGACTACCACCTCCGAAAGCTGTCCGATAACAACAGGAAGCGTTGCATGTTCGACATAGCCCCAAAGCAGAAAAGATAAAAGATTTATATGTATTCTTATAGATCCTTATGAAAAAAATATATCGGCTATTCGCCTTGCTCTTTGTCGCTCTATTTTTTTCCGGTTGCCAAAAGCATATGGCAATAGATAGGTGAACGACTCCTGACACCTCCATCAGCTGAGCTACTGCATCGACGATCGATCATAGCGATCTCACTTGATCGGTGCAAACAGTGCTTTCAGCATTGAAAAATCAGGACTTCCTTACTCTAGCAAAATTCGTCTGACGCAGCGGTCTCCGTTTCTCACCCTATGAATATGTGAATACGTGAACCGATGTTATCATGGACACCGACCTCGTAGCCCATGCACAGCTCCTCTCCAGGACATTCCTCTGGTGATCCTATGATGGTTCATGACTACCCATCGATCTCAGCGTGGGACAATATTTCGAGAAGTTCGTCAATGACGCTGACTATACGCATGCGCCCGAAATCTTATATAATCAACACGTGCAAAGAGGGAACACTATCAACAACATCCCTGACGTATATCAAGGCAAGACATGGATAGAATTCCATTTCACTGGCTTCGATGCACAGTATGGATGAATAGATCGAAAGAGCTTGCGGTTAGTATGGAATCAAGTCGATGGGCAACGAGAACTTATCGGCATCGTCCATGGACAATGGACTATATAAATCAATTAACAATTTAAAATTAATAATTAATAATGATGGTGCTGTTTTTATTATGGACTATTGTAAGAGAACAATAGTCCATTTTAGCGATTCGTTCATTTTCCATTATTTTTTCGTAAACGGAAAAAGGAGAGGCCAACACCTCTCAGATTAGGGCGATGAAAACAAGGTCTATTTCCGTATGACCGCGGCGGCTGACACGGAAGAAAAACTGAATTTTGCCGATAGACCCCCTAATCCACTAGTGATGGTAACTCTCCTTATATACCTCCCAATATGGGTGTGCCGTGAATATAACGAATAACGCCATGAAAACAATAGGTTATTTTTTCGTCAATTTCTCATATCCCAACTGACCACATGCTCATTTCATCTTCCTTCATAGACTATCCCTGACCGTCACGGTGATGCCTTCATCTTCAAGGATTTTCTTGAATTTTTGGATGGAAGCGTTGTCGCTCTCGACATAATCGATAGCGGGATTCGTATTGTATGGGATCAGATTCACATGCGCTAATTTCTTTTTGAGGAAGTCAGCTAATTGCTTCGCCAACTCGGGTTTATCGGTAATGTCTTTGATCATGATATATTCGTAGAAAATCCTGTTGTCGGTCGCTCTGACGTATTCGCTGATAGCTTTGTCGAGTTCATCCAACGGGTATGCTTTGGCTATCGGCATCAATCTGTCGCGTAGTTCCTGATTGGGCGCATGAAGCGAGATAGCTAATTTGACAGGAATCCCGTCCTTCACCAACTGCTTGATTCAAGGGATGATCCCTGCAGTCGAAATGGTTATATGTCTGCGAGAGAGTGATAATCCCGCTTCCTGCCTGAGCATGATCTCGATAGCTTTTTTGACGTTATCGTAATTCAAGAGGGGTTCTCCCATACCCATGAAGACGATGTTGCGAACGGAATACAATGACCCATCTTCTTGTTTGCCGAATTTTTTCTTGATATAATTGTTTGCGTACAATACCTGCGAAATCATCTCATCCCATGTCAGGTTCCTTTTGAATCCGAGTTTGCCCGTTACGCAGAAGGTGCAGTTGACTGGGCAGCCGACCTGTGAAGAAATACACAACGTAATCCTATTCAATTTTTCCTTATCGTCTTTTTGATATTTTTCGTCCTGTCGGTGATAGAGGATGACCGCTTCGATCAGGAATCCATCGTGTGTCTGAAATCAGATTTTAGTGGAAGCTTCATCTTCGAGTATCTTGTCTGCTTTCAACGTGCAAACGGAAAAATGCTGATCCAAATCTTCTCTCAGATCTTTGGACAAGGTTGTCATATCGGCGAACTCGATATTCTGGTTCTTGAAGATCTCCTGCTGGATCTGCTTGATCCTGAACGGCTGGAGCTTGTGTTCCTTGGCGAATGCCTGTAACTTGCCGGCGTCTAATATGGATGTCTTGATCATACGTTGAAATGTTGAATGTTAAATTTTGACTGTTGAATGATTGAAGAGCTGGAATGGACTATTGTATATATTACCAGAGTAAATAACATATCAAACGTCTTTTATTAAGCATTCAGCATTATTTCAGTAGTGTTTTCTTGTAGAACCGGCAGGGCTCGCCGCCGTTGTAGAAGAGCGATCTTTTCCATGATCAGGATGTCGTATCGGTCTGGAATCTTTCGTAGGAAGTGATGACGCCTCCATGCAGTTTAGGATGACGGATGAAGAGTTCGGTGATCGTATGATAAAGATACTCAAGGTCGAATGTGTTCAGTCTCATGCCGTACGGCGGGTTGGAGACGAGGCAGCCGTCGAGCTGCGTGCCGTCGAGATAGTCCTTGATGTCTTTGACTGCAAATGTTATGTAGTCTGCAACTCATGCGTTTCTTGCATTTCCCTGTGCTATGGCGATCATCTTGGGATCGATATCCGAAGCGATGATGGTGTGCTGTTTCTCTAGCATCATCTTGGATTTCGCTGTGCCGAATTCCTTCTCGAAAAGCGATTGGTCGTATCGTGAGAATCTCTGGAACGCAAAAGAATGGAACAATCATGGCGCGATATTCTTGGCCAATAATGCCGCTTCTATCGCAATGGTGCCGCTACCGCAGAAGAAGTCATAGAGCGGTTCGCTGAATTTCCGTCCCGATAACAGGAGCAATCATGCGGCTAATGATTCGTTGATCGGAGCCTCCCCTGTAGCCTTTTTGTAGCCTCTCTTGTGCAAGGACTCACCGGTGGTATTGAGCAGGATCGAACATCTATCGCTATCGATGGTAACGAAAATCTCCAGGGGTTGGAGCTTTGCATCTTCAGTGACTATCCCTTCTTTGCCGCCAAGCAGCTTCTTGGTGATGGATTTCTTGACGATCTTTTGGATGGTCGGTATGCTTACAAGCTTGGAATGTTTGCTGCTCGCTGTCACGACGATGGGATTGTCTTGGATATAGACCTTCCGATCTATCGTCGACACCAGATCAAAGAGTTGGTCGAAATCAGGGACTATGCTGTTCGCTACTTCGAGATAGAGCTTGTTACCTACCCTACTCCGGAGGTTGATTTTCGCGATCGTAGAAAGATCGCCCTCGAAGCGGACAATCGTCGGTCAAGATCAGAGAATCCTATATCAGGATAATTCGATCTCTTTCTTGAGTGTGGATTCCAATCCTGCTGCGCAGGTGATTACATATCTCATCTCGATACTCATGGATAAAATATGGATAGCGTAGCTATTTCCCGCTTGATTTCTATAAAAAAATATATCATTGACTTATTATTTTGAATATGTATAGTTATTTCTATAAAAAAACAAAAATAAAAAACAAACCTTTTCATACATGAAGAACATACAATCAATCATCATCGGGACAGGGAGTCATGACTCCTCGCTCGATACCATCCTTCCAAATTCGCATTTTGAGATGCAAACTTTCTATGATGCCAAAGGGAATCCGATGGAGAAACCAAGTGAAGATATCGTCCGCAAGTTCGAAGAGATCACCGGCACCAGACAACGTCATTATGCCGCAGAAGGGAAAGTCACCTCCGATCTGGCTATCGAAGCTGCGAAAAACGCAGTGACGAAATCCACTATCTCTCCCACGAAGCTCGATTGCATCATTGTCGCCAATAACTTCGGCGATATTGTGACATCGACCGACAAGATGGACCTAGTCCCTACCTTCGCTGCGAGAATCAAGAATTATCTCCAGATCGTCAACCCCGCTGTTGTCGCCTATGATATCGTCATCGGTGGATTGCATTCTTATGGTGAATTCAAGCAATTCGAACGATATATGGGATTGACCAATAAGGATCTCGTAATCCATGTCCATAATCACGAACAGGAAGATATGTTCGAAATTGCTGAGTATCTCCTACCGAATTGTTCCGTGGATAAGGAATCACTCAACAGCATCATCGTGGTCCATTACACCGGCCAACAATCTTCCATCGCCAACAAAGTGAAAGATGCGTTGAATCTTCAGGATCATGATATACTGGCGTATGACCTATATTTCGGCTGCCCGGGATTCCTGCAAGGAATGATCCATGCAGATACCATGATCAAAAATGGTCATGTCACACATGCATTGGTCGTCGGTGCTGAGATCCTTTCCAAAGTCGCAGAACCTGAGGATATGGATACCATGCTCTATGGCGATGGTGCAGGCGCTGTCATCATGCAAGCTATCGAGAGCGATGTACCTGTAGGATTCATCTCCTATAAGGTCCGTTCCGATACCTTCAATCAGCAAGCGTTCATGTTACGGATGGGGCATGCATATAG
Organism: uncultured Candidatus Peribacteria bacterium; assembly: GCA_964430205.1. Taxonomy (GTDB): domain Bacteria; phylum Patescibacteriota; class Gracilibacteria; order Absconditabacterales; family Absconditicoccaceae; genus CAJBLF01. Next base: position 42,017 of record CAYSER010000006.1, on the reverse strand, counting down.
CCCTAATCATCCTGCGGATGAACTCTTCCTAAAGATGACCGGCACGCGTGTCCATAAACATGCGCTTAACCTGATCCCGACGATGATCAAGGATGCACTCAGGGAAGCTAATCTCACTATCGATCAGATCGATCTCATGGTCTTCCATCAGCCTAACCCGTTGATGCTCAAGGAGATAGCCTTGAGGACGTATGCACTCTTCGACATGCAACCACCCGAACATATCATGCCCATCATCGGCGACACGTTCGGGAATCCATCCGTAGCGTCTATCCCGCTCATCCTCCATCAGATCGATGCAGGACAACTGGAAAACTACTCGCTGCGATCCGGCGACATCGTCATGCTGCTGTCTATCGGCGCAGGCATGAATATCAATATCGCCCTCTATAGACAACCGTAATAACTTCCGCAGGTATCCTGCGGATTTTTTTTATCTGGAAGGAAACACTCTCCTGCTCAGCTGCACAGCGAGCCATCCGCAGACGATGCCTATCATCGCTCACACGAGCACATCGCTCGGATAATGCATGCCGTTGTATATCCTGCTTCGCGCCATCAGCAACGCATAGAGCACAGCATATGGTCGAACGGCCGGAAAGAGCATGATCAGCACGGTGCACATCGCCACGGTGAGAGCCATATGGCTTGAAGGGAATGAAGAATCGATAGATTGTTTGCCTATCGGCTGGATGCTATCGGCATATGCGACATAGGGTCTCGGCCTGACGCCGGTCTCTTGAATAAGCAGCGTCTTGAATCCGATCTCAGAGGTCAGATAGAATAGCCCTCACGCAAGCACGAAACTGAAAAGCACATATCTCCAGTACTTTTTCTTGAGGATGAGCACTACGAGGATAACGACGGATCGTATGATGAGCATCGATCGGTTCAGAGAGATATACTGAGAAACTATGTCCAATCGTGTCCCGTGTCCGAAGTGGTTGATGAACATCACTATCTGCAAATCCATACAAGAACAGAAAAAAATAAACATCCCTACTGATAGCGTTTAGGAAGGTATTGTCAAAGAGAAGAGATATCTCGAGATGTACTGCTTCCTCCTAGCTACTTCGTTTTTCTCATGACATCGTTGAGGATGAGGCCCATGATCCGGCCATAGATATATCCCGCGATGAATGTGAAGATCACCAGTGTCAGCATGTTCACGAAGTTGAATTGGGTGATGAAGATATATTGCTTGATCATATGCAGTCCCACGATCCGATCCAGGAATTGCTGGAGATAGGTAGGTATAGCGCCTATGCAGAGCGTCCGGATAAAATGGAATCAGCTGAGCACAACTCCTCACCACAATGCTAATCTTTGCGTGTTTACCATGATCGATAGAAAAAAGAGTAAAAAATATTACACAAACAAGTATATGGAGTGAGCATCAAGAACACAACGGAACACTTCAAGAACAAAAAAAAGCCACCCTCTCGGGTGACTTCTCTTCTATCTACGTGTCATTCTGAATGAAATGAAGAATATAGTATTCACTCTATCCTTCGACAAGCTCAGGATGACAATGTGCGTTATTTATCAGCATCGATAACCTCTCATTCGACAGTCCCGTTGCCTCACTTATTGATCTCGGCATCGGTATTAGGAGCGGCTTGAGATGGTGCTGCCTGATATTTGTTGTAGAGGACAGAGAATTCGTTTTCGATCCTCTTGATCTCGTTCTCGATCTCGTCCTTGGTAACACCTTCCTTGTCCTTGAGTGCCTTTGCATCAGCGATGAGCTTGTTGACTGTCTCTTTGTCTGCATCAGGGATCATATCTTTCTTCTCTGCAATCATGCTTTCCATCTGATATACTAACGCCTCCAATCTGTTCTTGGTCTCGACGAGCTCTCTCCTCTTATGATCTTCTTCTGAGAATTTCTCTGCTTCGGCTTTAGCTTTAGTGATATCGTCGTCTGAGATGTTAGTGGATCATTCTATCTTATGGCTGATCTCCTTGCCGGTAGATTTTTCCTTGGCGGTAACGTTCAAGATTCCGTTCGCATCGATATCGAAGGTCACTTCGATCTGCGGCTGGCCTCTCCTCATCATAGGGATGCCTTCGAGATTGAACATTCAGAGATCTTTATTGTCCCTTGCAAATTGCCTTTCTCCTTGGGTGATATGGACGGTGACTGCAGTCTGGTTATCTGCTGCGGTCGTGAAGACATTTTCTTTCTTGGCTGGGATAGTGGTGTTTCTTGGGATCATAACATGCGCCAATCATCCTTCCACTTCGACCGCCAATGACAACGGCGTAACGTCGAGCAATAAGATATCCTTCACGTCGCCTTGGATGATACCTCCTTGGATAGCAGCTCCTTGAGAGACTGCTTCATCAGGATTGACGGTAGCCTTAGGCTCGATACCGAAGATATCTTTGACGAGTGTGAGTACCGCTGGCATCCTTGTTGAACCTCCGACCAAGATGACTTGATTGAGTTCGCTCTTCTTGAGCTTGGAATCCTCCAACGCTTGGAGACATGGCTTCTTGCATCTCTCGAAGAGATCGCTGCACATGTTCTCGAATTGTGCCCTAGTCAATGATTCCTCTAGGTTTCTTGGCAATCCGTCATCACCGGTGATGATGAACGGGATGGAAATATCTGTCCTCTCTGTCTGGGACAGATCATGCTTAGCTGCTTCAGCTTCATTCTTGATCCTCTGCATCGCCATAGCGTTCTTGGTCAGATCGATCCCTTCTTTCTTCTTGAATTGGTCGACAAGGTACTTGATGATCACTTGATCGAAATCGGATCATCCCAGATGCGTATCTCCTGATGTCGAAAGCACTTGGAATGTTCATTCTGATCAGATCTCCAAGATCGTGACATCGAATGTTCCTCCTCAGAGATCGAACACGACGATCTTCTCGTCCTTGTTCTTTCCTTCTCCGTAGGCCAATGATGCGGCAGTAGGCTCATTGATGATCCTTTCTACCTTGAGTCCAGCGATCTCTCCGGCAGCCTTGGTTGCGTTCCTCTGGCTATCGTTGAAATACGCAGGCACGGTGATGACCGCTTGCGTGATAGGAGTCCCGAGGAATTTCTCTGCATCCTCTTTCTGTTTCTTGAGGATGAATGCTGAAATCTGTTCAGGTTTGTATTCCTTGCCATCGATGACGATGAGCACGCCTCCATCTTTGCCTTCCTTGATCTCATAAGGGAGATGCTCCTTGCCGATGACTTCGTTGTACTTCCTTCCGATGAATCTCTTCACCTCGTAGATGACGTTCTTTGGCTCTAAGATAGCCTTTCTCTTTGCGAGATCTCCGACGAGCAACTCATCTCCCTTGATATATACGGTAGAAGGAGTAGTCCTCTTCCCTTCCGCATTAGCGATGACTTCTGACTTGTCACCGAGCATGTACGATACGCAGGAGTTAGTCGTTCCGAGATCGATTCCGATGATTTTTCCCATACTATAAATTCGATAAAACGATAAAACGATGAAGCGACGAAACGATGTAGATCAAAAGACAAAAAGCGTTTGAGCGTTTAGTCGTTTTTACGTTTCGTCATAAAATAGCACGTATAGTATACTCATGCTACGAAAAAATGCAAGAGATTTTTAGCACCTTTTTATTTTGGTGCTATGGTTTGATTTTTTCCTCTTCCTCTGATATTTCTTGCAACACCGTAATGAAACCATATAGTCACCCTAGTGATCATCTCTTTATCAGCTTTACTAGCGACATTATGGAAACACTCCAAGCCATTAAGACGCGTAGAAGCATAAGGAAATACACCGACCAGCCAATTAGCGAAAAAGACGTACAAACGATTTTGGAAGCTGCTATGCAAGCGCCTTCTGCTATGAATGAACAGCTCCGGCATTTCGTAGTCATCAACGACAAGGACTTACTCAGCAAGATTCCTTCCCTCCATCCTCGGGCAGCTATGACCGCTGAATGTAACGTAGCTCTCTTGATCTGTGCCGATCTTTCCCGCCAAGCGACAGAAGGATTCCGAGTCCATGATTGCAGTATCGCTGCAGAGAATATCTTGCTTGCTGCACATGATCTTGGATTGGGTTGAGTATTCGTTGCCATCCATCCGAGAGAAGAAAGGATCAAAGCGTTCAAGCAGGTATTCAATCTGCCAGACACCATCATACCGTTCTGCATCATCCCGCTAGGATATCCGGCTGAGCACAAGGAACCGGAGAATCGCTTCGATAGCGCTAAAGTGCATCATAATAGACGATAAGTATTTAGAAACCAGGGAACAGGGACCTGGGACCATTCACCGGATACCTAAGATAAAAGTTTCCACATTTCAACGTTTTAGCATTTTTTTATGCTGTGGTTATAGTAAGTGTTTTTTCACATTTGACAGCCCTATTTTTCTGGATATACTTGTATTATTTATATCTTTCTTTCGTATGATTCATTCATTGGACAAGAAGTCTACACAAGACATCTTGATAGAGAAGAATCTTATCAAAGCCTTGCCGGAAGTCATCGGAGCACTATTCTTCGATCCGGAAAGATATACGTATTCCCTCAGAAATATATTATCCATTGATATGATTCGTGATATGCAGATGCATCTCACCGACCTACCGAAATGAATACAGATCCGAAGAATCAACATCAAAAAAACAGACAAAAAGACTACCCAACGATCCCTTGGTGACATAGAATTCATGCAATATGATACTTCACTGATACCCCTGTGAACACATATTTCCAAATATAAGGATAGCTTTTTCGTATATCCCATAGAAGAAGATAAAAAAAAACTGCCGCTCTATGATTACATCCTCGAAAAGCTTCCGGAACGCATTACCTTATATAGAGTACTTTCAGCGGGAGAAGCTAAAAAATTCGAAGAAAGCGATAAGGAAGATATAGGCAGCACCCATCCATTATACTGGACAGAGAAAACAGTCCATACCAGCATCCATAATATAAGCAGCGAATTCATCCAGGAAGACACATACAATAGACTCATAGGGTTTGAATTCTCAAAAGACCAGATAAAGAAGCTTCTAGATTCTGGAATTGCGGATATAGGAACATATTCATCTATATTTTGCGATAGGGATCCTAAATCTCCCCTTCCGTTCGATACAGAAATGATATTCCATAAAGAGTCTTTCGATATGCTCATGGAAGGATACAAAAGACGAAAAGAAAACACCGGCAGGACGTATCTCGAAAATCCTTTTTACACTAAAATATTCCCTGAAGATATCGTAACGGAATCCAAGAAAGAACTAGATGAAGTATTGGATTATGATAGGAAAAAATAGATTGATCACATCAAACTGGCATTCATTTGGGAAAAGCATATATTTTCTCTGTTTTTTTATTCATCATGGCATAGCATGTCCGTCTATTCGTTTTCGCAGACGCAGACCTTCATCAAATGTCCGCGTAAATATCAGTATCAGTACGTAGACAAGATCCAGGAGAAAGAGTTTGAATCTTCCCCTGATCTCATCCTCGGCCATAGCGTACATGCGACGCTGGAACGGTTGTACAATCAAGTCAACCTCTTCAAGGTCCCAACCAAGGACGAGGCGTTGACGAAATTCAAAGAACAACGGGATAACGAGCTCGCTGAAGCGACGAAGGAGAAACCCTTGCAGCTCAAAGGAGAACAGACGCTCGAAGATTATATCCGCAGAGGGATCCATTATGTCGCCAATTATTATGACAAATATCAGCCGTTCGCAGGCGTAACCATCGTCGCTACGGAAGCATCGATCATGTTCGATCTCACGAATCCTCCGTCCGCATCGGTAGACACCTCCTTTATCAACGAATTATCTAGTGGAATAAAGTTCCGCGGGTTTATCGATAGGCTCGACAAGGAAGGCGATACCTTCATCATCAACGACTACAAGACGAACAAAAATCTCCCACCGGAAAGCAAGGAAGAGTACATAGAACAGCTGACGCTCTATGGTCTATGAGTGCAGCAGAACTATGCGAAATATTTCAAAACCCTCAAAGCCAGGCTTCACTATCTACATTTCGACCTCATGGATGAACGGGAGATCACGCCTGAACGTCTGGCCACGGTCACGAAGAAATACGCTGATACCATCACCGATATCGAAGCCAAGAAATTCGCCTACAACATGGGCGATAGGCATGCGTTCCCCCCGATCCAGAATGCGTATTGCAAGTACTGCGAATATTTCTCGCTCTGCCCGTTGCGGGCACACATGAAATTCGAGGATGAAGTCGTCGGCGGTGAACTCGGCGAGAAAACCGTGAAATGACTCGTCGATGAATACGTGACGCTGTCCAAGCAAGAGTCCAAAGCGAAGAACGATAAAGAGCTCATCAAAGCATTGCTCGTCGATTATCTCGAACAGAAGAATCTCTTGAAGCTCTTCGGAAACACCTACAAGATCTCCGCATCCCAGTTAGAGAACATCAGTCTCGAAGACAAGGAGAAAACGAAGCAGATCCTCGGAGAACTGTGACTGCTCGATGAGGCGATGGAGATCGACAGGTTCAAGATACAGAAACTCGTGAAAGACCACAAGCTTTCGCTCGAACAATTAGGCGACGCTGCCGTGAAGACGGTCAGTCGGACGCTGAGGGGGTGAGAACTTTAGACCTTAGAATAAAATGAGACGGAGGGAGACTGATTGAGGTGGGACAGACGGAAAATAAACATCACTCTTTAGTCCCAGGTGCCTGGTTCCTGCATTCCGGTTTTGTCTTTGCGTTTTTTTTGGTTGTAAAGAATCATCAAATCGATAATATGATTTCAGCTGTTTTTTTGTATCGAAAATAAAAATCACTATATGAAAAGAATTTCACTCTCTCTCTATAGATCATTGCGCACATCGCCATTTTTTGGGAGGACTATCGTCGTGCTCTCATTTTTTTGTTTGCTGGTGAAACAGGTCTTCATCTATCTCGCCTATTCCCAGACATTCAAGGAACCGACATTCTGAGCCACTCTCGCACATTATCTATGATATCTTGTCAGTGATTTCCTGGTATGTATGGTACTTCTTGGACTTGTCGGCATCAATGCGTTGAGCAAGAAGACGTTCACAAAGATCATCATCAACATCATCATCACCTGACTCTTTTTGCTGTTTGTCCTCGATATCTTCACGATGTATTTCTTCCAGAGCAGGATCTCCATCTTGGATATGAGCCAATTCATCAACCCTTCGCTCGGTGATTTCTCATGAATGATCATCAGCATCATAGCTGCGATATCCGTCCTCTCCATCATCACGTTCGTCATCGTCCAGAACCAGAGATTCAAGAGGAATAATAAGATCATGCTGGCTATCTATTTCCTGCTGTTCGGTCTTGCATCGCTCGGTGTCAGCCTATTCTCTCCAGGAGGATTCAGATCCATCCCCGACAACATCATCTCGCTCAACATCTCCGCATTCACCCAGAATATCGGAAAGATCTCTGAGACCAACGTTCCGACCGTCTATCAGAAATTCTTCGGCAAGAAGAGATGATCGAATAAGAAACTCAACGTCATCGTGCTCTTCGCAGAATCGTTGTCACCTATCGATTCGCTCAGGGTCGGGGGCGTGAATGATAATCTCCCGTATTTCGATCTTATCCAGGAACAAGGCATCACCTATACCAATTTCATCGCCAACGGATGTACTTCTGATACCGCTCACATCTGACTGCTTCTGTGAATAGAGCCGCTCAAATTCATCGGCTCACGGATGAGCGCATATTCCTGATATACTACCTATACCGAACCGCTTCCGATCTTTTTCCATAATCAATGATACTCCACTACGTTCATCAGCTCGGTCAATCTCGAATTTCTCAATCAGAAAGCGTTCCTTTCTGGCGCATGATTCGATACCATCATCGGCGAAGAAGCGTTCGCCGACAAAAAGAAGTATGTCTTCGATGCCGCTCCTGATACCGATCTGTATGCCAAGACCGTAGAGACGATCAAGGATAAGACCAAGCCGTATCTTGTTGTCTTGCAAAGCATCTCCTTCCATAAGCCCTACAATACGCCATACGGAACGAACCAGGCCGATGCGCTTAGATACACGGATAAGAGCTTGTTCTATTTCTATCTCCAGCTCAGGAAGGCAGGATTCTTCAAAAACGGTATCCTCGTCATCGTGAGCGATCATAGGAAGATGGAACCATTGGAAGCTAAAGAGAAACAGGCATTGGGTCCTTATCGGTATGGAAGATGACTCGCTACCATCATAGGAAGCGGCATCGACCGTGGAACGATCAACAGCAATATCATCCAACATACGGACATCTTTTATGGTCTGAAGCAGTTGGTCGCTAGATGATCCGTCGTCGTATCGAAACTCGCTAACGATATCTTCTCGTCCAGCAAGAGAAGGGATCGATGAATCGTTTACTGCCGCTATTTCCAGAATAGCAACAAATTCACCATCGTCAGCTCACCGGGAGCCGGAAAGATGTTCAACGACCTTTCACAGATCGCGTCGAGCCATAAGTTCATCTATCAGTATCTGGAATCCTATATCTCGTTCCAGCAATGATCAGGCAAGATCCTCTCCGGCAAGAATGTGATCGTCATTGCACACCAGTGATCATGGTCGCTCGGAACCATCCCTGGCAATTCCTTGCAGGCATTCCAGAAAGCGAGAGATTATGGTGCCGACGGCATAGAATTCGATGTTTCCATGACCAAGGATAAACAGAATGTGATCGCGCATGGTCCGTATCTCACTGAGACCACCTGTCCAAATCGTAGGGTAAGCGATTATACCCTCGATGAACTCAGAAAGAAATGCAAGGTCAAAAACGGTGAGCCGATCATGACGCTCGAAGAGATGCTATCGGAAGTCAAAGATCTCTTCGATTACTACTTTGTGGAGATCAAGGTCCATCATACGAAAGATGCCGAACTCCAGACGACCGCTGCCATCCAGACCGTCAAAAAACTAGGCATGGACAAGAAGGTCATTTTCACCAGCTACGACAAGGAGGCGACCTACATCCTCTGATCCTACAAGAATATCATCGCCTGATGGGATACGTACAACCTTACTGATCTGACCAAGATACCGAACATGAATCATCCGTATTATCTCATGCCGCAAGCGTTGATCAAGGAGACCACGCCTCAGGAAGTGGATGATATCGGCAAAAGGCTGGTCGTCTATACCATCAACACTACCGGAGATCTTCAGACGCTCTATAAGGAAGGCGTACGCATGGTCATGACGGATTCGGTCCCGTTGATCAAGGACCGGGCAGATACCTATCTGAATCAATAACCGTTTCACCTCATAATGAAAAAAATCTCCCATCTGGGAGATTTTTCGTATCATCATGATCTTAGTATTTTTCACAATTGACTTGATAAAAATTCTTCTCATGGTCGCAGGATGGGCATCTCTCGGGAGGCGTCTTGCCTTTGTGGATGTATCCGCATTTGCTGCATACCCGTTCTACCTCTTCGGCCTTGGCTCGTAAGGTACCGTCATTGAGGCGTTCGACCAATGCTTGATATCTGCCTTCGTGATGCTCTTCCGCATGGGAGATAGCACGGATCCTGGCTGCGATCTCCGGCAATCACTCCTCATCGGCGATTCTCGCGAATTCAGGATACAGCTCTGAATTCTCATGATGCTCACCGTCGATAGCATATTGAAGGTTTTGCAGTGTCGTACCTCTCTTGACGAACGCACTGGTTTCGATCTTGACTTCATCCATATCCTCTCCAAGCTTCTCCTTGACCATCTGGATCATCTTGAAAAATCGTTCTGCATGCTCTTTTTCTTGTTCTGCTGTCATCAGGAAGATATCCGCAATCTGCAAGTATCCTTCTTTCCTTGCGATGCTCGCATAGATAGTGTAACGGTTCCTCGCTTGCGATTCACCTACGAACGCTTTGGTGAGGTTTTCCAATGTCTTTCTCATGTGATAGGGATAGAGGGTAAAAACATCGTCTTGAATGTAGCGATTTTTTGTCAGATTTGTAGTGATTTTTCTATCTAGAATGTATGACATAGATAGTTATCGATATGCTTGAAATGATTGTGTAGGTCCATATTTTTGGATTGTTACGTTTAATTCTTTTATTACCATATACTTGCACCGAGAAGTTTTTTTGTGTATATGGATTCTTTTTTATCTTCTTACTGGATTGCCATGCAAAGATTTCGAAGAAATCTGGTCATATCAGCAGTAGTGATGATTTTCTGATTGGCGCTTTATCAAGCAAGGCTACTTGTAACAGCAGCTTGATCTACTGCTATCAGCTCTGTAACCGGGTTTGCACTCACCTATACAGGGACCTCTTATGTCCCTATGGTCAATTTCAGCTGAGCATGAGCGGTTGTTAGCTGAGATCTCATAAAAGCGTATCTAAGCACGAGCAGTTCCAGCTGAAGCCTATGAGCGTATTCTGTAAGCGACACACTTACTTCAGCTCATCAGTATGGACCGTCACCACGGACTGGTACTATAGATATTGGCACTGGTTTTGAAAACTATACATGAGACACCCTCTATATCCATGTATTCGTCACCGATAATGCTTGAGCTAATACATGATATGCTATGCAAGCGATCACCTTCGTAGCATCATGAGGTGGTGGAATGTCTCATGCTGACTGGGCCGCTCTCTATACAGGGACCATCTATCCAGCCGTCCTTTCCTGATGAATCAATAGCAATCTCGATACCGTGACTGCAGCAAATGTCATGAATTTCCAGAATCTCTATTTCGAAGCTCCTGGATCTGGCAAGCTGCTATTGGCGACAGGATTGGATCTGGAAGATAGCGCCGTGCAGGATTTTCTCCAGCATATCCCTTCCTATCTCCATATCACCAATGGGTTTGTATCATTCAATCCAACTGGCAGCTGAGCTAATCTCAATGTCAATGCACAGATTTTCATGTACTATTCATCAGGTATCTCTATCCCATCCAACATAGACGATAACATCAACAATATTATCATAAAGGATCTCAGCTGAAACATCCTCGCATCTTCAGGCATGATCAGTAGCTTCGTATGCGGGCTCTCTTGATCTTACAATATCTGCGGATTCGACACTCCTCACTTCACCTCGTTCGAGATGAGACCTTGGCTGACTGCCGTACATATCACATCCGATAACGCAAATCCATCCTATGCGAAATCAGGGGATACAGTGACGCTCAGCTTCACCGGAAGCGAAACCTTGAGTTGAGTAACAGTCACTATCAATGGAAGCGCTACATGAGTGACCTTGACCTGATGATGAACGACCTGGATAGCTACCAAGACGCTTTGAGCAGGCGACGGAATCACTACATTCACCATAGACTTCTCCAATCTCTCCTGATGATCGCTGAACCTGTCAGGTATCACCGTGACCTGAACCACGGATAGCTCTTCCGTAACTTTGGATAATACGGCGCCATCCGCGACATGATCATATTCTACAACCAATCCAACTAATCAGGATGTTACTGTTACACTTACCGGATGGAGTGAAACCCTTACCTGAGTCAACGCTTATTCACATGTATTCACCAGCAATACCTGATTCACTTTCACCTTCTTGGATCTAGCAGGCAATACGGGTAGCTATACCACTACGGTAACATGGATCGATAAGACTGCGGTAACAGGGACTCTTGCATATTCTATCACCGGAAACACTAATCAAAACGTTGTCGCTTCCATCACTTTCAACAAGACCGGCGTAACTGTAACCAATAATGGGGGTGCGACAGGATATACGTTTACCAATACAGGCACATTCACATTCACATTCCAAGATGCATATGGCAATACCTGAAACGCTACCGCTACCGTCACCTGGATCGATAAAATCGCACCTACCGCCTCTGTCATGTATACCAACAGTTGAGCTAATGTCTTAGCGAGCCTTACGTGAGCGAGCGAGTCGATTACCTGAACGCTTACCCATCTCTTCACCAGCAACGGCTCCTATACCTTTACCTTCTTCGATCTGGCAGGCAACACGTGAACAGCATTGGCTACTGCCGTCGTAAGTATCGCGTGAGACACTACTTCGAGCGGGGCGACGAATATCTGATGAGCCACGACGACATGAGTCACCTTCACTACTACCTGAACATTGACCATCAATGCTACGTGATCAACCAACAATTCTTTGACCATCAATGTTAGCGGTGTGGTCATAACCACATCATGAGGCACATGGGATGGAGTCCTCAATCCTCCGACCGATCTCTCTGGATGAGATAGCAACAATGCTACCATAGGGGAAATCTGATTGACCAATACCTCTACAACTACCTACACAGCATTGCTCACGATCCAAGCGGGAGCGACAACTGATTCGTTAAGCATCAGCTGAGGATATTTCACCATCAGCTTCGTCGTCGCCGGATGAACCAATGGCGATGTGCTCAAACTCTATAGATCGACAAACGGTTCCGTGTGGACAGCGAACACTCCTGATGCAACGTGTACGTTGAATAGCAGCTTAGTATGCTCCTTCACCACGGATCATCTCTCTTACTTCTCTACCGTCAAGACGACGACGAGCACGAGCTGAGGCTGATGAGGAGGCAGTTCTACTCAAAAAGATCACTGCCCTTGAGGAGACAAATCGCCTAGTTTCTATGACGGGAAATGCGATGCACTTACGTGATCAACGACCTGATGGCAATATCTCAATCTCTGAGCGATCATGCGCTCCAAATATTCCGATGAATTCAAGAACGCATATATCTTCGCTCATGGTATGGGCATCACCACTATGGATACGATCGAGGAAGCGAATATGGAATGAATGCTCAAGAGGGCACATATGGCCAAGATGATGGCCGTCTATGCTGTCAAGAACATGAAGCTCACGCCCAATACTTGAACGCTCTGCATCTTCAACGATGTCGCTCATCAATCAACAGAGATGAGATACTATATCACGCTCGCATGTCAGCTCGGACTCATGGGCGTTAACATGACGTGATTCGATCCTGATGGAGAAGTCACGAGAGCGCAATTCGGTACGGTGCTTTCCAGGGCGCTTCGGTGAACCGCATACAACACCACCTGACTCATCTACTACTCAAACCACCTCAATGCGCTCAAGAATAACAACATCATCACTAACACCAATCCGTTCCTCAAGGAACTGAGAGGATATGTGATGCTGATGCTTATGAGAGCTACGGATTAATCATCACCACTTGTCACCATACCGTTTCAAAAAAATCCTGACGCTGATGTAGGGAAAGCTATCTGTGTTCTTGGATTATTCAGTTTCATTCGTCAGAAAAAAATATAAAGGTGATGCCATCATAGAGCGAGAATATCAAACGGTCAGCAACTTTCCTTATCATACGAAAAGGCTCCGCGATTTGGTGCGGAGTTTTTTTCTCTTGAGATATTTGTCAAATCGCATTCATATTGAAAGCCATATCCAAAACACTATCCTTGGCGAGGATTTTATATCCTTATATATAGTAGTATGAAAAGAATCGCTTTGCTCACCATCTGCTCAGTCATATTTCTCGCCGGTTGCGGACAACCTACGCGTACTGGCGATCTCGATGCGTTTGCCAAATGCCTCACCGAGAAGTGAGCCATCATGTACGGCAGCGTCAACTGCTCCCATTGCCAGAAACAGAAAGAGGATTTCTGAGCGAGCTTCGAATATATCACCTATGTCGAATGCACCAAGGAATTTGATCGCTGTTCCAAACTCAAGGGTACGCCTACCCGGGAATTCGCTAATGGCGACCTCCTAGAGGGATATCAAAAGCTTTCCGTCCTAGCTGAGAAGACATCATGCACCCTTCCGAATCTTTAATCATAGCGCTTAAGGGATGAATCCAGAACTTATAAAAGCCAAAGTCATCAATCGCCAGATGTTGACAGATGATGTCATGGAGCTCACCATAGAGACGCAACAGGAAGTGAAATCGCTTCCCGGCCAATGGGCACTCTTCGTCTTCGAAGATCAGGAAGGAGAATTCCAGAGTGCTTTCTCCGTGCTCGATCAAGATACGGACAACGAGAAAACCATGCTCATCTTTGCCATCAAACTCTCCAATCAAGGCAGAGTCAGCACTGCACTGAGGAATTTGCATATCGGAAATGACGTCGCTATCAAAGGCATCTATGGTACCTTCCTCCTCCAAGATACTGTCTTTCCCAAGGTCTTCATCTGAACTAGCATCGGCATCGTGCCCTTGCTCAATATGGCCAAATACTGCATGACCGACAAGGATCTGTTTTTCTCGGTCCCTACCAAGAACGATCTCTTCTATGAAGACAGGATCAAGAGAATCCATGGACTGGGATACAAAATCCATCTGACCAAGGAATCACGTGCGGGCTATGAACACTGAAGGATCGATCCCACCCAATGGAACTTCCCTCTTACCACCGAATTCTATGTCTGCGGCAAGCCGGAAACCGTAGAAGACATCATCTCCAAGCTCACCCTTTTGGGATACCAGAGGATTTATTCGGAAAATTTCTAAAAAGCGCTTGATTTTCACTTCCAGATATCTATATACAATCCACGAAGTTTTTTTTGTTGTTCTTTCAATCGCACGATATGCGGATATGATGTAATTGGTGTAGCATAGCAGACTTCAGCTCTGTTCGTACGGGTTCGAGTCCCGTTATCCGCTAATTACACCTTTATCTGAAACGTATGGCAAAACAAATCATCATCTGATTGTTGGTGGCTGGAATGGGATGATCCATAGTCTATTTCTCATGATACATCGCTGAACTTTTTGGCAGTATCCCTCGGCTTGAGAAGAATCTCTGAGGAACAAGGAATGGATTGATACTGGTCGGTTTCGGCATCATGATCATCGGATTCTTGATCCTATTCGGCGTGATACCGACAACCTCTCCTACAGAGAATCTGGGAGGATTCACGACGTCGCCTATCAAGTAGGCATACAGGGGGAGATGGCAGAGCGGTCAATTGCATCAGACTGTAAATCTGACGCCTCACGGCTACGTAGGTTCAAATCCTACTCTCCCCAAATCTACTAATCTCTAACGACTGACAATCAATACAAGCATATTCCATAATGGTCAGTTATTAGTCGTCCACTGTTCATTATATTACCTTGTCCTGGGCCCTTAGCTCATTTTGGTAGAGCAAGCCGGTTCATCGGCTGGGTGAGGGTTCATCTCCTAAAACACATCCATCAACAAAAAATGTCATTCAATACCTTGCCCGTTATGGGCCCTTAGCTCATTTTGGTAGAGCACCTGCTTTGCACGCAGGGGGTGAGGGGTTCGAATCCCCTAGGGTCCACCATCAATACTTTATAATAATCAGCTGAAGCATGGAATGATTTGTCTATGTACTGAAGCTAAAGAATGGTAAATATTATGTTGGAAGTACCAACAATCTTGACAGAAGAATGCAAGACCATCACAACGGAAAAGTTGCTTCAACAAGATATTTCCTACCTATTGAGGTTATATTCTCTAAGAAGTATCCTACGATCAGAGAAGCCAGGCAGGTTGAATATACTATACAAGAAACAAAAAGACAGAAAGTTTGTAGAAAAATATATGGACACGCTTTGGTAGAGCAAGCCGGTTCACCGGCTGGGTGAGGGGTTCGAATCCCCTAGGGTCCACCATTACTTCTATCCTAATGTCATTATCATACGTCGCTTAGAGGCTACGCTCCTGTAGTTCAATGGATAGAACAACAGCCTTCTAAGCTGTGGATCCAAGTTCGATTCTTGGCAGGGGTAAAATATAATCATGAATTACGAATAATGGATTAAACGTCACGTATATGGTTATCATATCATTCGTAATTGAGGAGTTGTTATCGATAATTGATTCCGTGCTCTCGTCGTCTAGCGGTTTAGGACATCACCCTCTCACGGTGGAGATCGCGGGTTCGATTCCCGCCGGGAGCGAGTCCATTTTATATTCACCCTCGTGTATGGATACAAGACCAGGCAATACTTTCAACAAAGAAAGATCATTCATGGTATACCTTAATGAACACATCAAGGCGCCTACCATCATTGTCCTGGACGAATCTTGAACCAACCTCTGAACGTTTCCGAGAAGAAGAGCGCTGGAGATGGCTGAAGAGAAATGACTTGATCTGGTGCAGCTCAGATATGATCAGACAACCATGACTTCTACCGTGAAGATGATGGATTACGGAAAATACCAATACCAGAAATCAAAGGATGAAAGAGAAAAAAAGAAGACCATGAAACCTACGACCCTCAAAGAGATAAAGATAAACTATGCCATCGGAGAGAATGATCTCCAGATGAAGAAGAAGAAAGCGATAGAATTCCTTAAGGAAAGATATAATGTAAAATTCTTCATCAAGCTCAAATGAAGGGAGAAGATCTACGCCAACAAGGCGATCGAAAAACTCATAAAGATCAAAGGCGACCTCGCGGAGTATGGAAAATCACAATTTGATACGCCGAAACAGGAAGCACAAGGATATAGCATCATTTTATTCAGTAAATAATCCCATGGGAAAAGGTTTAAAGACGCATTCTGGCGCCAAAAAGAGATTCAAGCTCACTAAGGGCTGAAAGGTATTGTTCGAGAAATCATGCAACAATCATCTCTTGACCAACAAAGGCAAAAACAACAAGACCGATAAGTACGGTGTATCATTATCCTGAACATACGCAAAAAAGGTAAAATCTTTATTTCCCTATAACTAATATTTCAGATGGTAAGAGTAACCAACGGGTTTCAAAGACAGAGAAGACATAAGAAATTCATCAGACTCGCCAAAGGCTTCAGACTCGGAAGGAGCAAGGTCTACAAGCAAGTCAGGCTAGCACTCGTCAAGCAATGACAGCATGCCTACAAGAGCAGGAAAGAGAAAAAGAGAGACTTCAGAAAGCTTCGGATCGAAAGATTGTCTGCAGCGATCAGAGAGAAAGGCAACAAATACAGCACATTCATCGACAGTATGACCAAGAAACATATCATCCTCGATAGGAAGGTCCTTTCAAATATCGCCGTAGCTTTCCCTCAGGTATTTGACAAGGTGTACACAGAAGTAGTCAAATAGAACAACCATAGCGGTTGTTTTTTCTGCCAGGATGTGCCAAGCTTGTCCAAATACGTGAACCTCTTGCGAAACGGATTTGACGACAAGATTGCGCCTGCCTACCGGTAGGATAGCATCCCGCACTATGCGGGAGAGGAATCGATGATCCACTCCCGGACCACTATGCCCGGATGGTGAAATTGGTAGACACAAGGGACTTAAAATCCCTCGGTAGCAATACCTTGCCGGTTCGATTCCGGCTCCGGGCAATATCAATCAATGTATATGTATATTACTTACATAGAGCGAAGCCCATCGCACTATCGTGCTGGTCCGCCCCGCAGCATTGCGGGATTCATTCCGGCTCCGGGCAATATCAATCAATGTATATGTATATTACTTACATAGAGCGACGCCCATCGCACCACCTCACCGGTTTACTCTGCACTACTGCGGGATCCACTCCGGTCCTGGGCAATCTATATAACTACCTTTACAAACAGAAACCTCGTAGCCAATAATGAACCCACCGGAAGCTATTCTGCTCCGTGTGACGGCCTGTCCTGCATACAGCAATCCTGTAAGGACCCTATTCCAGCTGCGAGCCAACCCGTTTAGACGTCGAAATGAATGCTTTGTAGGACGGAGTAAAAACCTGAAAAAAGTCTTGCATTTTGATGGAATAGTTATATATTCACACGGCTAAAAACTTTTTTTTATTTACAAATTTTTTATTGATGGGATTCACTATTTGGAGAGCATGAGATCTCAATACCAATGAAAGGATGATCTCTTTCTACAAGAAGGAGCTTTGGGCGTCTCACATCTTAGACAAAGCTAAGAAACAGAAGCACTACAATACCAAACGATATAGGAAATTCGTTTCCTACAAGTTTCCTAGCGCAAGGAGATACAAGAGACTCAAGGCGATCATCTCTCATGCATATAGGACCAATAAGAAAAAGTACAATACTTTGGCGCAGCTCGGAAAGATCGTCTAAGCGACAATGTATGAATTCTAAATTTTAAATTCTAAATGCTAAAGTAAAGATGTATGCAGTTGTAGAACTCCAATGACATCAATATATCATACAAGAAGGAGATACTATCACCGTTGATACCGTCGGATTGAACGAAGGGGAGAAAATGACGATAGATAAGGTCCTTCTAGCATTCGATGAAAAGGGCGATAACGTGATCGTCGGAGCTCCATATATCGCAAAAGCTAAGGTCGATTGTGTCGTAGCGAAGAATCAGAAAGGAGAGAAAATCAGAGTCATCAAGTTCAAGAGAAAGAATAGATATCAAAGGACGATCGGTTTCAGGCAACACCAATCGCTTTTAGACATTAAAAAGATCGAGATCAATGGGTAAAGAATGAGTCCTGGAATGGGACTGAGAGGTCTTGGAAGTGCTTCCCGCTTGATATTTTAAGGTGAAGCTCAAGGAAGTAGACACTCTTGTCCGTTGCAAGAAATCATGAAGGATGAGTCAATCCAACATCTCCATCATCCCTTGAGATCGAGTAAAACTCGAGATCAACCAATATGATATGTGACAATGACGTATCATCTTCAGGTACAATGACTACAAAAAATAATCTCTTTATCTACCGTTACTTACTGTGCTATGAAAGTCAAATCATCACTCCACAAAAGATGCATGCATTGCCAGATAATCAAAAGGAAAGGGACGCTCTATGTCATATGCAAAAAGAATCCTAGACACAAGGCAAGACAAGGATAATTTCATTTATTTTGTTTTTTTCTATTCGCATGTTTAGATTATCGTGACACGTTTTACCGGAGAATAAATCCATCTGGATCTGACTCACTTCCCTCTACGGCATCGGACTCAAGAGATCAAAGACCATCCTCGAGCACGCCGGCATCCCTTACCTCAAGAAGGTAAAGGACATCTCTGAGGACGAGCAGAAGAAGATCATCGAACAGGTGCAAAAATATGTCCTCGAGAACGATCTCAAGAGGGAGATAGCTTTCGCTATCAAGAGGCTCAAGGAAATCAAATGCTACAGAGGCATGAGACATAATCTCGGACTTCCTGTAAGAGGCCAAGTCACTAGGAAAAACGCTAGGACTGCGAAGAAACTTCTCTGAAGATCAAAGGTAAGACCAGTACTCAAGAAATAGACTTCCATGAAATAAGGATCCAGGAGACGGGGACCTGGAATCTGGAATCTTTCCCCTGACACCTACGATTAGCATTTCATCATTTTAACACTTTAGCATTATTTTATGGCAACACCAACCGCTGCAAAAGCAAAGACCGCTACCCCAAAAAAGAAGAAAGATCTCAAATTGGATAGCTGAGTGCTTCATGTACAGACCACCGATAATAATACGATCCTCACTTTGGTAGATGCCAATGGCAACAAGGCGCTCGGAGGAGGGACATGAAAACTCGGATACAAGTGAAGCAAGAAAAGCACACCATATGCTGCAGAAGTCTTGACGAAACAGATCCTCAAGGAAGCTCAAGGGCTCGGGCTCAAGGAGCTCGGCATCATCTTCAGAGGTGTCGGTCTCGCAAGAGACGGTATCTTCAAGGCTATCAACGAGATCGGCCTTATCGATATCGCTTTCATCAAAGAGAACACCCCTATCCAATTCGGAGGATGTAAGGGAAAGAGAAAGAAGAGAAACTAATATGAATTTAAAATTTAAAATTTAGAATTTAAAATTTAGAATTAAGAATTTAGAAGCAATACACATACCATCGTCAGTCATTTTTAATTATTAATTATCAATGTAGTTATGAGGTATACGGGACCTAAATTTAAGCTCTGCAGGAGGGAACAAGTAGATCTCTTCTGAACCAGGAAATGCAACATCAAGAGGAACAGGAACCTTCCTGGACAGCATGGCGCGAATATGCAGAGATCTTCCGAATACGGAAAGCTTTTGAGGAATAAGCAAGTGCTCAAGAGAACATACATGCTTTCTGAAAGACAGTTCTCAAGGATCGTCAAGGATATCGCCGCTAAATACGCTAAGAACAAGAATATCACTCATGATACGGCCCTTTTCCAATTCTTGGAAAGAAGGATGGATTCCATCATCTACAGATCAGGCCTTGCAAAGACCATGATGCAAGCTAGGCAGATGGTCAATCATGGCCATTTCCTCTTGAACGGCAAGAAGCATAATATCGCATCTTCCGTTGTCCAGATCGGCGACAAGATCACCCTCAAGGAAAAGCTCAAGAATTCAGCCCTCTACAGCCAGAACGCTACCGAGAACAAAGCGAAGGTCCCTTCTCGGGTGAAGTTGGATAAAGCAGCTAATGCAGTAGAAGTCCTAAATTTCCCTCAGGTCGGCGAACTCGGTTTGACTGCTGATCTCTTGAAAGTGATCGAATTCTATGCTAGGGCGTAAACGTGTACGTCAGAAACAAAAAATATCTTCTTTTTTACCCTTTATTACTCTGCATGTTGGATATACAGAAGTTCATCTGAGCTCCAAAAATCATCGTCTCAAATGTGGACGATAGGACGACCAAATTCGAGGTGAAGTATTTGCCTAGAGGATTTGGACACACCCTTGGGAATGCGTTAAGAAGGATCATCTTGTGATACAGTGTCGGGTGAGCTATCACCGCACTCAAGATCAAATGAGTGAATCACGAATACTATGTGATAGACGGAGTAAAGGAAAGCGTCATCGACATGATGCTCAATTTCAAGACGCTCCGCTTCAAGGTAGATGAAAAAGCGGACAATATCCAACGGATTTCCCAGAGATTCTCAGGCATAGGTATCTATACTTCAAGCAACATTAAGCTGCCTGCAGGCATAGAGCTGCTCAATAACGATGTAGAACTCTTCGAGATAACTGATCCGTCATTGGAACTCAACATCGATATCAGAGTAGAGAAAGGATACGGATACTACAGTATCGATTACCTCAGATCACGCGATAGGAAAGACGAAGAAATAGATGCAAACATGCTATTGATCGACAACGAATTCAAAGTCATCGATTATGTGAAATACGATGTGGAAGAAGTCATCGAAGACTTCACCGGATCGACTAAGGACCTCTTGGCTATCGAGATCAGGACACAGTTCACGGGAATCACCCCCAAGGAGCTCATGATGTTCGCCGGAGAGGTATTGGCTTCCTATGCGAAGCTCTTCATCTTCGACAACGTCTATATCGATAGATCATTCCTCGTAGACCTCGAGGATCTCGACAGGGTGCAAGATAAGCTTCATGAAGAGACTAATATCAAGACGATGCCTATCGATGCGCTTCCGCTCAGTGAAAGGACAAGGAATGCATTGATCAAGAACAACATCCTCTACGTAGAGGATCTCGAGAAGAAAAAGAAGGGCGAGCTTCTGCTCATGAAGTGAGTGGGAAGGAAAGCTATCGATGAGATCAATAGTGCATTGGCAAATATCGATAAGGCGCTCATCTGATAAGAACAATCCA
>CAYSER010000006.1:0-20492 GCA_964430205.1 uncultured Candidatus Peribacteria bacterium | reverse complement strand
AAATTATTTTACTCATTTAGTTATGTTGTATCATGAGACATCAATACAATAAAATGCTCGAATTGCATACCGGAGCCAAGAAAAGAGATATCTTCGTCAGACAGCTCCTGACTAATCTCATCAAGAACGGAAAGACCACCACTACGCCAAAAAGGGCTAAGGTCCTCAAAGCGGAGATAGATACATTTTTCGCTGATCTGGTGAAGATGAATAAGAAACTCGAAGCCAAAGATGCAAAGAGAGAGTCTATCAGATACATCAAAGCTAGGATCTTCGGAGAGGACGAAGGGAAGAAAGTATTGAACGTACTCTTGCCTAAGTATATCGAATCAGGCTCCACTTCAAGCTTCGTAGCTGACTATAAATTGGGATACAGGGTCGGCGACGGTGTCCAGAAAGTCATGCTCAAACTTATTTAAGACGGATAATAGAGTTCGTCTACCCATATCCTCTCATTTCTATCATTTAGCTATTTGAAATATTCAACATGGAATTCACAAAGAAAGATCTCAATAAGACGCTTCGGGTAAAGCCAGCTGATATGGACAAAAATAGGACTCGGCGAAGGATCGATGCAAGCGGAAAAACGATGGGAAGGCTTGCGGTCGATATCGCAAAATTGCTCTTGGGCAAACATAAAGCCTATTATGCTGATTTCCGGGATGCTGGAGATTTCGTGCTCGTGGAGAATATCGACAAGATAAAGGTGACCGGCAATAAGCTCCAGGAGAATGTCATGTATTCTTACAGCGGATACAAAGGAAATCTCAAGTCCGTCACTCGGGACTTGATGATGAAGAAGAATCCTGCAAAATTGCTCACCGCGGTCGTCAGAGGGATGCTCTCCAAAAACAAGCTCAGAGACAAGAGGATCAAGAGACTCAAGCTCGTAGAAGGGACTACCACCAAATACGATCATTTCAAACCGACTCCAGTAAAATAATCACCACTACCCTATTTTATCATTCCCTATGTATATAATGGCAAACAAGGAATACACCTACGCTATAGGAAGAAGAAAGGAAACCACTGCTATCGTCAAGCTCTTCGGAAATGGAGCAGGCAATTTCTCCATCAAGACCTCCAATGGATCACAGAAACCATTGGCTGAATATTTCGGAGGAAACCTCTATCTTCTCGAGAACGCTCTTTCTCCGCTCACTACCATAGGCGCTGACTATCTCAAGAAGTTCGACGCGGAAATCGTCGTCAACGGATGAGGTATCTCAGGACAGTCTGATGCTATCAAGCTCGGTTTCGCAAGAGCGTTAATCGAATGGAACTCAGATCTCAGACTTACCTTGAAGCCATATGGATTGCTCAAGAGGGATCCAAGAGTCAAGGAAAGGAAGAAGCCAGGTCTCAAGAAGGCGAGAAAAGGCCCAACTCGGTCAAAGAGGTAAAAGACCGCACATATCATATATGGAAATCAAGTCACGGAAGTGACTTTTTTTCGTATGCGGAATAGGGGAATCAGGAACCGAAAACCTGGTGCCTGTCATCTGATATTTTATTGTGGATGGTATTTTTTTTTGCTTTCGGGAGGGAAATGCCTATAGTCTAATTTAGAATTTAGAGTTCAGAATTTAGAAACAAGAATTTAGAATTCAGAATTGAAAATTTAGAATTTAGAATTCAGAATTGAAAATTTAGAATTTAGAGTTCAGAATTTAGAATTCAGAATTCAGAATTGAAAATTGAAAATTTATCAGTCTGTCCCGTCTCAATTCAGTCTCAATTCAGTCTCAATCCATCTCAATTCAGTCTCCCAGTTGTTTTATCATTTCATCATTCTCGTTATGAATAAGGATATCTTCTTCCTCGGCATTCAGTGATGCGGCAAAGGCACCCAAGCGAAAATTCTCTTTAAGAAACTCTCAGATCATTATGAATATCTGGAAATGTGACAGCTCTTCAGAGCGATCATGTCCAACGATAATATCATAGGGAACTTCTGCAAGGACATCGTCAATAGAGGCGAATTGGTCCCTCATTTCGTGAGCCTGGATCGATTCCATACCGCATTGGAGATAGCGCAAAACAAATGATGCTGACTCATGGTCGACGGATTCCCGAGAGCTATGGAACAAGCTGAAGCCATGGTCAAGAGCATGAAAGACCATCAGAGAGACTATGTCGTCGTGCATTTCGTCCTTTCCAAGGAACAAGCGATCGAAAGGATGAAAAAAAGAGCGCAGATTGAAGGTCGCGCTGACGATACGCTCGAAGCGATGAATACCAGGATAGAGACTTTCATGCAGGAGACGATGCCAGTGATCGAATACCTCGAATCGCTCGACAAGGTCATCCACATCGACGCATCAGGTACGATAGATGAAGTCGAAAAGGCGATGGAACAGAAACTCGCAATTTAATCTTTTTTGCAACAAGAGCGCATGGCCAAAATACTCTCAAGGATAAAAATAGACAAGATAGGCTACGGATGAGTAGGACTCGCAAGAATGAGCGATGGCAAAAGGATCCTCATCAAATGAGGCGCGTTGCCGTGAAGTATCGTCGACCTCAGGATCGTGAAACAAAGGAAGGATTTCGTCGAAGCGCATATCGTCCGCATCCATGCACTCGATCCAAAGATCGTAGATGGGACCATTTTCTGTCCGCATTTTTTTTCGATGCTCCAAATCAAAGCATCGGAGGCCGAGGATGCATTTCCTCTATGGAAAGTAGGGTGCGGAGGCTGCAAACGGCAGATGTTGAGCTATGCAAACCAGATGAAGCTCAAGGAAGATATCGTCAATGACGCCTTCACCAAGATCAAGAAAAAGCTTCCCGACCTGATCGTCCTTCCTATCATCGGCTCTCCCCAGGAAAAGAACTACAGGAACAAGATCGAATTCAGCTTCGGGAAATATATAACTAAACAACATGGAAATATTGAAAATTGAAAATTGAAAATTGAAAATTGATCACCGAATATGGTGATCTCTGACTGGAGCTGCGGATTCCATAAGCAAGGCGAATTCAGCAAAATCGTCGATATCGAGAGCTGTGCGCTGATCTCCGACAAGGCGAATGCATTATTCCATCATCTCAAAGAGCTTTGCAAGGCATCCAAACTCCCGGCCTATGATCAGATGACGCATCAAGGATTCTTCAGGCATATCGTGATCAGGCAAGGGTTCCATACTGACCAATCCCTCGTCAATCTCGCTGTCGCGGACAATAACCTCAAAACGAGTGCTACCAAGAAACGGAATGTTTTCCTCGAGACCCTGAAACAGGATCCGCTCCTCAAGGAGCAAGTGACCACGCTCGTCATCACGTACAACAACGGATTGGCAGACATCATCAAGTCGCAGGAATGCGAAACCAAGACGTTCCGATGAGAAGGACACATCTATGAAAAGCTTATCTTCAAAAATGCGGCAAAAACCCCGCTTCCTACCGATAGCGAAGATCTTCATGAGGCCGTAGAATCTTCCGCTGAGGTATCTTTTAGGATATCGCCATTCTCGTTCTTTCAGACCAATACGCTATGAGCGCAACAGCTCTTTGGTCAAGCGATGAATATGGTCGGGAATATCGAATGAACGATCTTGGATCTTTACTGCGGTACCGGCAGCATCGGCATCAGTTTCCTCAAAGCAGGCAAAGGAGAAAAGCTCGTCGGTGTGGAGATCGTGGAAGAAGCTATCACTGATGCGCGATACAACGCCAAGATCAATGGGTTGGAAGAGAAGGTCATGTTCATCGCCAATCCTGCGGAAAAAGCGTTTGCGCAGAATCCGGAGATCATGGAGAAGTTGACCGATCTGTGATTGGTGATCGTCGATCCTCCAAGAGACGGCCTCCACAAGAACGTCATCCAGACGATCTGTGACCTCAAGAAAGCATCAGATTTCAAGCTCCTCTATATCTCCTGCAACCCGGTCACCATGGTCAGGGACATCGAGCTCCTGATCGCCGGAGGATTCTCTATCAAGCAGATCCAGCCGGTGGACATGTTCCCCCAGACCCATCATATCGAATGCATATGAGTGTTGACATAATAGAATACATATCTATGATATCATGCGTAGCTTTTTTATCTGCGTGATATCTTCGTCATGAACGAACATCCAGATAACAGAGACAAAGACCCCAAGAGAATCAGCGATATCCTCCACGATATGGGACTTGAAGGAAAAAAAAGCGAACTATTGAAAAGCCTGCAATTCGCTGATACGCTCGTCCGCTATCTCCATGGATACCATATCAGGATGAGTAAGCTCGATCCTCTCTATGTGCAAGCAGCAGAATTGATAGCCTCATTTGACGGCTATTATGCGAACGAAAGGAAACTCCTGATCAATCATATCCATGCCCCGCATATCTCGAAGCAACGCAAATGGGATGGCTATAGCCATATCCAGACGATCCAGGACAATCTCGACGGTTTCGAGGAGCGCTATCGTGCGATACTCACTCCCTTGAGATCCGTGACGGAAACCTTTGCCAGGAGCCAGGACAAGGAGGAGCAAACGGAGAAGATAGATAGCTTCTCAGCTCTTTTTATGGAGATCTATATCGATATCTCAGAGATCCAGGAGACCTATGACTCGCTCGCAGAGATGATGTAATGCCGAAGATCTGCATTAGCAATCACCGAACAAAAGCGTATACTATCGATGATTTATCTATATGCTACCAGGACATGCTCGAGATCAGAAAAAACATATCATTACGTCCTTTCACGACATTCGCTGTCGAAGCCACGGCGGACTATTTCGTGGAACTCCATGATGAACAGGAAATCTATGATCTGATATCTGAACCTATTTTCCAGACCCATCCCCATCTTCTCCTCTGATGAGGAGCAAACATCCTTTTCACGAAGGACTATCACGGACTGGTCGTCAAGGTCTCACTCATGGGAAAAAAGATCGTCAAAGACAATGATACTTTAGTCCACATCAAGGTCGGCGCCGGCGAATCACGGCACGATACCCTGATGCGAGCGCTCAGCCACGGCTATGTCTGAGGAGAGAACATGGTCCTCATCCCAGGGAATGTCTGATCCGCTCCCGTAGGGAACATCGGCGCCTATGGCAAGGAAGCCAAGGACATCATCCATGAGGTTGAAGGTATCGAGCTCGAGACAGGAGCAAAAAAGATATGGTCAAATGCCGAATGTGCGTTCTGATATCGCGATAGCATCTTCAAGCATGCGTTGCAAGGCAAGGTCATCATCACCGCGGTCACGTTCGTTTTCGAGAAAGCGACCCCAGCGTATAAGCCGAATATCCAGTACAAGGACATCCAAGACCGTATCACTGCCGAAGGCAAGGATCCGGCTACCCTCTCTGCGCAAGAGGTGGCTGATAGCATCATCAGCATCAGGCAAGGCAAACTACCGGATCGGACCAAGATCGGCACGGCAGGCAGCTTCTTCAAGAACCCTATCATAAGCCAAGAGCAATATGAGAGCTTGCTCTCCACCTTTCCTGATCTCAAGGGCAATGCTGTCTCCGACGGCATCAAGCTCTCTGCAGGCCAGCTCATCGAGCTTGCAGGCTACAAGGGCAGAAGCGAAGGACCCGTCGGCACCTACGAGAAGCATGCCCTCATCCTCGTCAATCACGGAGGCGCTACCGGCGAACAGGTCCGGGCATTCGCCCAAGCGATCCAGCATGCCGTACAAGAGCGTTTCTGAGTCGTCATCGAACCGGAGGTCATCATCATATAATCATAGCGTTTCAAAAAAAACCTGCGGAGTGCAGGTTTTTTTATGTATAAATAAGTATACAATATTAGTAAAGAGTGATGTATCTAAGCACATCTGATCCCTTTGGGTATGTACAAACGCCACTATTATTTTCTGGAGTAGTACCAGTTTGTACTATTGTCTTGCATACTATTATATCTTCATAATTCTTAATATCCGAACCTATTTTATTAGCACTCGTTACAACTCGATTTGATCATGCTTCCGTTTCCGTAGCTGCCATAAGTACGAAACCGTTATCCGGTATACCATTTTTTATGATTGATTGGTATCCGAACTCTCAGTTGCCTATTTGAACAGATAAGCCACTAAAAGATCTAGTCGAAGAAGGGTCTGTTGGTATGCTTGAAAGACCACCTTTGATAAGTTCATCTTTAATTTGGCTTAAAGCACTACCAGTTGCTGGGAATGATCATTGATCTATCTGATATGATACCAAAGCGGTAGCGATCTGCTGCAATGCTGCCTTGCGGGCTACGTCGTTCGCTCTTCCTCTTGCACTGGTGAGTCTTGGGATCAATGCGGCCGCAAGCACGCCTATGATCACGATGACGATCAACATCTCTACCAAAGTGAAACCTTTCTTGTGCGACTTTGTAAACATCCTACGAAAATAAGGGATAAAAAGTAAGGCAAGTATGCTCCAGAAATAGACAATAGCACAAGAATTGCAATAGGTAATTTTGCTCAGCTACGCGCCCCTGCACTGATATCTTCCCGGCTGGGATTGGCGGATCAACCCTTTGATCTCCAGTAGGGTGATATCTTGCATGGCCTCTGCCATCGTTCATCAGGTACCGCGGACGATATCCACGATGCTCGCGCCTTGCTCCTGAGCTACCAACGATAAGATCGCTTGCTCCTGAGGGGAAAGCTCCTCTGTAGCCACAGGGACACCAGATGCTGCCGTGCGTAAAAATAGCGTATCCAGCATCTTCGCCATATCCATCACCGGTTGGACCTTCCCCTCTTGCATAGCGCGATGGATGCCTGCGCTCGAAGTGGCGAAGACGGAATTTGGTGTCGCGTAGACAGGCTTGTGCATCGCTATCGCGTGATCGACCGTGATCAGGCTGCCTGATTGCTCGCCTGCTTCTGGCAGGAACACAGCGTCCGCTAGGCCGGCTACGATACGGTTCCTCTGCGGAAAGGTATACGTGGTCGGTTTCTCTCCGAGCTTATACTCAGAGATGATGAGTCCTCCTGCAGCGAGTATCTGCTCTATGAGTGCATGATCCTTGCTCTTGAGATATCTTCCGATCCCGCCTCAGAGCACCGCTATCGTAGGGATACCTTTGGCGAGAGAGCATCTATGGCAGAGCTGATCCACTCCTTCTGCCAATCCGGAGATCGTCACCACATCATAGCGCTCGAGTTCATCAAAGAGATGCTCGACGACTTCCTGTCCATAGGAAGACATCTTCCTCGGACCGACGATAGCAAGGATGGGTCTATTGAGCAGCGAGAGATCTCCCATCCGATAGAGGATCTGGACTCTTGGTCTGATAGGCAACAGCTTGTGATGCATATCCCCTTGGGCACTCATCATCGCCTCTACGCCATGATCTGCCACTCGATCCTTGAGCGCTTCATATGCCTTGGCATCATAGTCTGCAACGGTGGACAGTTCCGAAAGCCTGCTCTCCGGATCAAGCGAATAACGTATCGCGTCATGGTGCATCATCGTCGGGTCAGTGGATAAATCCTTCGCTCAGATTGTAATCAATATATCTTGTTTTTTCAATACTTACTTGGCTATTTTCTTTTGTCAAAAAAATACTTGACACTATCGTCAAAAGGATTTATCCTTGAAAATTTTATGGGTTTGACTATGCTTCTTCTCTTCGACATTTTTATGTGCTGTGGAACGGACTCATGTTAATCAAATTGAACAATATCATCATGTTCGCACTGATCGCCTTCTTCATCTCTTGGATCATCTATCCCATCTATATCAAGATCCTTAGGAAATATAAGTTCGGCAAGAATATCCGCGAGGCAGCCGTGACCTGAGAGAAATCGACGATTTTCACCCAGCTCCACGAACATAAGCAAGGAACCCCGACTATGGGAGGCGGTATTTTCCTCGTCATCATGCTGCTTATGGTAGGGCTCTCCTTTGTCCTGCAACACTACGGATTCATCAAAAATACGCTCTTCAATAGGCAAGAGACGTATATCCTCCTTTTCGGATTCTTCAGTATGGGACTCATAGGATTCGTAGACGACATCCTCAATATCAAGTGACATGGTGCCGTCAAGTGACTGAGCGCAAAAGCCAAGCTCATCGGGATGATCATTTTCTCTGCATTCATCAGCCGATGGTTCTATAGCAGATTGGGGATCGATTATATCAACTTCCGACCTATCGCTGGCAGGGTCTCTCTAGGGCTCTTCTCCCCATTGATCACGTTCATCTTCACCATAGCGATCGTCAACGCCATCAATATCACCGACGGACTCGACGGTCTCGCGTGAGGACTCATGACCATCATCCTCTTTGTCCTCATGATCATGCTCTTCTTTTTCCAGACCTATATAGCGGCTACCGTCATAGCGATCGTAGTCGGCATCCTGGTAGCATTCATGTTCTATAACATCCATCCCGCCAAGATCTTCATGGGCGATAGCGGTGCATTCGCGCTGTGAGGGCTTATCGCATCACTGATCTATTTCATCAACATGAGAGCGGGCATTTTCATCCCATTCTTGATTCTCTTCTGACTCTTCATCGTGGATCTGTCCTCCAGCTTTTTGCAGATCTTCCGGAAAAAATACTTCAAGAAAAAGCTGTTCCTCGTTGCACCGCTTCATCATCTCTTCGAGAAAAAAGGCGTCAACGAGACGACTATCGTCATGAAAGCGCGGTTCCTCCAAGGCATCCTGGCTGTTATCACCATCATCATACTCTTCTACCAATTCAATAAAGCATTCATAAACTAAAAACAAAATTTGCTTAAACGCTGAAACGCCTAAACGATAAATCGCTGTCCGTTTAGCTATTTCAGCGCTTATCGTTTATTCGCTTTACCGTTTCATCGTTTATCCGTTTTTCAGTTTCGTCATGGACACAAACAGAATCATCAAACGGCTCACCATAGTCGCCAAAGTCTTCTTCATCGGTCTCCTCCTGCAATTCCTCTTGCAGACGTTCGTCACGTATAAGCTCTGATGGGATGGGACATTCCGGAAGATCGTCCGGATGCGGAAGGAGATCATCATCATCGGCCTGATCGCGTTCCTCTGACGATACTTCCGGAAGCATAAGAACTTCCGTGAATTCTTCGATCGTTTCCCGCTCAGGAAATTCGTGATCGTCTTCCTGGCGACCGTAGCAATCACTTTCGTCGTATCTGTCTTCATCATGCATAGCGGTCTCGGTGCATGGATCATGTCCATCAGGTACAGCATGATCGGCTTCCTGATCTTCATCATCTTCTTCGCCATTGCAATCCTCTTTTTCGGAGCTAGAGAGATGAATCTCATCAAGCGGTATAGCCGTGTCATGAAGACCTTGATCATCCGGAGCCTGGTCCGGCGAGGTATCATCCGGCTCATGCCTAATCTCCTCAGATTCGTAGGATACAACCAATACAACTACGAAGGCGATGTAGGCATTGCACCGCCCGCAGCTTACTATACCCGTTACGATCAAGGATACGTCCGCAACCAATTCCTGTTCGAGAGACCGATTAGCCGATGATTTTTCTTAGTCGCTATGCGGCCGCTCTTCTTCATCCTCTGTTTCAAGAAAAGGCCCGTCCGGGAGAAGATACGATGGGGAAGCCTCTACGGATTCTCTGTCATGTCCACCTTCTCCAGAGCTGCGCGAGCGGTACGGATCCTGCAGACCATCATCTTGATCTTCATGCAATTCCCTAGGAAATACCGGAAAATGGCGCTCCGATGATTCGTGCCGTTACTGCTCGTCTTCGGTACCGTGACCTACTTCTGACAGAGACAGATCATCTCTAGGGAGTTCTCAAATACCGGTCATCTCAAACATGTCGTGGAAGCGTTGAATATCGTCTGAGAGAGTCCGCTTCGGGGGAAAGGCGCAGGCACTGCATGACCAGCTTCCCATCAGATAGCATGAATCAAAGCATATAATCCTGAAAACCAATACCTTCAGATCCGGATCGAATACGGTATCTTCGGATTCCTCGGACGGCTCTATCTCTACCTCTATCTCCACTATATTGCGTACAGATCCTATGAGGAAGAGAAACATTCTGACACCAAACTGACCAAGAAGAGAAAACTCTATGGAACGATCGTCTTCGCGTTCTGAGTCGGTATCCTCTGACTCAGCATCGAGTGATTGGTGCTCCATAGTTTCGTAGATAGGATGATCGTCTATCCGTTCATGGCGCTCTTCGCCATCGCATACGGACTGTATATCAAGGAAGGACAACAACACCAACAAAAGGAATAATATGAGACGGGAGAGACTGATTGAGATCAAATCGAGACCAGGTAATATCACTGCGTAGTTCCTCATTCCGGCGTCAAGTTTTGCGGCCGGAATCTAGTTTGCTCAGTATGGATTCCGGCACCAATTCCATCACGCCGGAATGAGGCATAGGTGTTGTGATGCTGTTGCATAATTATTTCAACGTTTAGACGGTTCGTCGTTTAAACGTTTTTTTTATCCGAAGATCGCCTTTTGGATCATCTCCTTGTGATCGGGGAATGCAAAATCCACCTGATCCAAATCACGGGGATGTACCTTAATGATTGCTTTGGCATCATCTGCAGCCTCCAAAATTCATCCAATGATTTTCCCGGTGAATGCATGACTGACGTTATGTGCACGAGGATCCCTATTGGGTTCGTCTCGTATTCATAAATCTCTTTCTATTTCAATTTCTAGTCATGTCTCTTCTTGTACCTCTCTGATTGCAGCAGCTTTTCCGGTTTCTCCATAATCGACAAATCATCCTGGCAAGGCTGGTCATTGGGGGAAATTTTTTCTCTGGATCAGAATCAATCTTCCTTGTTCATCCAACAAGACAACATCTACAACCAGACTCGGTGTTTTTCTTTCCTTATTAAATATTTCTCTGAGTCTTTGGGGTGCTTTTATCTTTTGTAAATATTCCACTACACCAGGAGTCAATACCTTATTCAGTTCTTCTATATTGTTACTTGCTAACTGGCCTCTTATCGTTGATCATTTTACGAATTCCCTTATTTCTAGGGGTATGATTATTTTGTCGGTATTTTTGAACACTTCCTGTACTCGAGCATTACCGGTCACTATATATTGGAATTCAGGGGCATTATTGAGGATGTACTCCCTCCATTGTTCATTGTCTCAGAGATCAGGAACAGGGAGAATCTCTACTTCAATATTCTGTAAAACCGCCTCTGCACTCAGCTCTACCATGTGTTTCCTTTCTTCGTAGGTAAACGGGTTTTCACCGGTAAATTCCTTATTTGCCGATCCCACTCCTATGATGATCTTTTGCATTCATTGAGCGACAGCTTGTCTGATACCATCAACCTGACCAGCATGTAATCATGGCTGAGCACGGGTAATAAATAATCACGTTTTTTTGTTTTGCATTTCTCTTGGGGTTATTATCTAAAAATATTATTTTTGGAATGCTGCTTTTATCATTTTTTTATGATCAGGAAAAGCAAAATATATCTGATCTATTTCTTCGAGTTTTACCTTCACTACCTTCTTATTCCCTGTATCCCAATTTGTTTCCGTTCACACTAATTCTGCATGATACACTACACTTATATTATGATCGCGTGGGTCTCTTCCAAGATTATCATAGATTCACACCAATCTTTTGATTTTGATATCTGCTCAAGTTTCTTCTTTTGCTTTCCTTATGCACGCATCTTCGGTGCTTTCTCCGTAATCGACAAATCATCATGGTAGGGCTATTCATTGGGGATCGTTGGTCCTTTGGATCAGCACCAACATTCCTTTTTCATCGAAAAATATAGCGTCAGTGACGATATTGGGTGTCACCCTTTCCTCATGGAAAATATTTTTCAACCTTTCGAAAGACTGTATTTCCTTGAGATACACAACCACATCACTTGGTAATACTTTGTATAAATATGCATAGTCTCCCATGGATATCTTATTTCTCAATATCGATGATCTCGTATTGGTGGTGATGCTTGTCTGAAAGAATAGTTTATCCGTCCCCGCAAATCCTTCTCGAACCATAGGGTTGGAGCTGATGATGTAGTGGAAGTCCGGGATGGTATGGAGAATGTATTTTTTCCGTTGTTCACTGTCATTTGAATGTGGTATAGGATAGATCTCTATGGGCATATTGGGAAAATATTCTTTCATAGACACCTCTATCATATGCTTTCTTTCCTCATAAGTGAAAGGATTGTCTTTGGTAAATTCCTTATCGGCCGATCCCACACCAATCAATATCTTTTCCATCCCAGCATCTAGAGCTTCCTGTATGCTATCGATATGTCCATCATGGAATCCAGGCTGGCAACGAGTGATGAATAGTCATGTCTTCATGGCTTATGTGGTTATTGGGGTAAAAGATCGATTGAGACTGGTTGAGACTGGTTGAGACTGGTTGAGACTGGTTGAGATTGATTGAGATTGATTGAGAGGGAAAGTAGGTCAGATCTATATATGTTCTCATAGG
The DNA here is from genome assembly GCA_964430205.1 of uncultured Candidatus Peribacteria bacterium. Taxonomy (GTDB): domain Bacteria; phylum Patescibacteriota; class Gracilibacteria; order Absconditabacterales; family Absconditicoccaceae; genus CAJBLF01. Next base: position 8,126 of record CAYSER010000006.1, on the reverse strand, counting down.
ATCTTCTGTTGGGAAAGGAGCATCCTCTTGGTGGCGAAGTGCTCGTCCTTGAGGAATGCCACGCTGGTAGCATGCGATGTCGGTGTAATGGTGAGTCCTTCGATATCATCGACCTTGCCTTGATAGCCGTCGACACCCACCAGTGCTGGATTCCTTCCTTTGATCTTGATAGTCAGCGGCTCCGGCCTCATCCCTCTGGGACGGAACGGCAATGCGGCGATGCCGCTCACTCATCGTATATCGCTTCCGGATGACATCAGCGGACCTCAGTTATTGAGCCGATACGCTGAGCTCCCCAGTGCAGTGGAGACCATCATCCCGGTGCCGTAGAATTCCTCTTTGATTGTCGTTCACTCGACGAAGAACTTGAAATAATCCAAGACGTTGCCTCCTACTACGACATCATTGATCGCATATCTGATCTCTTTGCTGGTGTCCTTCTTGAGGATCTCGACTTGCATGATATAGCCCTTGACGATATCGATCTCCTCTCTCGTCCTGGGGAGCCTCTCCACCCCCTGGAGGTCGTTGAGCAGGAATCCGAGTGTTCCGCAGTTCACTCCGAAGAAGAGTTTATTGTCCTCGGGCGACCTGCTAAAATCATACTTTCTCTTCATAGCATCAAGCATAAATCCATCTCCGCCGCCGACGAGATAGGCGTTCGCCTTGCTTTCGTCATCCGTGATGAGGTCCTTATAAAAACCGCTCTCTATCTGTGCTTTCAATGCTAGCGCCTTAGGCCTGCTCTCATCAAGGAGGGGATAATAGCGAATACGTTCTTGCATGGAAACTGTGGTAATAAAATAAAGACAGGAGAGACTGGTTGAGAGAGGTATCCGCCGGAGCCATATTCGTCGCCTATTCCACGATAGGATAGAGTCTTCAGATACCGACTGATCTCTCTTTGAGCTTGATGACGGGAGGCGCTTGCCTGATCTTGAATTCATTGACCCTGATCCTCTTTCTCAATGCTTTCACCTCTTCGAGTTCCAATCCGTATTTTTCTGCGACCTCTTGGAGACTCGCACCGAACTGCAATTCTTCTATAGCATCTGATACTTTCATATAATCGAAGGGATCTACCTGTCCTTCAGCCAGTTCAGCTGATGCTTTCCTCGTGATGATACGCTCAGGGATGAGATCCTTGCCGGAACGATGATTGATAAACTGCGCCATCTCATAGATCTCCCTCTTGTTAAGATCTCCCATCAATGACAATCATCAGATCAGATCTCCATAGAGCGTTCCATAGCCCATCGCAAGTTCTGTCTTGTTGGAGTTGTTGATGACCATCCCTTTGACGTCGTTGGCGATATTCATGAGGATCATGCCTCTGATGCGTGCCTGGATATTTTCATGAGTGATTCATTCTGGCTTCTTCCCAAGTTTTTCCTCTCCATAGACCTCGAAGCTCTTGACCAAAGCATCGATCTCCCCTACCTGAAGCTGTACGCCGAGATTGTCTGCGAGCTGCTGAGATAATGTGAATGACTCATCGCTATTGAACTTGGTCGGCATATAGATCGCATGGATGCGTTCTGGTGCAAGCACCTGTGCGAGGAGATAGAGACTCAATGCCGAATCGATACCTCCGGAGACGCCGATCACCACATCCTGGATACCGGTCTTGGCGAGATAGTCCTTGAGCCCTAGCTTCATTGCATCGACCATCTGTGCATAGACATATTGATCCTCTGTGATGACATCGAAGCTATAATCATGGCATTCCTTATCCGTATCTACGATACTGATATCCTCCTCGAATCTCTTGCTCACATGCTGCAAACATCCTCTCGGCGTCATCACCATGCTCGCACCGTCGAAGACGAGCTCATCCTGTCCTCCTACCTGATTGACATAGACCATATGTGCTCCGCTCTCCTGAGCATGCCTTTCGAGCAATCTCACCCTTTCCTTCATCTTATCCTTGGTGTAAGGAGAACTGGAGATATTGAAGATCACATCAACATCCTTGGTTGCATATTCATGGACTGGCTTGGTAGCATACGTATCATCCCGGATATCTTCGCATATGGTCATTGCGCCTTTGAGATCCTTCGCTACCCTGAACGTCAGTCATTCCGTCCCTGGAGTGAAATATCTCTGTTCGAAGAAGACGTCGTAGTTGGGCAGCAATCTCTTGTGATACATCTGGACATCCTTGCCGATGATGGCTGCCGCATTGTACTTCTTCATCTCGCCTGATGGCAACACTTCTGATTCGTTGTAGTCGATGCATCCGAGGATGACCTTGAGATGCTCATTGGTCTGGCTCACCAGGTCCCTGATCCTATATACCGCTTCCTTCTGTCTTTTGACCATATCTTCATCGTCAAGCAAATCGTTGAGCGGATACCCCGTGATGGCCATCTCCGGAAAGACGATGACGTCGGCCTGATCACCTATTTTCCTGATCGTCTCCTCGATCTTCTGGGTATTGTGCTCGATATCACCGAGCTTGGTGTTGATCTGTGCAATTCAGATTTTCATGACGAGAGTAGTGAGCGAATAAATAATTGTAATTTATACAATAAGTAGATGATAAAAAAATATAATCTCCTATGTTCTGTATAGCTAATACCTTTTCATCATCAGGATGATAACGATTTTTTCTCCGAAATCAAGAGAAAATGTAAAAATTACAATAAGAAAATTGGATAAAAAAATCCCGGAGTATACACCGGGATAGATATTCAGCATCTCTGCTGGTTACTTTTCTTCGATAACTTCATTGGGTAGTTCATTCACATCATCCGGCTGGATGGGGAAATGAGTCGTAAGAAGCTTACCAGCTTCCTGTACCAGTTCACAGATGCCCTGGCAGGTAGCATTGCTTCGGATCCTGATAATCATTCTGTTTACCATGTTATCCCAGGTGAACTGCGGAACCTTAGCATCGATGCCTTTGTCGGCAAGGATTTCGATCCTCTTCTCCTCCACGGAGATAAAGATCAATATCCCGGTCTGATCTTTGGTCAGATGCAGCCCGTACCTCCTGAATGCTTCTTCAGCATGCTTGCGCGTGCTTTCGAAATTCTTGGAGTTATTGGCCACTACCACCCTGATCTCACCGGCGGTGGTCTCTTCCGCTTTGGCTATCGCTTCCTGGATGCGGGTTTTTTCTTCTTCTGTCAAGAACTCTTCCATAGGATACTTAATTGAATTTTTTGTTACTAATGTGTTTTTTCTTTGATCACCAGCCACCGGATGCACCGCCTCCGCCGAAGCTTCCTCCGCCGAAACCGCCGAATCCTCCGCCGCCATCGCTGTCTCCTCCTCCTACGAAGAAGATTCCGTCACCGAAATCGGATCCAGATACGCCTCCGCCGAAGAATACCGACATGACTCCATAGGCTATCAAGCCGCAGATGATGCCGATGACTGCAGCAATGATGCCTATAGTCAAGGACAAGCTGCCAAACACGAGCCACCAGACGATGGGTGCACCGATGCCTCCAGCGATGCCGGAAACCGACCAATGCGCATACCCGAGGATACCAGCAATCACTGCTAGGATGACGAAAAAGATCAGTGCATGATTAACCTGTTTTTCCTCTTTCACCCCCGTAATGGCTTCCTGTTGGTACTTGCCTTTGTCGGTGATGCTGAGCATGAGCTTGTCTACGGCGACATTTACGCCTTCGTAGTACTTCTCAGCTTTGAAGTTGGGTTTGACCTCCTTTTCGAGGATCCACCCGCAGACGATATCTGGCAATTTCTCTTCGAGCCCATAGCCGACTTCGATACGGTCTTTCTTGTCATCTATGTAGAATGCCACGAGGACGCCGTTATCTTTCCCTTTTTGGCCGACGCCCCAGGTAGAGGCGATTTTGTTGGTGTATTCTTCGAGATTGTTGCCATCGAGTGATTGCATGATCACGACTGCGATCTGGACGGATGTGCTGTCCTGGAATGTCTTGAGCTTCGCATTGAGGATCGTGATCTGGTCTTTGGTCAGGGTTTTGCCGGTGAAGTCATTCACATAGCCCGTAGGCTTGGGAATAACATCTGTCGATGTCTGACACCCGGTCAGCATGACGATAATAATGCTGCAAAGCAGCAATAACCATTTTTTCATAGTTCTCTTCATTTTGTTTTAGAATTTTACTTCAGGGGCTTTTTCAGCGCCTTTGTCAGCTTCGAAATACGGTTTGGGCTGGAAATCGCCTAAGCCCGTCAGGAGGTTGTTGGGGAACCTTTTGATGTAGGTGTTGTAATCCCTCGCCACCTCATTGAATTTGCGTCGTTCCGTCGTGATACGGTTTTCCGTGCCTTCCAACTGAGTCTGAAGCGCCATGAAATTTTCATTTGCTTTCAAGTCAGGATATTTTTCCACCACGACCATAAGTCGTGATAAGGTGGATGATAAGCCATCCTGTGCCTGGGTGAATTGCTGGAGCTTCTCCGGTGTCAAATTTTCGCCAGGGTTGATGGTCACCTGCGTCGCTTTGGCGCGGGCTTCGATCACTGCAGTCAGGGTAGATTTCTCAAAATTGGCGTACCCTTGCACGGTGTTCACCAGATTGGGAATAAGGTCTGCACGACGCTGATAGACATTTTCCACCTGCGACCATGCGGTATTGACCGCTTCCTGTTTGGTTACCATGGAGTTGTACTTACCGACAAGGGTGGAACACCCGCCGATGAATACGAGAGCAATGATGCCCACTACGAGTAATGTTTTCACTAATTTGTTCATGTTTTTTCGATTTTGTTTTGTTTCGCTACTCTTTGTGTCTCGGGATTTTCGCATCTCCCATAGAATAGATAGTGTTAATTATCGCATCATCAATCTTATATATATTTAGCATAAAATGTCAACTAATAATATACGAAAAAAGCAGACCCAAGATACAGGTCTGCCATAGATGATTACCTATCATACGAACTCGGATCACCAGCTTCCGCCAGCGCCGCCACCGCCGAAGCCTCCGCCGCCGAAGCCGCTGAATCCTCCGCCACTGTCGTTATCCAATGAAGGTGAATAGGATATCTTTGATTCGTTTGCCTCACGTTCCCTCTCTATCCGTGCATCTTCAGCTGCTTCAGCTGCTGCCAGCGCTGCCGCTGCCGCTGCTGCTGCGGCCGCCTTTCTGGCGGCTTTCGCATCGTCGATGTCTTTCTGAGCCATCTGATACGATTCTACTGCCATGTTCTTGGCTGCCGTGATGAGCGCTAAGCAGATCAGCCAATCCACGAGGGATCGTGACGCTGCTGTTTCCGCTTCCTTGAGCTTGCTTTGGGCTGCCGAGAGTTTGCGTTTAGCTCCGCTTTCGACATCCGAATCGTTGCATTTGGATTCCGCTGATGCGATAGCTGTCTTGGCTCCTTTGACGAGCGATGGGAAGTTCGCTTTGGTGTTGTGGATCTCATTACTGCGTTCATGGATGTTGTGGAAGCACTCGTAGATGACTTCCATCTTCTGATCGGCTTGTTTCGCAAGCGATTTGGCAGTTGTGAAATCCTGGATATCAAAGCTATTTTTCTGCTCAGCCTGACGCTTGAGCGATGTACACTGCTCGAGCAGTCCGGAAACCATAGACATCCCGAGGGAAAGTTCTGACCAGTTGTCCTCCGGACACTCAGCTTTGAGCTGGTCCAAGATACGCTGAGCCTCTGCTTTCTTGGCAGGCAATGCCTCGATATCCTTTTCTGTCTTTGCGATGAGCGTCTTGGTCTCGTCCTCGGCGTTCAGGTACATAGAGATCTCCTGAGTCACTACATCCAATGCTTTCTTGAACTCGATGCTCTGATCATAAAGCTCCTTGCTTTGAGCTTTGCCTGTGTTTGCAAGCTGCTCGAGTTTGTCCATCTCTTTCTGCAATGACTCCTGTTTGGCCATGGATGCTACCATCTTATAGCCACTCTTCTGTGTAGTCAAGATATACTCTTTGAGCATTTGCATCGTGCTTTTCACCGTCTTAAGTTTAGCAGGTGCCTCATATTCGTACTTCTTGACCTCAGTTCCGATAGCATCGAATCCTTCGGTAAATCCTTGGATATCATCGATGACATCTTCCAGTTTGCCTATGTATCCGGAAGCTAGCACGAGATTGTTGGTGATGGCATCAGGGAACTTTTGGATGGCTTCTTTGCACGATAACTTGAGCATCCTTATCTCCTGAAAGAGTTTTTCTTGCTTTGCTTTTGCCCAATCAGGATAGTCATCCTTTAGGGAAGGAAGCTGATTCAACAGCGTCTCATAGGTCTGGAGATCCTCATCGAATTTCTTCTTCAATGATGCTCTGCGTTCGCGGAGCTCATGAGCTTTGCGATGTTCTCTCCGAATTATTACGATAAGCAATGCCACCAATACTATGATAGCCAGGGCTATCACGGTGTACAGGAGTCCCTGCAAGAAATTGCGAGCCGCTTCAGCGCGTTCCGCCTCTTTTTTCTTGATGAATTCCTGGCGCTGTTCCCAGCCAATAGGACCGAGTTTCTGCAGCATGGTAGTGATGGTTTCATCGATGCCGGCATAATACTCATCCTTCTTTGCATGAGGGATGAACACATCATTGCCGATACGGAAAGCCTCATTGTCTGTAAGGTATTCTCCCAGACCGTCGCCGACCGCAATCTGCCAATCACCATGTTTCTGTTCGATCATCTCATCCATCGCCTTCTCGCCGTACTTCACGATCATGAAGACGATACCGTTATTGAGCCCTTTCTGGCCTACACCCCATTTTTCGCCTAATTCATCGACAACGGTTTTAGCATCTTCGCCTCCGAGGTCATCGAGGATGACGACAGCGATCTGGATGCTGGTCTTGTCATTGAAATCGACCAATTTCTTTTCCAATGCCTGGATCTGATCGGGCTGCAAGAGTCCGATATAATCGTTCACCAGCTTGGGTGGATTGGGGCGTTCCGGGATATGGAATGCGAACATCGAGAAGCATATCAAGGCCATCATCGATGTCAGAATGAATCTTTTCATATGATTTATTTTGATTTATTTTTTGTTTATTTATTTATCTTATATATATTTACTATAAAATGTCAATGTCTATATCTTAACAAAATATCCCCTGCTCGATCCTGGCAAGCTCCGCGTAGAGCAGTGACCTGGATGCTTGATCCTGTAGGAGATCATATGGCTTTGCGCCTCATAGCGCTTGGTTTTCCTCTCACATCCGGAGCTCGAACGTCTCTTGCTTGCCGAAGACTTCCTCTCAGCGTGCATAGAGCTTGTTCATGGAGATATGCTCATCTAGATTATCCAACAATCTCTCCCTGACCGCTTCATGGATGCTTCTCGTAAGATCACTTTCTCTTGTCTCCCATTTGCTTGCCTCGAACGTCTTGAGAAGCTGCTGCCTCGCATCGCTGACCGCTTGCAGATCATTATCATCATACTGCAAAACGCCTTCGCTGTAGACGGTTTTCAACAATCTATCTCCCTGCATCTCCTCTTCTTCCTGAACGATGACCCTTACGCCGTCCCTGAGTTCGATATTAGTATCGCCGGGAATCGGCTCCTTGTCTACATCATTGGAGAGCTTGCCGGTAGCACCGTCTTCGGTCGCGGTCAATTTGTATCCTCCGGACAAGGCATCTCTCGTCTTGTTTCTCGCGACCAAGAGTCCGCCGAGCCCGTACTGGATGAATTGTTTGGGGTCGAATCATGCAGCAGTGACTGCATTCTCTACGCGTCTCACATCATCCGCCGTAGAGATATCGGCGACGACGATTTTGTCCAATTTGGGGTCGAGCATATCATGCGCCTGCAATTGCTTCAATGCATACACCGCTTGGTCAGCAAGATCTCCGCTATCGAGTCTCATGCCGATGACCTTGCCGGTAGCTCTATATTGCTTCTTCAATGCGATGATCTTGTCGATGCCTTTGTACGAATCCACCAAGTCCACGAGCAATGCGATCTTCTCGCACTTCTCGATCGCGTTGATGAACGCTTCGTTCTCGGTAGGATAGCAAGCGAAGTATCTATGTGCCGTCGTACCTCCGCTGAGTACCTGTGGATACACGAGCGCTGCCGCATCATTGGACGTATTGGTCAATCCTCCGCCTACGATATTGCCTTCGACCGCATCCAAATGGAGGTCTTCGTTGGCTGCTGCTCTCTTGCCGAATTCCGCTACCCTACCCTGACCGATGATCTC